>NZ_NEGL01000010.1:0-84099 GCF_002135425.1 Acinetobacter sp. ANC 4654
CCGGTAGAGCCTGTTCCGCCTGTAGCACCCGTTACACCTGTAGAACCCGTTGCACCTATATCGCCAGTCGCACCAGTAGAGCCTGTTCCGCCTGTAGCGCCAGTCACACCTGTAGAACCCGTTGCACCTATATCACCAGTCGCACCAGTAGAGCCTGTTGCGCCAATATCACCCGTCGCACCGGTAGAACCTGTTCCGCCTGTAGAACCCGTTGCACCTATATCGCCAGTCGCACCTGTAGCACCCGTCACACCTGTAGAGCCTGTTCCGCCTGTAGCGCCTGTAGCGCCAGTCGCACCGGTAGAGCCTGTTCCGCCTGTAGCGCCAGTCACACCTGTAGAACCCGTTGCACCTATATCGCCAGTTGCACCGGTAGAGCCTGTTCCACCTGTAGCGCCAGTCACACCTGTAGAACCCGTTGCACCTATATCGCCAGTTGCACCTGTAGAACCCGTTGCACCAGTAGCACCCGTCACACCGGTAGAACCCGTTGCGCCAATATCACCCGTCGCACCAGTAGAGCCTGTTCCGCCTGTAGCGCCAGTCACACCTGTAGAACCCGTTGCACCTATATCGCCAGTTGCACCGGTAGAACCTGTTCCGCCTGTAGCACCCGTCACACCAGTAGAACCTGTAGCGCCAATATCGCCAGTCGCACCGGTAGAACCTGTTCCGCCTGTAGCACCCGTCGCACCGGTAGAACCTGTTCCGCCTGTAGCGCCAGTCACACCTGTAGAACCCGTTGCACCTATATCGCCAGTCGCACCGGTAGAGCCTGTTCCGCCTGTAGCRCCAGTCACACCTGTAGAACCCGTTGCACCTATATCGCCAGTCGCACCGGTAGAACCTGTTCCGCCTGTAGCACCCGTCACACCAGTAGAACCTGTTGCGCCAATATCACCCGTCGCACCTGTAGAACCCGTTCCGCCTGTAGCACCCGTTGCTCCTGTAGCACCGTCAGCACCTTTCAGATAATTAATCAGATCTTGTACGGTAGAACCTATAGGTAATTCACCCGCATCAATCAACAGTTCTAAAGCAGATTTTCCATCTTGACCATCGGCACCGTCAGCACCTTTCAGGTACTTAATCAAATCTTGTACGGTAGAGCCTACAGGCAACTCACCCGCATCAATCAACAGCTCTAAAGCCGATTTTCCATCTTGACCATCGGCACCATCCGCGCCTTTCAGATAATTAATCAGATCTTGTACGGTAGAACCTACAGGTAATTCACCCGCATCAATCAACAGTTCTAAAGCCGATTTTCCATCTTGACCATCTGTACCGTCCGTGCCTTTCAGATAATTAATCAAATCTTGTACGGTAGAACCTACAGGTAATTCACCTGCATCAATCAACAGTTCTAAAGCAGATTTTCCATCTTGACCATCTGTACCATCCGCACCTTTCAGGTACTTAATCAAATCTTGTACGGTAGAACCTACAGGTAATTCACCTGCATCAATCAACAGCTCTAAAGCAGATTTTCCATCTTGACCATCGGCACCATCTGTACCATCCGCGCCTTTCAGATACTTAATCAGATCTTGTACGGTAGAACCTACAGGCAATTCACCCGCTTCAATCAACAGTTCAAGCGCTGATTTTCCATTCGCTCCAGTGCCACCTGTAGAGCCTGTTCCGCCAGTCGCACCTGTTGTACCTGTATCACCAGTCGCACCTGTTGCGCCTGTATCGCCCGTTGCACCGGTAGATCCCGTTCCGCCTATAGCACCAGTTTCGCCCGTCGACCCCGTTTCACCTGTGGCGCCAGTAGGTCCTGTTTCCCCAATAGAACCTGTTATATCTACAGTAATAATTTCTGTACCTGTATTACCAGAGCCATCTGTGACTTCAACAGTGACTTCTTCTCCATCAATTAATGGTCGTGTTAAATCAATATCAACACTGCCATCTTTAGTCACATTGCCTTCACCAATAACATTGCCGTTTTGATCTTTAATGACCACTTTGCCATCTTCATTCGATTCAACACTAATCGTCTCTTGGTCTTTTTGAATTGCATCAATAATTGGCGGAGTGGTATCAAGGATGGGTGGAGTGGTATTGTTCGCTGGATTATCATTATTGTTATCGTGGTTGCCAGCCCAAGCCAAAATTCCTGCAGCGGCTAATGGTATTGCTGCCCATAATAAAGGATTCGCTATACCATCAGAATATAATAAAAGCTCAACTTCTTCTAAATTGCTATAAACAATAGGGTCTAAAAATACCCCTTGTTCATCTGTAAACCGAACCCAGAGCAATTCATTCTGATCAGAATGTAATACCAAGCTATGATCTGCTTTAAAAAAGCCATTTAAGGTAATAACTTCGCCATTTTTTAGAACAATGACAGCATTATCATATTCTTTTCGTATCTCCAAAATATCATCTTTTGACAAATTCAGTCTGACGACTGTTGGCGTGTTCGTAAGATTAATATTTTTTATATCTGCTGATAAATTGCTTTCTATATGAGAAATCTTATCAATTAAGACATTTTCATTCATACATCTACCCTCTTTTAAAAATTATTATCTAGAAATGTAGTTTTATTAAAATTAAAATAATTAACAGAAAACATACCATTTCAGTCGGGTTTCAAAGCAAATTTTAACAAAAATTTACACGCATGGATTTTAAAATTAAGATATTGATTTTTATTGTTAATTTAAAAATATATAGCTAAAATAAAAAATTATAATTACCAAATGTTTTATTTTTATATCCAATAATAAGAAAAATTTAGTCAAGATACTTACGATAAATACCTTGTCATGCGACTTAAATACACTCTATTTATGCCCAATATATGGCTCTAAAAATAAAAAAATGCTCTTATATTTTAAAATAAGATGACCTCGTTACTGGGAGCAGTACTCAATCACTTTTTCGGCATAAATAATGACTAAATCATATGAAGGGGTTAGCAGGATGAAGAAAGGGAAATGATCAAATAATGACTCAAATTTAAATACAATGATCTCATCACAAAGCAGCGCGTATGCTTATGCTGCGTTTTATACCAAAGTAGCTCAAAATCGGACAAACCCCGATCATTTTGCATAAGCTTGTCATTATTTATGCATTTCAAATGTTTAAAGATTCGTCACAATCTGATCTTTTAAAATAAAGCCCTCTTTTCAAGCATTCTATGACTGTGTATAACAATGGGCAGTTTAGGGAAAACTGATAAGCATAGGCAAAGGACGTCAAAACACGTTAGACTATGCAACAATCAATACAAGCAAAATGTCGTTTGAGACAAAAAGAAGGTGAAGATTGATGCCGCTCAATACCGTTGAAGAGCTCGTAGCAGATATCCGTGCAGGAAAAATGGTCATCCTGATGGATGATGAAGATCGTGAAAATGAAGGTGATTTAGTTATTGCTGCGACACATGTACGTCCAGAAGACATCAACTTTATGATCACGCATGCACGTGGTTTAGTTTGCTTAACGCTGAGTCGCGACCGTTGTCAGCAACTTAATCTTCCGCTTATGGTCGATGCGAACGGCGCACAGCATGGTACGAATTTCACGCTTTCTATTGAAGCAGCGGAAGGTATTTCAACAGGTATTTCACCTGCTGAACGTGCACACACCATTCAAACGGCTGTTGCAGCTCATGCTAAACCTGCTGACATTGTTCAGCCAGGTCATATTTTCCCATTAATGGCACAACCCGGTGGCGTACTGCACCGTGCAGGTCATACCGAAGCTGGTTGTGACTTATCCCGTCTTGCAGGACTTGAACCTGCCTCTGTGATTTGTGAAATCATTAATGAAGACGGCAGCATGGCACGTCGTCCAGACCTTGAAGTTTTCGCAGAAAAACATGGTTTAAAAATAGGAACCATTGCGGATTTAATTCATTACCGCATGACCAATGAACAAACAGTTGAACGTATTGATCAACAAACCCTAGACACTGAATATGGTACTTTTGATTTGTATCGTTACCGTGAATTGGGTAATCCAGATATTCATTTAGCTTTAGTGAAAGGTCAGCCTAAAGAAGGTGTAACGACGGTTCGTGTGCATGGCTTTAGCCCAGTTCGTGATTTATTGAAACTCAATAAACAAGATGGCGAACCTGCATGGAACTTAGACCGTGCACTAAAAGAGATTGCCAACAGTGACCGCGGTGTTTTGGTGTGGATTGGTCAACGCCATTTACAAGATTTAGGTCCTGCTTTAAGCAACTTAACGACACCCAAACCAAGCAAATCAAATGCAGCACTTTCTCAGCAATATCAAACAATTGGTGTAGGTGCACAAATTTTACGTGATTTAGGCGTAGAAAAGATGAAGCTACTCAGCTCACCTTTACGCTTCAATGCCCTATCAGGCTTTAATTTAGAAGTGGTGGAATATATCACCGCAAATCAAACAACTTAAGAAATCATCGAGGTTGCTATGGCAGTTCGCCGTATTGAAGGTATGTTACATCTCGCGAGCGAAGGCCGTTACGCGATTTTAGTGGGCCGTTTTAATAGCTTTGTGGTAGAACATCTATTAGAAGGTGCAATTGATACATTGAAACGTCATGGTGTATCAGAGGATAATATTACTGTTGTTCACGCGCCTGGCGCATGGGAACTTCCTGTGGTTGCAAAAAAACTTGCCGCTTCAGATCGTTTTGATGCGATCATTGCACTGGGTGCTGTGATTCGTGGCAGCACACCTCACTTTGATTTTGTTGCTGGTGAATGCGCTAAAGGTTTAGGCGTTGTTGGTCTAGATACTGGCTTACCAGTGATTAACGGTGTACTTACTACGGATAGTATTGAACAAGCGATTGAACGCTCTGGTACAAAAGCAGGTAATAAAGGTGGCGAAGCTGCCCTTACTGCAATTGAAATGGTTAACTTGTTAAAGGCTATTTAAAGCATGTCGCAAACACTTCAAGCTACTTATGCAGCGAAACGTAAAGCACGTCGCTTTGCTGTACAAGGAATTTATGAATGGCAGATGAGCCACAATCCCGTCCATGAGATTGAAGCACGTACGCGTGTGGAAAATGCCATGCACAAAGTGGATCTCGGCTATTATCATGAATTGTTAACTCAAGTGGTTGCCAATCATGAAGCATTGGATGCACTCCTCATCCCTGTGCTTGACCGTGAACTTAATGCCTTAGATGGCGTTGAGCTTGCGGTACTTCGTCTAGGCGCATATGAACTCAAAGATCATCTTGAAATTCCATATCGCGTTGTTCTAGATGAATCCATTGAGCTTGCTAAACACTTTGGTGGTGCTGACAGCCATAAATACATCAATGGTGTATTAGACCGTTTAGCAACCAGCTTACGTGCAGCAGAAAAGCAACAAGCCGACTAATTTTTCAGTAGATTTGTTGTATGGCTGAGTTTTCCATCATTGACACTTATTTCAATCGACAGACTGTTGCATCTAACGATGGCAACACTGTCGACTTAGGTGTCGGTGATGACTCAGCCTTGCTCACCCCCCCACCCAACCAACAATTGGTCATCTGTGCCGATACTTTGGTTGCGGGTCGACATTTCCCTTTAGACACCACTCCACATGCCATTGGCTGGAAATCTGTTGCCGTCAATTTATCCGATATTGCTGCAATGGGAGCCAAACCGCACAGCATTTTATTGGCATTGAGCTTACCCCAAATTGATCATGACTGGCTCAAAGGCTTTAGTCAGGGTTTATATGATTGTTGCGATCAATTTGGGGTCAGTTTAATTGGTGGTGATACCACGCAAAGTCCACACCTCACCCTTTCGGTAACCGCACTGGGTTGGGTTGAATCGGGTCAAGCCGTAACACGTTCAGGTGCGCAAATCGGTGACTATATTTGTGTCAGTGGGCACGTTGGTGATGCTGCTTTTGCTTTACAGCATCTCGGTCATGCACTACAAAAGCGTTTGGATTACCCGATACCGCGCTGTCAACTCGGACAACAGCTAAAAGGCTTAGCCTCAGGCATGATTGATGTATCGGATGGTTTAGCCCAAGATTTAGGGCATATTCTCAAAGCATCTAATGTCGGTGCTCAAATTCAATTAGACAAACTTCCAATAAGTGAAGCACTTCATATTTTACCTCAAGAAAAACAATGGCATCACGCTTTAGCAGGTGGCGATGATTATGAATTATGTTTTACCATCAGCCCGCTAAATTACGATAAACTTTTGCAACAAAAATTAGATATTAATATTACGATTATTGGACAAATTACCAAACAAAAGGGATTAACTTTTGAGCTAGATGGTGCACACTATCCATTACAATTTCATGGATACCAACACTTTGCATAAACCCGCAATCAATTTTAAAAATATGTCTTGGTTCAACCGCTGTATCGTGTTTTGCGGTGTTGGATTTGGTTCTGGACTGCTGCCAAAAGCACCGGGCACCTTTGGTTCTGCTTTCGCCTTGTTGTTTATTCCAATTTGGCTGGTATTGGGGTTTTTGAATGCCACATTGGCGATAATTCTCATGTCTGTTGTTGGCATCTATATTTGCGGGCAAACGGCTAAAGTGATGGGGGTTCATGATGATGGGCGTATTGTTTGGGATGAGTTTGCTGGACAATCGATTACCTTTTTACCGCTCATTTATTTAGGAGCGATGAACTGGTATTGGGTCTTAGTTGGATTTGCTTTATTTCGTTTGTTTGATGTATGGAAACCTTGGCCTATCAGCGTGATTGATCGTCAAGTTGGTGGTGGTTTCGGCATTATGCTGGATGATATTATCGCTGGCATTTGGGCTGCCCTCTGCATCTGCATTTATTTATATTTTGTGATTGGCTTAAGCTAAAACTTGTAGGATTGCACATGTCTACTAACGTTATTATTCTTGCTGCAGGTAAAGGAACACGTATGCGTTCAACTTTACCGAAAGTATTACAACCTCTTGCAGGACGTCCTTTATTGGGACATGTGATTGAAACTGCAAAAAAACTCAATGCCGAAAATATTATTACCATCTATGGTCATGGTGGAAATCTGGTTCAACACGCATTCGCCCAAGAAAATGTAGAATGGGTTGAACAAGCCGAACAACTCGGTACAGGTCATGCTGTAAAAGTGACTTTGCCCGTGTTACCTATGGATGGCGTATCGCTGATTCTCTCGGGTGACGTACCTTGTATTACAGAGGCGACTTTAAGAAAATTACTGCAAGCCTCGACAGAAACGGGGATTGGCATTGTGACCCTGACGGTGGATGATGCCACAGGTTATGGTCGTATTGTGCGTAAAAATGGTGAAATTCAAGCCATTGTTGAGCATAAAGATGCCAATGATGAACAACGCAAAATCAAAGAGTTTAATACAGGTATTTACTGCGTCAACAATGCCAAATTGCATGAATGGTTACCCAAACTTTCCAATGAAAATGCGCAAGGTGAATATTACCTAACCGATATTATTGCCATGGCGATTGCCGATGGCTTAAGCGTCGCTTCGGTTGAACCTGAATTGGCTTTTGAAGTTGAAGGCGTCAACGACCGCGTGCAACTGGCAACATTGGAACGTGAATTCCAAAATAACCAAGCCAAAAAACTGATGCAGCAGGGTGTACATCTAATGGACCCTGCACGTTTTGATTTACGTGGCAACTTAAGCGTAGGTCAAGATGTTCGGATTGACATCAACGTGATTATTGAAGGTGATTGTGAATTTGGTGATCATGTCGAAATTGGTGCTGGTTGCGTGATTAAAAACAGTAAAATTGCCGCAGGCACCAAAGTACAACCCTATAGCATTTTTGATAATGCAATTGTTGGTAAAAATGCTCAAATTGGTCCTTTCGCACGTTTGCGCCCCGGTGCCAAACTTGCCAATGAAGTACATATTGGTAACTTCGTTGAAGTGAAAAACTCCAGTATTGGTCTGGGTTCTAAAGCCAATCACTTCACTTATTTAGGTGATGCTGAAGTGGGTGCAGGTTCAAATATTGGTGCTGGTACGATTACCTGTAACTACGATGGTGCAAATAAGTTTAAAACCATTATTGGCGACTCGGCTTTTATCGGTTCAAATAGTTCGCTGGTTGCCCCAGTCCATATTGGCAATGGTGCAACGGTTGGTGCTGGATCGGTGATTACCCGTGATGTTGCAGAAAATAGTTTAGCTTTCGAGCGTTCAAAACAAGTGGCCAAAGAAAACTATCAACGCCCCGAAAAAGTGAAAAAATAAGAGGATTTAAATATGTGCGGAATTGTTGGTGGCGTTGCTGAACGTAATATTATCAATATCTTAATTGAAGGTCTAAAACGCCTTGAATACCGTGGCTATGATTCAGCAGGTGTTGCGCTGATTAATCAGGGTCAAGTTTTACGCGAACGTCGTGTCGGTAAAGTGGTCAATTTAGAACAAGCAGTCAATGAAGCAAATATCGAAGGTTCATTAGGCATTGCCCATACACGTTGGGCAACGCATGGCAAACCGACTGAAAATAATGCCCATCCGCATATTTCCGGTACAGTTGCAGTGGTGCATAACGGTATCATTGAGAACTATCAAGAACTTAAAGATGATCTTGAGTCCCTCGGTTATGTTTTCACCTCGCAAACAGATACTGAAGTTGTCGCACATTTAATCAATGATGCCCTAAAATCAACTTCTAGTCTTTTAACCGCAGTACAACAAGTCGTGCCACAATTAAAAGGTGCTTATGCACTCGGAATCGTGCATACCGATCATCCAGATGAATTGATCACGGTTCGTGAAGGCTCGCCACTGGTGATTGGTGTGGGGATTGGCGAAAACTTTATTAGCTCTGACCAATTGGCTTTACTACCGATCACGAATCGTTTTATTTACCTTGAAGAAGGTGATATCGCACGCTTAACCCGTAGCAGTATTGAAATATTTGTTGAAGGTCAATTGGTTCAGCGTCCTGTGAAAGAGTTGGATGCGACCGTGAGTACCGTATCTAAAGGCGAATATAAACATTACATGCTCAAAGAAATTTATGAGCAACCTGAAGCGATTCAACAAACCATTTCCCAAGCCCTCAATAGCAATGCATTACGTGACGACTTCTTAGCTGAAGCGGTTGCCGATTTTGAAAACATTCAACAAATACAAATCATTGCCTGTGGTACCAGCTACCATGCAGGGATGATTGCGAAATATTGGTTTGAGCAACTAATTAATTTACCTTGTCAGGTAGAAATTGCCAGTGAATTCCGCTATCGCACACCAGTCATTGTCAATCACACCCTGTATGTCTGTATTTCTCAATCAGGTGAAACTGCCGATACTTTAGCCGCGCTGCGTGATACACAAAAAAGAGCGCTGGCAAAAAATTTAAACATTGTCACCATGACCATTTGTAATGTGGCCACTTCGTCAATGGTGCGTGAAACCAAACATAGTTTACTGACTTTGGCTGGACCTGAAATTGGGGTGGCTTCAACCAAAGCATTCACCACGCAACTTGCCGCACTGATGCTGTTGGTTTTAAAAATTGGTCAAGTCAAGCAAAGTATTGCTGTTGAAAGAATAACGACCATCATTACGGATCTATGGCATACACCCAAAGTTATTTTAGACACCTTGCAGCAAAATAAAGATATTTTACGTTTGTCTGAATTGTTTGTTGAAAAACAACATTGCCTATTCCTTGGGCGTGGCACAGAGTTCCCGATTGCACTTGAAGGTGCATTAAAGCTGAAAGAGATTTCTTATATTCATGCTGAAGGCTATGCCGCAGGCGAACTGAAACATGGCCCGCTTGCACTGGTCGATAATGATATGCCTGTGGTGATTCTTGCACCGCAAGATGACATGCTGGATAAGCTGAAATCGAATATGGAAGAAGTCCAAGCCCGAGGTGGAGAGTTGTTTGTCTTTGCCGATGAAAACAGCGGTATTAAAGGCAAAGACCGTCAACACGTGGTTCATGTTCCGAGTATCAGCCCTATTCTTGCACCGATTGTTTACAGCATCCCAGTTCAATTGCTGTCTTACCATGTGGCTGTACTGCGTGGTACCGATGTTGATCAGCCACGTAATCTGGCAAAATCAGTCACTGTAGAATAACTTCAGATCAAAAGGCCAGTTTAACTGGCCTTTTTCTTCTGTCTTAATGAGAAAAGTCATGACCCAACTCACTTGTTTTAAAGCCTATGATATTCGTGGCAAACTCGGCCCCGAACTCAATGAAGACATTGCCTATAAGGTCGGTCGCGCTTATGGTCAAATTTACCAGCCGAAAACAGTGGTGATTGGTTGTGATATCCGTCTAAGCAGTGAAAGTCTTAAACAAGCCACCATCCGTGGTTTAAATGACGCAGGTGTTGATGTCCTCGATTTAGGCATGACAGGCACAGAAGAAGTCTATTTCGGTGCATTCCATCTGGATGTTCAGGGTGGTATTGAAATTACCGCGAGCCATAATCCCATGGATTATAACGGGATGAAATTGGTTCGTGAAAATGCACGACCGATTGGTGCTGATTCAGGTCTAAAAGAAATTCAAGCACTTGCTGAATCTGGAAAATTTATAGACGTTGAAAACAAAGGCACTGTGCAAAATTATAATATTTTGCCTGAGTTGATTGAACACTTGATGACCTATATTGCGCCTGAAAAAATCAGTCCTTTAAAACTGGTGGTCAATGCAGGTAATGGTGCAGCAGGTCATGTGATTGATGCGATTGAAGAACAATTCAAGCAACTGAATATCCCTGTTGAATTTATCAAAATCAATCATCAGCCAGATGGCACTTTCCCGAATGGTATTCCCAACCCTATTTTAGGGGAAAATCGTGCCAGCACTTCTGAAGCGGTGATTGCCCATCAAGCCAATATGGGCATTGCGTGGGATGGTGACTTTGACCGTTGCTTCCTGTTTGATGAAAAAGGTCAATTTATTGAAGGCTACTATATTGTCGGTCTACTGGCCCAAGCCTTCTTACTGAAGCAGTCAGGCGAAAAAATCGTGCATGATCCACGCTTGGTTTGGAATACTTTAGCCATTGTGGATGAACTACACGGTATTGCCGTGCAATCGCAATCTGGGCATTCATATATTAAAGAGAAGATGCGTGAACACAATGCGGTTTACGGTGGCGAGATGAGTGCGCACCACTATTTCCGTGATTTTGCTTATTGCGATAGTGGCATGATTCCTTGGTTATTGGCGATTGGCGTGTTATCAGAAACCAAACAATCGCTTTCTACCTTGGTAGAAAACATGATTACTAAATTCCCGTGTAGTGGCGAAATCAATTTTAAAGTTGCAGATACCGCCCAAACTATTCAAAAGATTTTTGATCATTATGCCGATCAACACCCTGAAATAGATCAAACGGATGGGGTCAGCCTTAACTTTGGCGCATGGCGTTTTAATGTCCGTGCCTCTAACACTGAACCCTTACTGCGTTTGAATATCGAAAGTCGCTTAGATCACAATCCTAAACCAATGCAAAATTATGTAGATGAACTCACTGCATTAATTCAGAGCTAAGCTTGAATAAAAAATGGGAGCACAATGCTCCCATGTTTGACTTTAAAATAAATTAATTTTTATACCCTGTTGGGTTTTGTTTTTGCCAATTCCAACTGTCTGCCAACATATCTTCTAGACCATATTGCGGCTGCCAACCCAATTCTGCTACAGCACGTGCATTATCGGCAAATGACGTTGCCACATCCCCTGCACGACGCGCTACAAACTCAAAAGCAACCGCTACACCAGTGACCTGTTCAAAGGTATTTTTAACTTGTAAAACCGATGATCCATTGCCTGTACCAATATTCCATGCACGACAACCTTGAGCATTTAAACGATTATTCAACGCGCATAAATGTGCAGTGGCTAAATCGACCACATGAATATAATCACGTACGCCCGTCCCATCCACTGTATCGTAATCCTTGCCAAAAATAGCCAATTTTTCTCGACGACCCACTGCAACTTGCGTTACATAAGGCATCAGATTATTCGGAATACCTTGTGGATCTTCACCAATGCGACCACTTTTATGCGCACCAACGGGATTAAAATAACGCAGTAATGCAATCGACCAACGCTCATCTGCAATACACAGCTTTTGTAATAATTGCTCAACAATCAGTTTGGTATAACCATAATTATTGTTCGGTATGCCTGTTGGCATATCTTCATTAAGTGGTGATATATTGGCTTCATCATAGACCGTTGCCGATGAGCTAAACACTAAATTAAATACATTTGCGCGCTCCATAGCTTGTACTAAGCAAATTGAACCCGCAATATTATTGTCAAAATACTTCAGTGGAATCTGCTGACTTTCACCTACAGCTTTTAAACCCGCAAAATGAATAACGGCATCAATCTGATGTCCCGCAAAGACGGTATCCAAAGTTTGCGCATCTCGAATATCACCTTCAACAAAGGCTAAAGATTTTCCTGTCAGTGCTTGCACACGGTTTAAAGACTCTGCTGAACTATTGGATAAATTATCCAGCACAACAACCTCATGCCCTAAATTTAACAGTTCAACACAGGTATGTGAGCCAATATAACCTGCCCCACCCGTCACTAAAATTTTAGCCATGTGCTTTTCCTAATAATATTTGAATTAAACCTTGCGTAGAAACATCTAAAGTTGAAAGATCTTTCTCATCACCATTTAAAATGGGCAACAATTGATTGGCAATTTCTTTACCCTTTTCTACGCCCCATTGGTCAAATGGATTAATATTCCAAAGCACGGATTGTACAAATACTTTATGTTCGTACAGGGTAATCAGCATACCCAAACTATAAGGATTCAATTCTTGTAATAAAATAGTGGTACTCGGTTGATTGCCACTATAGTGTTGATATAGCGGTAAATCTGCTAATTCTTTTTGATCCAAAGCTTGATTGCCAAATGCCAATAAACGCGACTGTGCCAAGCAATTCGAGAGTGCTAAATGGTGTTGTTCAATTAAGGCCTCTGCATTTTCAACATAGGTAAATTGATTCGCATTATAGCGTTTCACAGGTGCAATAAAGTCACAACTGACTGAATGACTACCTTGATGTAACAATTGATAAAATGCATGTTGCGCATTCGGTCCAACCTCCCCCCAAACAATCGGGCACGTATCAAGTTGTACTTTTTCCCCGTTACGCTGAACCGACTTACCATTCGATTCCATTTCTAATTGTTGTAAATAAGCCGCAAAATATTTTAACCGGCCATCATAAGGTAGGACTGCATGGGTTTGAATATTCAGAAAATTATTATTCCAAACCCCCAGTAGGCCCATCAACACGGGTATATTTTTTTCAAACGGGGCATTTTGAAAATGCTCATCCACTGCATAAGCACCGGCAAGCAACTGTTTAAAGCCCTCAACCCCTATACTTAATGCAATAGGCAAACCAATACACGACCATAGTGAATAACGTCCACCCACCCAATCCCAAAGCAATAATTGGTTTTCAGCAGCAACCCCCCACTCGGTCATTTTTTCAGGCTTGGTCGATACACCAATAAAATGATTGGTTAACAGATTCTCGCTTTTCCCAAGTGACTTTTCCAACCATTGTCGCACTGTTTGTGCATTTGAAAGCGTATCAATGGTGCCAAAAGACTTGGATGAAATAATAAATAAGGTGGTTTCTGGACGCAGCTGATGCAGCAACTCAGAAAGCTGGCTACCATCCATAGTCGATACAAAATGTACCGCCAATGGCTTAACCGTCTTTACTTTATAATCCGAAAGTGCATGACTGACCATGACTGGACCTAAATCGGAACCACCAACACCAATATTGACCACATCTTGAATCACTTCACCCGTTGCACCACGGTACTGACCAGCGTGAAGTTTTTCCACCAAAGCATACATACGCTCTAACTGTTGATGCACTTGCTGATTAATCTGTGGAAACTTTTTATGATCCATGGGTTGGCGTAATGCCCAATGCATGGCTGCACGCTGTTCTGTATAGTTGATTTTTTCTTCAGAAAAAAATCGCTGGATCCAACTGGCTAATTCATTGGATTGAGCAAAAGCCAATAAGTCATCTAAAACCTGTTGATCTATACGCTGCTTGCTATAATCAAATACAAGTTGATCGCACTGCACTGAAAAATTTTCAAAGCGATTTTTCTGAGCAAACAATTCATTTAAATGAAGACTATTATGCCGATTTGCAGCATCACGTAATTGTTGCTTTAGGACTGTTTTACGTTTTGAATAGTGTTCAATATTTTCACTCATACACGACCTACGCCTTGGTAAGCAAAGCCCTGTGCTTTGACAAACTCAGGATTAAATATATTTCTGCCATCCAAAATCAAGGGATGCTTCATTTTCTGTTGGATCTGTTTAAAATCAGGACTCCAATACTGCTTCCATGCGGTCATGACACATAAAGCATCGGCATGTTCAACTGCCTGATATTGTTCATCACATAAAATTAAATCGTCTCGATGACCATAAACTTTGTGTATTTCATCCAATGCTTGTGGATCATGTAATTGAACTTTAACGCCCTGCGCCCATAATGCAACCAGCATGGTATGAATGGGAGAATTATGAATACTCGACGTATTCTCTTTAAAAGATGCACCCCAGATCGCAACCGTTTTGGCTTTTAAATTGCCATGATAGTAATTCCAGAGTTTCCGAAACAAAATTTCTTTTTGTTGTTGGTTAATTTCCCAGACTTGTTCTAGCAGTTGGCTACGCACCCCTGTATCCGACAGCGTATGCGATAAAGTCAGAATATCATGTGAAAAATTCTCGCCACCAAAACCCACACCAGATGACAAATATGCCGCACCGATACGGCTATCCGCAGCTAAACCTTGTCGAACATTGGCAATATCAATCCCCAGCTTTTCTGAAACGAGGGCAAGATCATTCATATAACTAATACGGGTTGCCAACATGCCCGAAATACTGAGTTTGGTAAATTCAGCATCTAAAATAGGCATCATCAAAAATTGCTGTTTGAATTGAAAAAAAGGACGTAATAACTCTTGCATGAATTGTGCAGTTTGATCCTGATCCACTCCAACGATCACTTGTTTGGAATCGGTAAAGCTGCGAATCGCATTACCTTCTTGAATAACATCAGGCAAATATGCCCAATAATCCAAAGCAAGTTTCTGCTTTAACTGATCGGTACCACGTAAACCAAAAGTTGAACCATTAATCATCAATTTTGGATGAATTATCGGTAATAAACTGATTTTTTCAGCAATCGTTAAAGCTTGATTCAACTCGGATGGGCTATAAGAAAATAAATAAGCATCCTGATCATGAAAGAGTTGATCAATCGAGATCATCTTTAAAAAATCAGTGTGCAGCTGCTTTAGAATCAAACGATTGACTGAATCATCTTGATATTGTGGTGCTTTGGGTACTGGCAAATCTGATACTAAACACCAAGACACTTGATGTCCAAACTCAGCCATCAAACCCGCCAATACACCTGCTTGTAAGGTGGTGCCAAACACACTAATTTTCATGACTCACCCAAATTTAATTTAAGTTTAAATCTTGAATTAATTGCTTAAATTCAGCACCTAACTGCGGATGTTCAAGACCATAATGCAATACCGCTTTTAAATAACCCAGCTTACTTCCGCAATCAAAAGTTTGACCTTTCATACGGTAAGCTTCAACGATGTCATGTTGCTGTAAAGCAGCAATGGCATCCGTCAACTGAATTTCATTGCCCGCACCTTTAGGCGTATTTTCTAAAAGCTGCATAATTTTTGCTGGCAGTATATAACGCCCCACCACTGATAAATTGGATGGTGCTGTGCCCACCGCTGGTTTTTCCACAATCCCTTGCATGACCACGCTTTCACCCTCAACAGGTGATACTTGCACATCGACTATACCGTATTGATCAACAAGATGTTCAGGAACGGCTTCCACCATAATCTGCGCAGCTTGATTGTGATTAAAACGATCGATCATCAAAGATAAATCATGCTCAGCAACTTTATTTTTCACCAGTACATCTGGTAGCAGTACCGCAAAGGCATCATCACCAATCACAGACTTAGCACACAGTACAGCATGTCCCAAACCTAAAGGCTGCGGCTGACGAACACTAATAATACTGACATTATCTGGTAATATTTCAGTGATTTCTTTGAGTAAATCAAACTTTTTCTTTTGCGCTAACGTGGTTTCAAGCTCAAAATTTCGATCAAAATAATTTTCAATGGAGGCTTTCGATGAATGCGTCACTAAAATAATTTGTTCGATACCCGCAGCTATTGCTTCTTTAATAACATATTCAATCGCTGGACGATCAACCACCGTCACCATTTCTTTAGGAATCGATTTACTCGCAGGTAGAAATCGCGTCCCTAAACCAGCAACGGGAAGAATGGCTTTTTTGATCATCATCATACCTAAATACTAATTTACTTTAACTTCTTTACCACGTTGGTAGCCATCAACATAATGTTCTAATTGTGCCAATGCCCAATCTACATCACTATCAATTGCTGTTAACGCATTTAAACGCTCAAAAATTTCAACTAACTCATCCAAAGGATAATGCTTTTCAAAGGATCTTAAAATACGACTATGTTGGGTAATTTCTGTATCTTCATGATCAATTAATAACTCTTCATACAGTTTTTCACCTGGACGTAAACCTGAATATTGAATTGCAATATCACCATTATTAGAGCTTTCTTCACGAACTTTCAAACCACTGAGTGAAATCATTTGACGGGCAAGATCTTGAATACGAACGGGCTCTCCCATATCCAACAAGAAAACATCGCCCCCTTGTCCTAGAGCACCCGCCTGAATCACCAACTGTGATGCTTCAGGAATCGTCATAAAGTATCGCGTGACATCAGGGTGAGTCACTGTAATGGGGCCACCTTTGGCAATTTGTTGCTTAAACAATGGCACGACGGAGCCTGATGAACCCAAAACATTACCAAAACGGACAATACTGACCTGAGTCTGATTTTGTGCTTCAGCCATAGCCTGACAGTACAATTCAGCCATACGTTTTGATGCCCCCATAACATTGGTTGGGCGTACCGCTTTATCGGTTGAAATCAGTACGAAGGTCTCAACCCCTTTTTTAACTGCTGCATTGAGGCTAAAGGCCGTACCAATTGAATTGTTTTTCAACCCAGCCAGTGGATTACACTCAACCAAAGGCACATGCTTATATGCAGCCGCATGATATACGGTTTGCACTTGATATTGTTCAATCACGCGTTCTAATTTACGTTGATCCAATACCGTACCTAAAATGGGAATAATCTCAATATCACTACTTAAATTCAATTCTTTATCAATCGCATACAGTGCAAATTCTGTAAGCTCATAAATCACTAATTTATTTGGCTTATTTTTAATAATTTGTCGACAGAGTTCTGAGCCGATTGAACCACCCGCTCCTGTGACCATGACCACTTTATTTTGAATATTTTTAACCAATAATTCTTGAATCGGCGGGACAGGATCGCGGCCTAATAAATCAATAATATCCACTTCTTGGATATCTGAAACACGAATTTCACCATCCACCAATCTGGTCAAACCAGGAATTTCAGTAATTTTAAGATGTGCTGGCTCTAAAAACTTAATAATTTCGCTTTTTCGCATTCGCCCGACCGAAGGTAAAGCAATGAGTATTTCATCAACATTTTGTTTAGAAAGTAAATTTAAAGCATATGTAGGATTATAAACTTTAAGCCCACCCATCATTTGACCAGATAATGATGCATCATCATCAATAAAAAAGATCGGTAAATGCTCGTCTGACCGATAGAGTGTAGCAGCGACCTGTTGCCCAGCATATCCAGCACCATAAATCGCCACGCGCTTACGCGGAATATCGGACTGAAGATATGATTTTACAATTGAACGAATGATTACTCGACTAAACCATACCCACATAAACATCAAAAAGCCAAACATAAATGGAATCGATGTGGGAATAAAAGCATGCGTCCAATAGGCCATTGCATATAAACCGACCACTGTCAGTGTCGTCGCAAGTGCCAATTTAGCAATAAAAACTTCGTTAAATGTACGAACAATAAAGCTATAAACACCACAAATCAATAAGGCAAAAACAGTCAAAAAACTGACCCATAAGGAGCCAAAAGCTAAGTTGGGAACAACTTCTGCACCCAAATTAAATGCACGAAGGGCATAACAAAGCCAAATTAAAATAGGAAAGACCATGAAATCTAAAGCAATTAAAAAGCATTGTTTAACATGTCTTTGAACTGAAGCTAATTTAATGATTATTGATTTCACACAAACCTTCTTGCTTATATAAAAGCATGTTTACATTTTATAATGTTACAACCCTATATGCATAGTGATGCATATTGATGCATATTGATGCATATTTTATTCAATTTAATGAGGGATTATAGTCCCTACCTCTAAAAAAGAGTATTGACTAATTTGTTTCCCACCAGCGACCTTCACACCTACACTTAGATGAGCATACTCATCCACAAAAACATCATGATCTAATAATGTTCCCATATTTAGAATGACACCATTTCCAATCTGACTATGTGTACCGACTACACAGCCAGCCATTATGGCTACTCCATGACCGATTACAGCTGTGGGACTAATAATCGTATTTGGATGGATTATTGTTGCCAATGGAATACCTAATTCCATTAATTGTTTATTCCATTGATTGCGTAACTGATTATTTCCCACTGCCGTAATCGCTAAAACACCTGATTTATCTAAAAATTTAATTTTCGAAATATTAGAGACAATTTTGAATGTAGAGACCTTTTCTTTGCTAGGCCAACTATCATCCGCAAAAATTATATCTGCCCACTCACCTGATAGTTCAGCTGATTCAGCGACCGACCGACCATGTCCCCCAGCCCCGAGAATTAATAATACTGGCTTCGGTCTAAGCATTTTGATTACCTGCTTTAAATATAATCGCCAAAATGATTAATGGAAAATAAGCAAT
Organism: Acinetobacter sp. ANC 4654; assembly: GCF_002135425.1. Taxonomy (NCBI): domain Bacteria; kingdom Pseudomonadati; phylum Pseudomonadota; class Gammaproteobacteria; order Moraxellales; family Moraxellaceae; genus Acinetobacter; species Acinetobacter sp. ANC 4654. Next base: position 18,931 of record NZ_NEGL01000010.1, read on the forward strand.
TAAAATACCCAATTCAGGATAAGCGTAATTTTGAGTAGCCACAAAATATGCGACTGGGAACAGCCACAGAATATTCACAGCTGCTATCCCAAGTGTTACAGGAGTATGGCTATTCAATTTACGTGATAAAATTTGGTAAGTATGACTACGATGAGCATCATACATTTTATAACCACTGAATATTCGACGGATTAAAGTAAAGGTTGCATCTACAATAAAAACACCTAAACAAATCAACCAAGCACAAAATAAAGCAGTATCTTGCTTTAAAGCAATGAGTGCTAATATTCCTAAAATCAAGCCTAAGAAACCACTACAAGCATCACCCATAAATATTTTAGCTTTCGGAAAATTCCACAATAAAAATCCAAATACACAAGCTGCCAATAATATCAGTGATTTTTCATCAACAATTTTATTCAGAACTAAATAAATAACTGCCATGCTTAAAGTTGATGTAATGGCTTCAACACTGGCAATGCCATTAATACCATCCATAAAGTTATACAGATTTAATAACCAAACTAAAAACAATACAGCAATGATATCGGCAAAAAAGCCGAGTTCTACACCATTAAAAACTGTAATTTCAGAAAAACCGCCAAAACCTACAACTACCCCCATAGCAACGAGGAAATGAATAGCTAAACGCAGCATGGAGTTAATATGACCACGGTCATCTAAGAAACCCAATAATGCAATGATGAAACCAGCACTCATCAGGGTTAGAGCAAAATAAGTTGATATTTGATCTAAATATAAAAGAACAACGAGTCCAATCAAATAACTCAATACAACTGCAACCCCTCCCCCCCGTGGTGTAGGGACACTGTGTGAGCTACGCTCATTTGGATTATCAATGATATTTTTCTTGAGTGCATAGACTCTCATAAAATACGTGAGTCCAAATGCAAGAAGAAAAAAAAGTAGAATGAATAAAATCAACATTTTATAACTTAGCTTCTATTTTAATGTGGTTGTATTAAACATTTTTTGCAAGCTTTCATCGACTGAATAAGGTGCATGCCAACCTAATAATTGGATATTTTTCGATGTATCGACAACTAATTCAGAACATAATCGTGAAGCCACTGCTTTTCTCCCAACTAAACTTGCCAAAAAGCCAATCAGTGCTTTAGGAATAGGCAACATAACCAATTTATTATTTTGATGGTATGCTAATTTTTCAAAAAGTTGTTTAACAGAAATATCATCCTGATCACTCACTAAAAAGACTTCTCCGCTAGCATTTGGATGTGTCATACACGTATGAATAAAATCGGCTAAATTATACACACTGACCATGCTACGTTTATTGTCTAAACAACCAATAGGTAATGGTATTTTTTTAGCAGAGAGTTCTATCATGCTTTTAAAATTAGCTTTTACATTTGGACCATAAATAAGCACTGGGCGAATGATTACAACCTCTAAACCAGTTTTTGAGGCAAGTTTTAATAATTCTTGTTCTGCTTCATATTTGGATAAACCATACGGATCGCCAGTATTAACTTTATCATCCAGAGTAAAAGGTCTGATCTGTGAAGCCTCTTCCCCATTTACTTTAATACTGCTCAAGTAAATAAACCGCCTCACACCACTCTGAACTGCTTTTTTTGCTAAATTTAAAGTACCTTGAACATTAGTTTTTCGATAAGCATCTAAAGGGGAGTTAGCTGTTTCATTCATTACATGCGCACGACCAGCACAATGCACAATTACGTCAATCTCATTTAAATTGCTTGCTTCTAGATTATCATTTAAATCAAAATTTATATTCTTAATCTTTGGAGAAGTATTTTTTTGAGGGGTGCGTGTGTGGGCTAGAACCGAATAATCTAGTTTTGATAGATGCCGACAAAGATACTGGCCTAAAAAACCGTTACTGCCTGTGATTAATATTTTCACTTTAAATCCACAATTAATTAAGTTTTTTAATAATTTCTAAAATATTTTGCATAGCAATAGGCTCCGCATAATATTCTTTCAAAATATTTCGTGGCGAATTAAATCCATAATTTTGATTTTTTAGAACAATTTCATCTAATTTTTCAGTCAAAGCATGAATATCATTTGGCTGGACAACCCAACCAATATTATGAATTCGAAGCATATCCGAAACTTCAGACTCATAATCCATAATCGCTAAAATAGGTTTATTTGCGGCCATCGAAAAATAAGATTTGCTTGGTACACCTAATCCCAGCATCCCTTCTGCTAAAGTAACCATTGCCACATCACATGCATTCAAGCCAATCGACTTTTTAGTTTGATCTAAAGGACCAAAATAATATACGTTTTCTAAATTTAAACTTTCAATTTGCTCTTTAAGTTTTGAAACATAAGCACCATCACCTATAAAAATAAATTTTGCCAAATGTAAATACTTCATATTCTTAATGGCTTCTAAAATAACGTCTACACCTTGTACACGACCAATATTACCAAAAAATTGGAATACTGTTTTATCGTCATCCACCCAAGCTAGTTGTTTAAGAATGCTATTTTCCGTTTTTTTTTCTACTGCAATATCGCAATAATCAATCCAATTTTGAATAATGCTAATATTGTTTTTTTTAGTCTTTGTGTGAACTAACTCTTTCATGTCCTTACCAATAACAATAACTTCATCAGCACTTGCGTAAATAACATCAAAAACTTTTTTGAGTATTTTATAAAATATACTTTCTCTTCGCAGAACTTTTGCAGCAACTAAATTTTCAGGAAAAACATCATGTACCAATAAAATCCATTTAAATTTTAAGAGTTTTTTAGCAAAAAATAGAACTATTAATAAAAAAATTGGAGTAGTTCCAGTGAATACTATACTTTTTTTTTCTACATTTTTTATAATTGAAATCAGAAAATTAAATGAAATCAAAAACTCATAAATAAATCTTTTAAATAAGCTCGCCTTATTAGGTTTTACAGCCTTAATGTAATGGGCATTATTATATTCTGGACTGTCTTTATCCTCTTTAGCAATTAAAACAAGATCTATCTCACTTTGTTTATTCAAAAAATCATATAATTTTCCAAGTAAATATCCTGTCGTATTTTGATTTTCATGATAATACTCTGTGACTAAATAAACCTTGTTTTTCATAGTTAAATCCTTAGCTTAGTATTTTTTCCACACTACACGATTAACGTAATCGGTATAGCTTAAAACAATACGCGCCACTTTTTCACTGACATTGGGCATACTATAATCAGCAACTAAACGTAATAAACGCTCTTCACCACGTGGCTGCGACTCTAAAATTTCTAACCCTTGTAAAGTACGTTCCGCAGTTAAACCAACCATCATAACTACTGCTTCTTCCATACCTTCTGGACGCTCATGTGCTTGACGTAAATTTAATGCAGGGAAATTTAAAATTGAAGACTCTTCATTAATTGTACCGCTATCGGACAAAGCCGCTTTTGCAGAAAGTTGTAATTTATTATAGTCACTAAAACCAAGTGGCTTTAATAACTGAATCAATGGATGAAACTCAATATTCATTTGTTCAATACGATTACGCGTACGTGGATGTGTCGAAACAATGACTGGAAACTGATATTTTTCTGCCACAGCATTTAACATCTCGACCAAATCTAAAAAATTCTGATCTGAGTTAATATTTTCTTCACGATGTGCACTGACAATAAAATATTGATGCTCTTTTAAACCCAAACGCTCAAGTACATCTGAAGCTTCAATTTTAGTTTTATAATGATGGAGCACTTCAAACATTGGGCTGCCTGTCTTAATCACGAGGTCGGCTGGCAAACCCTCTGCGAGTAAGTAATCACGAGCAATCGTGCTATAAGTTAAATTTATATCAGCAGTATGATCGACTATACGACGGTTAATTTCCTCTGGTACACGCATATCAAAACAACGATTTCCCGCTTCCATATGAAAAGTCGGAATTTTACGACGTTTTGCTGGAATAACAGCCATACAGCTATTGGTATCACCTAAAACTAATAATGCTTCTGGCTGGACTTCTTCCAAAACTTTATCTACAGCAATAATGACATTGCCGATGGTTTCTGCACCCGTAGCACCTGCTGCATTTAAAAAATGATCAGGTTTACGAATCCCTAAATCGGTAAAGAAAATTTCATTGAGTTCATAATCATAGTTTTGGCCAGTATGTACCAGCACATGATCAAAATATTGATCGCAAACTGCCATTACACGTGACAAACGAATAATTTCAGGGCGTGTACCCACAACTGTCATTAATTTTAACTTTTTCACAATTTTTACTCTTAATTGGTTAAAGGCATTGCAAAGGTATCTGGTTTTTCACGATCAAAAATTTCATTTGCCCATAGCATCACAATCATTTCCTCATTACCAATATTAGTAATGTCATGTGTCCAACCTGGCACAGTTTCTACAATCCGAGGCTCGTCACCACAAGTTTCCAGTTCATAAAATTCGCCTGTCACAACATGCTTAAACTTAAATAAAGCTTTACCCTTAATGACTAAAAATTTTTCAGTTTTGCTGTGATGATAATGGCCGCCGCGAGTAATTCCAGCATGAGCAGTAAAATATGAAAATTGCCCTGAATCTGGTGTCTTCAGCATTTCTACAAAAACACCACGTTCATCGCCATATTTAGGTACGCTATAGTCAAATTGTTCTGGCTTTAAGAAGCTTAAATAAGTCGAATATAATGCACGTGTTAAACCTGTTCCTACATGATCTGTAATTAAGCTTTCACGTGAATGTTTAAAACCTTGTAGCGTCTTAGCTAAATCACCCACACTAATTTGATATTCAGGTTCAATCATAAATTGTTGCTGAGCAACATAATGACCTTGTAGCATATTCCAAAATGTTTCTACGACATCATCCACATAAACCAAACGGATCATGGCATTTGTATCATTAATTTGAATAGGTAAATCATTGGCAACGTTATAGCAAAATGTCGCAGCAGCAGAATTATAATTTGGACGTGACCACTTGCCAAAGACATTCGCTAAACGGCAGATATAAACAGGATTTCCTTGCTTTTGCTCTAACGCTAATAACGCCTGCTCTCCCCCCAATTTACTCTGCCCATATGCATTATCACGCTCTGCCTGAATAGAAGACGATAAAATAATAGGTGTAATTTTTTGAGCCGCTGCAAGAATATCAGCAATTTTTTGGGTTAAAGTCACATTGCCATCAACAAATTCCTGTTCATTTAACGGACGATTCACCCCTGCTAAATGCACAATCCAATCTGCACTAATAACATTTTTCTCTAGCTCTTCCGCTGTAGAATTTCGATGATATTTCAAAACTTCAACATCTGATTTTTCAGCTAAAAATTGAATTAAATTTTTAGCAATAAAACCATTTGACCCCGTAACTAAAACTTTCATATTCAAGCCTCAGAATCAATATATTGGCCTTGTGTTAAAGCGCGTACAAATTCAAGCTTAAGTAAAAGTTTTTTCATGCCTTCTACATCTAAACGTTCAGTATTATGAGAATTATAATCTTCAAACTCTGTTATTTTTAAATCACCATTTTCGACATACTTTTCATAATTAAGATCACGCTGGTCTGCTGGTACACGGAAATATTCACCTTGATCAATCGCAACCACCATTTCTTCACGGCTAAGCAGTGCTTCATAAGCTTTTTCGCCATGACGCGTACCCATAATCGAAATAGGATGTTCAGCAATATTTAATAACTCAGTTAAAGCCTTTGCTAAAACTTCAATGGTGGCAGCTGGTGCTTTTTGCACAAAAATATCACCATTTTCCCCATGTTCAAATGCGTAAAGCACTAAATCAACAGCATCATCCAAAGTCATCATAAAACGTGTCATATTCGGATCAGTGATTGTCAAAGGCTTAGCTTGACGAATTTGATCAACAAATAAAGGAATAACCGAACCACGTGATGCCATTACGTTACCGTAACGAGTACAACAAATAGTTGTACCTAAATTTTCAAGGTTTCTTGATTTTGCAACAATGACTTTTTCCATCATTGCCTTAGAAATACCCATTGCATTAATTGGGTAAACTGCTTTATCTGTACTTAAGCAGACAATGCGTTTTACATGGTTTTGAATTGCTGCTTCTAAAACATTTTCCGTACCAATCACATTGGTTTTCACCGCCTCCATTGGATGGAATTCACATGAAGGAACTTGTTTAAGCGCAGCAGCATGGTAAATATAATCTACACCGCGCGTTGCATTTAAAATGCTACTATAGTCACGCACATCACCAATATAAAATTTAAGCTTAGATGACTGGTATTTTTTACGCATATCATCTTGCTTTTTTTCATCACGGCTAAAGATACGAATTTCTTTAATATCAGTTTCTAGAAAGCGCTTTAAAACAGCATTTCCAAATGATCCAGTACCGCCAGTAATTAATAGTGTTTTATCTGCGAACATACAAACTCCTAGTTGCTCTTTGATACTAAAATAAGTTTAAGAAAAATTAAAATCAATATAAATACAAATGTGTAAAAAAAAGAAGCTATAAAGTTTGTATTGGCAAATAGGAAAAGAATATATCCACCCAAAATAACAAATAATATCTTAAACAAATACTCATCAGATCTAGTGGCCATTATCCACGCAGCTCCTAAACCGAATCCTAATACAAAAATATAAACTGGAACAAAAAAGAAACTAAAGTCACTTGCCAACCATAGATATGCAGAATGCCATTGAACTTTAGAGTCAATTCCATATTCGGAAAGTCTAAATGTATATGTATCTTTTTCAATAGCCAAACCTATAATGTTTGCTACATTAATAAGAGAAGCATTTGATCCCAAAAAATAAGTAAACTTAAAATCCTGATCAAACCCAAAAGAAAGAAAATAATAGCCTTGTGTAAGATATGAAAATAAAGCCAAAACTGATGGTTTTAATGCATCTGGAATAATATTTAAAACTATACTATTATAATTAATTGTTGTTAAGTATATTTCATAGGATGAAAGATCTAAAACATCTTTCATCCTAATTGACATAACAAGAGAAAAAATAGATATTATGATAATAAACGTAATACAAAGATTAAAAATAAATTTTAGATTAACTTTTTTTACATTTAATAAATATGCTAAAAAAAAGACAACTATTAAAGATATAATTCCAAAATTTGTTCCCCTACTATACCAAAAAACAGCTTCAACAAAAATAAAAAATAAATATATAAATCTATAAAAAAAATTCAGATTTTTCCATACAACAGCACCAGTAATAAAAAAAAGTGAATGAAAAATTGTTACAAATGCATAAACAGACCAAGGCACAGTAAAAGATTTTGTACTATTCGTCATAGATATATAGCCAAGTTTAGGATCTGTTATACCAACTAGAACCTCCCCGACCATTCCAAATAAATCATAAAATTGATAACGCAACAAATAAGCATATCTAAACAAAAAAGTTAAAACAAAAAAAATCAATAATGATTTAAATATTTTAACCTCTCCACCAAAATTATAAATATATTTTACTTTATATTTATCTTTATTTAGAATAATTAGTGATAAAAAATAGCCACAATATAGGAAAATTATATTTATAAGAACATAAGTAAAAGATAAGGCAAAATCACCATAAATATAATTAAATGGTGAAATTAAATATAAAATTAAAGTTAAAAAATTAACTCCACCAAGTAACATGATAGGCAAAAAATCACTCTTTTTTATATTCATTTCATTTCCAAAAATATATAGTACAAGGATTGTTCATATTATTTACTGCAAAGAAATAATCCATACTTCTCCTCTAAAGCTATTATTTGTTTATTATTCTTATTATCCAAGACATTTAATTCATATAATTCAAAATTATCTCTAAAAATAAGAGGAATAGGATAAATCCTATAGTTTGTTTTGACAATTTTTGTTGAACCAAGAATAGCCATTGCATTTAACCAAATATCATCGGCCAAAGGACAACAAGTTTGAATAATATTTTTATCAAATGCATCCATGTGAAGTGAAGATGCAGGATATAGAACTCCACTCCCTCCAAATTGCATAATATTAAATGTTGGCTCAACTTCTTTAAACAATAAATTTTTCCAATCATTATAATCTTTACCACACCGCTCAAGAGCAAGGTTTGTAATAATACAATTTGGAAACTTCAAATGAAATTTATACAAATTTTCTAATATATCGTCTGCATAAATAAAGTCATCATCAATAGTAATTACAACATCATTAGGGTATTTTTTCATCACATAATAATACTTTTTATGAGATCTTAAATCATCATCAGTCCATATAATTTCTAATAATTTTCGTTTTTCAAGATTTAATAGTTTTTTAGGTAAATTTTTATTATATGGAAATTGCTGACGAGATAAAGTAAGGACTATTCTTTGAGGCTTAAATGTTTGCCTTAACATAGATTCTACAATAATCCATGCTCTATCAATTCTTTGTGGAAAAGTTGTAAATGAAACAATAACATTAACCTCCCTATTACTTTCCTTTCTAGAAATAGAAAAATAAATAGGTATAAAAATATTTAGAAATATTTTTATAGTAAAACGAGTTAACCTATTTAGAATATTTCTCTCTTTCAAAATAGTTCGACTATATACTAAAAATAGAAAATTCAACATATTTATATTATCACTTCAAATTACAATATCAATATTTGATAAAATATCATAAGACCTATTGATCACTTCATTCTTCTTTAGAATAGAGGACTTTAATGATTCAAAAATATTACTGGAAGAATGTAGCGAAAAATTAATACCACTCACTTTGTTATCTTTTACAAATATAACTACAGGACTATTTTTTCCAGTAATACAAAGAATTTTGCGATTGACCATTAGATAATTAAAAAATTTACTTGAAATAAAAACATCATTTTCTATATCTGCATCAATATCTATTAATACATCTGCTTCTTCATAAAATGGAACTAAGTCTCGCGTATAACCAAAAAAACAAATATTTTCTCTTACTTCTTCAGAAATAACACTTAAATCAACTGAATTAGGGTTTGTACCAACAAAATTTAGTTTTACATTGATCCCTTCTAAAACTAATCGTTCAACAGCAAGCAAAAGTTGATCAACCTTACGCGCTTGATAAATTCCACCTGTGTACAATAAAACAAACTCTTTTTTCTCTTTTTTAGGTAAAAATAAAGGCTCTATATCTGGCAAAGTATATAAAACGCCTGATTCTCCTTTAAAATATCCATTTAAAATATTTAATTGATACTCCAACATAACTTCATTGGAAAAATAAATTTTGTCTGCTTCAGCCATAAACTTTCTAATCATTTTGATCAGGCCATTTGAATAACCCTCAGACAATCCCCACCCTTTAGGTGCTGGAACAGCATCAACACAATAATTAATCCACTTTATACCTTGCTTATTCTTTTTTAAAAAATACCCTAAATATAAAGGGAAAAAGTTATGTGCTGACATCATAGTAATTACAACATCATAAGACTCAAAATCAGCTCTACTGCTAATTTTATAGGCAAGATAGTAATCAAAAATATCAATATTAAGACAAGTAATACTTAATTTTTTAATACGCGGATGAATATTTTTCACTTCGATAAGTTCAGAATCTATAAGATTATTTTGATCAAGTGAAATAATATCTACCGTAGTATATTTTTCTATTAATCTTTTTATATAACCAGAAAAAACTTTACCTGGAGCTGTATCCCCTATACTCGAGGCAATTACCAACATCTTCATATCAAAAGATATTCCTTTTAAATTATTAAATGTAATTTAATAAAAAATTATTTTTCATTATACATTATAATGCTCTTTTTTATTAAATAACCCGAATTATGGATAAGAAAAGATTAAAAAAGTTGCTCAGGCCACCAGTTTTGTTAACTCACAACTTTAGCAATCATGCCTTGTGCCATATATGACTTATACTCAATTATTCTGCATTATTGATAACTTTTTTCAGAAAAAACAATCTATTAGAAATACCTGAAATAGAACAACATATGTCAGAGAATATGTTTACTACTATTTGATATAAATACTCATATTTCAATAACTTCAAAGCACTCACCCTCTCATTAAAAAAAATAACAATCAACTATTTAAAAACTGCCCAAGTGTTAAAAGACTTGGCATCAGCAATAATTCATTTAATAAGCTCATATCAACTTGCATTATATGCTTTACAGTTTACTTTGATAAAAGATCAGAACCGTGATTATTTATGAATTGATCAACCACTCTACCTATATGCAAAAAGTGGCTTATCCAGCGTCATAAATTTATGTCGGCAATTGCGATAAAAAGTAAAAGCACAATCAGGTAATTCTTTGGCTTGAAATTATATTTAATCATGAGTCAATCATCTGATGATTGTAAGTACAACTATATCTAATAGGTATACAGCAAGTAGCAAAATAGTTAAACAATTGGTAAGAAGCGAACAAATACTATTTAAGATAGCTTAATAAAATAGAAGCCTTATTTAGTTTACTAAAAAAGACATTACAATTTGATAACAAGCAAACATCTTTGTGTTGCAAATTATTGAACTGGAATTTATCTATCGTTATCTACTGATCAGTTATGCTATCAGAATAAACCAATAGTTCAAATTATAAAAATATTCGCTTAAATAGAATTCAGCAAAAATATTTTAATATATTAAACAATAACTTAAAAACGAAAATTCTCATTAATTCAAAATACTGGTATAGTAAGAATAGATAAAAATGATCCAACAAAAAAAGTTTAAATATCTATAAAGAACAAAATATTAATATGCAAAAATATATCTACTACATAAATTTTACTTTAACTTAAACATGCTAAAATACCGCAGATAATTGATTAATATTGTATTACTATTCGTTAAATGGTGTTGTATGCAGTCTCAAAAAGTCTTATTTATAACAGATAAACTAGAGCATTATCGTATTCCATTGTTCAATCTTATTGCTAACAATGTTGACCTCACCATTGCACACTCAAGCAAACATCAAGAAAATACATTATTTAAACAACAACAGCTTGAAATTCAAAACAAAGGGCCTTTCACATATTACAAAGCTCCTAATTTAAGTCAATTTGATGTGGTTATTTATCCTTTTAATGTTAGATCTCTTAATCTTTTTTATGAGTCCCTAAGAAAATCTAGTTATAAAAAAGGGCTCTTTGGTATTGGAGTTTCAGCATCTTATACTAAATTTTATGATCAACGCTCAATACTAGATTATCTTCGTATTTTTTACTTAAAGAAATTTGATTTTGTTATATTTTATGAAAACTACCCTTTAATAAAGTATAAGGCTTTAGGCATTCCCAGCTCTAAAATGTCTGTTGCATATAATACTGTTGCCGAAAATCCAGATTTTGATATAAAAAATAAGCATTTTGAATCCTTTTTATTTATCGGATCACTCTATAAACAAAAAAAAATATTTACACTTATTGAGGCATTCCACAATTTGCTAAAAAATAATAAAAAACAGCTCAAACTTGAAATTATTGGTGACGGAGATGAGTTTTTAAACTTAGAAAATTATATAAAAATAAATAAATTAGAAAATAATATTATTTTACATGGTCAAATTACTTCAGAAGACAAACTGCTGCCGATCATGCAGCGTGCTGCTGTATGTATTTCACCAGGACAAGCGGGGCTTTCCGTACAAAAATGCTTTTCATATGCCACAGGTTTTATTACAACAAAAGATGCCATTACTGGAGGAGAAATCTTCTCTATAATTGATAGCGTTAATGGTAATTTCTATGATGGAACTGTTGAAGACTTAACTAAAGTAATGTCTCTCTATTATGAGCCAGATTATACCAAGCAAGTTTCTATGAATGCCTATAATTTTTATAAGGATTTTAGAAATACTCAAATATGGATGAAAGGCTTTTTGGAAAATATATAAATACCATGAAATTAATTATTGATAACTCGAATTTATTCGCAGGTGGTGGCATACAAGTTGCAATGTCATTTTTAAAAGATTTAAAGCATTTAGAGCTTAATCATGAATATTATATAATCCAATCACCAAATATGGCAAACGCAATACATAATATTGACTTCCCTAAAAATTTTCACTTCTATCATTTATCTGAAAATACAATAAACAACAAAAGAGGGAGAATAAAAGAAGTTATAAATATCGAAAATGAAGTTAAACCCGATTGTATTTTTACTGTATTTGGCCCTTCTTACCATAAAAGCAATTATCCAAAATTAGTTGGATTTGCAATAGGACATATTATATATCCTGAGTCTCCTTTTTTCAAAACACTATCAATAAAAGAAAAAATATACAATAAAATATTATGCCATATAAAAACGCTTTGTTTTAACAGAAACTCTGATGCCTTAGTTTTTGAAACACAGGATGCAGCAACACTCTATAAGCAAAATAAGTCATTTAAAAAACCTGTTCATGTAGCAAATAATACATTGAATGAAATTTTTCACAGCCCCAAAGAATGGGAAAAATTTCCTGAAGACTTAGCCAGCCCATGTACTATTTTATGTGTAACAGCTAACTATGCTCACAAAAATTTATCTATTATTCCTCATGTTATTGATAATTTAATCAATAAATATAAATTTCATGATTTTCAATTTGTTTTAACTTTAAACCCTACAGAACTTGAAGTTTCTGAATATCACAGAAAATATATCAAATTTATAGGCCGAGTAGCTATCAATCAATTGCCAGATGTATATTCACAAAGCAACATAGTATTTATGCCCACACTTTTAGAACTTTTCTCTGCAACATATTTGGAAGCTATGTTCATGAAAAGAGTAATAGTCGCATCAGATTTAGGATTTTCAAAAGATATTTGTCAAGATAGCGCCTATTTTTGCGAAGCAACAAATCCTGAAGCATATGCAGATGCAATATATAAACTATATATACAACCCGAGATTAATTTAGAGTTAATACAAAAAGGTGAAACCAATCTAAAACGATTTGGTACAAGTATTGATAGAACTCAAAAATATTTAAAAATCACTCAAGAAATGAGTAAGAAAACCTAATTTATATCTATATTAAGTAATAGATGAGCCTAGTTTCTCATCTATCTCTTAAACTTTAACAGCATATTTCTTATATCTTTACTACTCCAAACTAAAAATAGAATCACAATAAGTACAAAGCTTTCAGAAATAAGTATTTTGTTAAAATCAGAAACATTCAAAAAATAATTAACTATATATATAAATAAAATTATTATCCCTATAGGCAGTATCACTTCTAAAAAATATTTAAATAAATCAAGCAGCTTCATTATTCTTAATAAAAACAATCTAACAATAAAACCTAGAAATACCAAAGTACAAGATACATAATATATTTTTTCTGGAGAAAACCCATTCTCATATAATAAAAACCCTATTGGAATATTTAAAAGTAATAAACCACTAACAATAAATTGATATCTTTTTATATTCCCTGTTGCTTGAATCAGACTATGCAATGGCCCTATTAATGATGAAATCAATAACTCCAAGAACATGATTTTTATAAAAATTTCTAGAAATATAGGAACTTTTTTTAACCATAACACAAGCAATGGCTCTAAATAAAAAAAGACAGGTATAATAATTAAAGCTAAAATAAAGAAACCAAGTTTAGAAAAAATAAATATATATTTTTCATAGTTTTGTTCTTTTTCAGCATACCCTCTTATGATTAAAGGGTTATAAACTAACTGTGCATTACTTGTAATTGTATTAAATGCATTATATATCTGTAAAGATAAGGCACGAGAAGCACTTATTTCAGGTTTAAAATATATATTAAGTAAGACATTTACACCGACATTCTGTCCCAATCCTGCTAAAACACCTATTAAGTTCCAGATAGCAAACGAAACCATTTCTTTTGCTTGCTTAAAATTAAAAGAATATCCCACATTTTTTATAGAGCTAAAAATACGTATTGCATAAAAATAATATGAACTACTGACAAAAATTGATATTAAAAACAATATTGCTGCATAAAAAATTAGCTTATCAGATTCTACAAAAATTAGATAATAGGCTAAAAAAAATTTTAAAACAGCTTCTATTATTCCGACAAAAGCATAAAAACTCACCTTCTGCCCAACCAATAAAATTGAAAGATAAGGTACATTAAGAATCATTATAATAATTGAGAAAAGTGAAAACTGATAGACAATATTGACTGCCAAACTTCTATCAGCACTAAAATTCAAATAGTTATTTAAAAAATAAATCCCTATACTTTCACCCAATAACAAGACAATTAAAGATATTCCTAAATGTATACCCTTCGATATTTTAAAAATATCAACTAATTCTTCATTATTATTAATATGTACACTTAGATACCGTTGCGTCGTAACAGCCATAGCATTATTTAAAAATGCTAATAAAATAACAACACCACCTACTACACTGTATAAACCGTAGTCATTAGCTCCTAAATTTCTCAATATATAGCCAGATGTTGCTAATGATAGCAACATCACTATAATTAATCTTATATATACAAATCCAATATTTTTAATTATGGACATCAACTACAGACCACAAATATTAATTACTTTATCTGAGTTAATATTGAGGCTCTTAAACTCTTTATGTTTTACCAAAATAAGATGCACATCTGCTTCTATACTTTGATTAGCACTAAGTAATTGGATATGCTTGCATAGCGATGCAGGTAAATTTTGAATATTCGGTTCAATTGCAAGAACATTTAAACCTTGCTCAGCCAACTTATTAGTAATTTCTAATGCTGGGCTTTCACGTAAGTCATCAATATCTGGCTTAAAGGCCAAGCCATAACAAGCCACTGTTACATCTTTAATGGTTTTTTCTGGGTTAGCTTGCAAAAATTCTGCAATCTTAATTTTAACTTGATCAATCACCCATTCTGGTTTGCTATCATTAACTTCGCGGGCTGTACGAATTAAACGAGCTTGCTCTGGAGTTTTAGCAACAATAAACCACGGATCAACAGCAATACAGTGTCCGCCCACACCAGGACCAGGCTGCAAAATATTCACGCGCGGATGGCGGTTTGCCAGCTGAATAAGTTCCCATACATTAATATTTAACTTATCGCAAATAATAGAAAGCTCATTGGCAAAGGCAATATTGACATCACGGAATGAATTTTCAGTCAGCTTACACATTTCGGCTGTACGTGCATTGGTTTCAATACACTCCCCTTTTACAAAGGTTTTATATAGCTCACAAGCTGCTTTTGAACAACGGGGCGTCATGCCACCAATAATACGGTCATTACTAATTAATTCTTGCAAAACCTTACCTGGCAATACACGTTCAGGGCAATGTGCAACCAAAATATCTGCGTCTTCAGCGGCTTGCTGTGGAAAGGTCAAATCAGGACGAGCCTCACTTAACCATGCAGCCATCTGCTCTGTTGCACCTACTGGAGAAGTTGATTCTAAAATAACCAAATTCCCTTTCTTCAAGAAAGGTGCTAAAGCTTTTGAAGCCGCTTCAATGTATTTCAGGTCTGGTTGATAGTTTTCTTTAAATGGTGTTGGCACAGCCACAATATATATTTCAGCTTCAGTTGGTATAACCTGAGCAGACAGTTTTTTTTGTGCCACCACATCACGCACCAAAGCATCTAAATCAGGCTCGACAATATGTACCTTGCCTTGATTGATCATATCTACCGCATGTTGATTGACATCAACACCTGTCACTTTTACCCCATGTGCGGCAAACGTTGCAGCGGTTGGCAGACCAATATATCCCAAGCCAATAACACAAATATGTTGAAACTGATTATTCATTTTAAAATGTACCTTTTAATATTTAGTCTTTTAAAAAATCAATGATTTGTTGACAAGATGTTCCATCACCATATGGATTATGTGCTCCTGCCATTTGCTGATACAAATCAGAATTTTCCAATAAATCCATCACAGCCTGCTGAATAACTGTTGCATCCGTACCTACTAGTTTTACTGTACCAGCATCTATCGCCTCAGGGCGCTCAGTGGTATCTCGCATCACTAAGACTGGCTTACCTAACGATGGTGCTTCTTCTTGAATACCACCAGAATCGGTTAAAATTAAATAACTGCGATTCATCAAATAAACGAACGGTAAATAATCTTGCGGAGAAATTAAGTGAATATTATCAATATCTGATAGCAACTCATTCACTGGTTTTTGAACATTTGGATTCAAATGAACTGGATAAACGATTTGCACATCTGCATATCGTTTAGCAATATTCGCTAATGCCGTACAAATATTTAAAAAGCCCTGACCGAAATTTTCACGACGATGCCCCGTGACTAAAATTAATCTTTTACTTCTATCAAGAAAACTAAATTGCTGCTCAAATTGCTCAATAATTTTTTGATCTGTTTCAACTTTTGCTTTCACTTTTAACAAAGCATCAATGACGGTATTACCTGTAATCAGAATACTAACAGGATCAATATTTTCTTTAATCAAATTGTTATATGAGGATTGAGTTGGTGCAAAATGATAATTTGCCAAAGAGCCTGTTAATTTACGATTCGCTTCTTCAGGCCAAGGTGAATAAATATCCCCCGTACGCAAACCAGCTTCCACATGACCAATTTTAATTTTATGATAATAAGCAGCCAAAGAAGCAGCGAAAGTAGTTGCCGTGTCACCATGGACTAGCACTACATCAGGTAACCACTCAGCAAAAACACCCTCTAGACCTTTCAACACACCAGAAGTTACATCCGATAAAGTTTGCCCAGGTTTCATCAAATTTAAATCAAAATCTGGCGCAAGTTGGAATAATTCCAGTACTTGATCCAACATTTGACGATGTTGCCCCGTTACACATACTTTGGTTTCAAAAGCATCTGTATTTTCTTTTAGTTGTAATGCCAATGGTGCCATTTTAATTGCTTCTGGTCGTGTACCAAAAACCAATAATACTTTTTTCACACGCACCACCCTACAAACGAATTGAACTTTCTTCTTTATCAAGAACATACTTTAAGTCAAATAAAATATACTGCTCTTTACCTAAAGCATGAAAATCTTGTACACACATTTGGGTAAATTGATCATGTGCTACGGCTAAAATAATTGCATCATATTGATTAAATTGTGGTGACTGAATTGGTGCTAAGCCATATTCATTTTTCACTTCTTCAGCATCCACCCAAGGATCATAAATATCTAAATCCAATTCATATTCTTTTAAAGCATTCACCATATCTATAATTTTAGTATTGCGAATGTCTGGGCAATTTTCTTTAAAACTAAGGCCCATAACTAATATTTTTGAACCTACCACTTGAATGCGTTTTTTAACCATTTCTTTAATGAGTTGGGTAGCAATATACTCCCCCATACGGTCATTAAGACGACGTGCCGCTAGAATAATCTCGGGATGTATACCAAGTGACTGTGCTTTATGGGTTAAATAGTAAGGGTCAACACCAATACAATGCCCACCAACCAACCCTGGACGGAAGGGTAAAAAATTCCATTTTGTTCCCGCGGCTTTTAATACATCTTCAGTATCAATACCTATTTTATTAAAAATAACAGCCAACTCATTAATTAAGGCAATATTGACATCGCGCTGCGTATTTTCAATCACTTTTGCAGCTTCGGCTACTTTAATGCTGGGCGCTTTATGTGTGCCTGCTTCAATGACCAAGTTATAAACTTGGTCGACAAAATCAGCCACTTCAGGGGTAGAACCCGAGGTGATTTTTAAAATATTAGTGACACGGTGTAATTTATCACCTGGATTAATACGCTCAGGGCTATAACCCGCAAAAAAGTCTTGGTTGAATTTCAATCCTGAAACTTTTTCCAATACAGGAATACAGACTTCTTCTGTTGCCCCAGGGTATACCGTTGATTCATAAACCACCACATCACCTGCTTTGAGTACCTGACCAATACTGGTTGATGCTTTGACTAAAGGTGTTAAATCAGGTTGTTTGAACTCATCAATAGGTGTCGGAACAGTGACAATAAAGAAATTACACTCTTTTAAATCTTCTAGATTTGCTGAATAATGCAGTTGATTGGCTTGAGCCAACTCTTCTTTTGACACTTCTAAGGTATGATCTTGCCCACTTTTGAGTTCATCAATCCGTTTTTGATGAATATCAAAACCAACCACGGGGACTTTTTTACCGAACTCGACTGCTAAAGGAAGCCCGACATAACCCAATCCAATAATTGCAATTTTTAGTTCCGCGAGTTGTAACATGTTACAGCCTTATCTTGTTTATTTATGTCTATAAATCAGTAGGCCTAAAGCCGAACTATAATATAGCAGAAAAAATATATTTATACTTATTCAAAAGTAAAACATTTTAAAACTTCACATCCATTATAGAAACATAAAAAGTTAAATTCTAAAAACCATAAAATATATAATATAACTAACTATTACATCTGTAAGAAATTTAATAAACAATTACAATATTAATTATGTTTAGTTTTAACATTATTACCCCTAAATTAAATATCAAGCAGAATAAAATTTAACGATTAATAAATTTTATTCTCAACCATTTTAAAATTCATACTGAGCAGAACTTTTAGTTAAAATATAGAGAACCACATCTCATTTACCCCACAAAAACTTTGTTTTGAACATCAAAATCACTCATCCCCATCAAACTGATTAAGAAAAGCTATACCCTAGCGATGATCTTGGTATAAAATAACAATTACAATTTATTATTAATGTTTTACGTATTACAGGGTAAAATGCCGACTACTTTTAAAATCAGATTATTTTTATAAACGGGATTTCGAGTGAGATATTACCAATTTTTTTTACTCTGCGCACTAAGTGCAGGTACAACAGGATGTGCGATTACATCGGGGCTACAAACATTTGATTTACCAAGTGAAGGTGTTTATCAAACTGAACTTGGCACTGCAGTTAATGTACTTAAACTCACTCAAGAATCACTTCCTGCTCTACAACCTGCACAAGTTAACATTCAACAAGATTATGCTCATTTATTTAGCTCAGCGCATAAAAATTATAAATTAAGTGCGGGTGATATTCTTTCTATCTATCTTTGGGCTTATCCCGATATTACACCACCCAGCACAGCAATTAGTAATGAGCAGTCTGTACAAGCCAATGGCTATCAAATTGATCAAAATGGCTATATCCAATTTCCCATGATTGGTCGTTATAAGGCTGCTGGAAAATCCTTAACACAAGTCAATCAAGAATTGCGTAGCCAACTTTCTCGTTATTTAAAAACGCCCGATGTGATTACACGGGTGCTCTCTTATCAGGGACAACGCTTTTCTGTGCAAGGTAATGTCATGAAAGGTGGTCAATTCTACTTAAGTGACCAACCTATTAGCGTTTATACCGCTCTGGGTTTAGCAGGTGGTGTGAATCCTCAATTGGGTGACAACGCTTCAATGACACTGGTACGCCAAGGTCGTACTTACACCCTCAATAGTATTGAACTGGAAAAATCAGGCTATTCTTTACACAATCTACTGATGCAACCGAATGACACGCTTTATATCAATGCGAGAGAAAATCAAAAAATTTATGTCATGGGCGAGTCAGGTAAGAATCAATCCCTCCCAATGCGGGATCAAGGAATGAGTCTAAGCGATGTGTTGGGTGAAAGCTTAGGTCTAAATCCTATGTCTGCCAGTCGTAGTAAAATTTATGTGGTGCGTAGCAACCGAAATGACTCCAGTACAGAGGTTTATCATTTGGATTTAACCAGCATTGCCGACTTTGGCTTGGCCAATCAATTTAAAATGCGTAGTAATGATATTGTCTATGTCGATGCTTCGGGTCTTGCACGCTGGCAACGTGTGATCAATCAAATGGTTCCTTTCTCTAGCGTCATTTATCAACTTGATAGTTTGGGACAATAATGCAGATTAAAAATCTTCTGGTTATTTGTGTTGGTAATATCTGCCGCAGCCCGATGGCTGAATACTTTTTAAAACAAGCATATCCAGAGCTACACATCGAGTCTGCGGGTATTTCTGGTTTAATCGGTCATGCAGCAGATCAAAAAGCGATACTTTGTATGCAGCGTTTAGGTATAGATCTGCAGCCTCATATTGCGAAAAAACTCAATGCTGACTTAATTAAAAAGGCAGATCTGATTTTGGTCATGAGTCAAAATCAGCAAAAGCATTTAGAACAGACTTGGCCTTTTGCGAAAGGAAAAACATTTCGATTGGGGTATTGGCAAAGTAAAAATGTACCGGACCCTTTTCAACATGAGCAATGGGTCTTTGATGAAACCTGTCAGTTAATACAAGATTGTATAACTGACTGGAAAAAACATATTTAACTTTTTGATAGCAAAATTATGAGCCAAAATAGCAATACCGAAGACACCATTGATTTAAAAGAGCTGTTTTTTTCACTTATTGCGCAATGGAAACTCATTGCACTATGCGTCATTTTAAGTTTGGTCTGCGCATTACTTTATTTAAGAACCACACCTGATACTTATGCTGTGGATGCATTGGTACAAGTTGAAGAAAATAAAGGCACCTCTGCAGCTTTACTGGGTGATCTATCCAGTATGATTGAGCAAAAGCAACCTGCTCAAGCTGAAATCGAGCTGCTTAAATCACGGTTAGTGCTAGGTTCTGTCATTCAAAATTTAAATTTAGATTTAAAAATTTCGGGTACAGAAAATAGTTTTTTTAATCGTTTACTCAGCCCACATGACTATCAAACAACCTATAATAAAAATTCTGTTGTTTTTAAAGATGATTCCAAGTCTTTTGATGTTCGAAAGTTTGAAATTCCAACCTATTATTTAGATAAGAACCTACTGCTGAATTTTAATGGCAATAAATTTACCTTAACCGATGCAAAAACCAAGCAAGTCATTTTTAGTGCAGTAACCAACCAAAAAAGCCAACATACATCGGAATATGGTACTTGGAACATTGCTCTCTATACGCAAGATCAACTCCAAAACACGTATAATATTCAAAAAATGTCTTTACCTGCAGCAATGGGCTCAATCACCAATAATTATTCTGTGGCTGAAAAAGGTAAATTGACGGGTATTTTAGGTTTAAATTATCAAGGTCAAGATAAACAACATATCACTAACGTCCTCAATTCCATTCTTGTGGCTTATAGCCAGCAAAATATTGAACGTCGCTCTGCTGAAACAGCACAAACACTAAAATTTCTGGATGAACAACTTCCTGAGTTAAAACAACAACTGGATGTTGCTGAACGAGAGTTCAATAAATTTCGTCAACAATATAATACCGTTGATGTGACCAAAGAATCTGAGCTGTATTTAACCCAAAGTATTCAGCTTGAAACATCAAAAGCTGAAATTGAACAAAAATTGGCAGAAGCTGCTGCGAAATACACCAATGAACATCCGGCCATGCAGCAAATGAATGCGCAGCTAGGAGCGATCAATAAAAAAATTGGCGAGTTAAATGATACCTTAAAACAACTGCCTGATTTACAACGCCGTTACCTGCAACTGTATCGTGAAGTTGAAGTAAAAACTCAGCTCTATACTGCACTGTTAAACTCTTACCAACAACTGCGTATTGCCAAAGCTGGTGAAATTGGCAATGTGCGTATTGTTGATACTGCCGTATTGCCAATTTCACCAATTAAACCGAAAAAATTGCAAATTCTCATCCTTGCCATTTTCTTGGGTGGTTTCCTTGGAACCTTATTGGCTTTATTACGTAATATGATGCGTTCAGGGATTAAAGATTCCAATCAAATTGAAAATGAGTTGGATTTACCAGTATATGCCACCGTTCCTCGCTCACCTGCTCAGGAAAGCCGGATCAAGTTATTAAAAAAGAAAAAGAATATCCCTATTTTAGCCATTAAAAATGGTGATGATATTGCCATTGAAAGCTTGCGTAGTATGCGTACCGCGATTCACTTTGCCTTAAATAACGCAAAAAACAATATCATTATGATTTCAGGTCCTGCACCAGAAGTGGGTAAATCTTTTATTTCAACCAACTTAGCCGCTATTTTGGCGCAAAGTAATAAACGGGTACTGATTATTGATGCAGATATGCGTCGCGGTTATTTACACAAATACTTCAACCATGACAACCTCCCTGGCTTAGCTGAATATTTAAATACCCCACAAACGCTCGACAGCATTATTAAGCCAACAGAAATTCCTCATTTAGATGTGATTACTCGAGGTAAAAGTCCAGTCAATCCTTCAGAACTTTTAAGTTCAGCAAAGTTTGCTGCGATGTTTGAGCAACTTTCCCCGATGTATGATCATATTATTATTGATACACCGCCTGTGCTTGCCGTGACCGATGGAATTATCATTTCTCAATACGCTGGTGTGAATCTTGTCATTGCACGCTATGCAAAATCACAAATGAAAGAACTTGAATTGACCGTAAATCGTTTTGAACAAGTTGGGGTTAAAGTCAATGGCTTTATTCTAAATGATATTCAACGAGGCTCTGGTGGTTACGGCTATGGTTACGGCTATAACTATGCTTATGGCTATAAAGCATCAAAAAATAATGATTAAACAGCATTAATTCAAAAAGTCAGAGATCTACTCTGACTTTTTTAAGCTTATTCAGGGCTAAAACAATTTGATCTATAAATAATATTTAAAACAAAAACTTAGAATTAATTATCTAAATAAATAAAAATTTGCTATTTTAATGTATTAAAAATGTTTTTATTATTCAGCTAATTATAGAATAACTGGCTGAATCAGAATATATTGGGTTTCTACACAATACGCATCGCTCGGAACGTGTTGGCTAGAAAAGTCTGCTAAAATTAATGCAACTTTTTTTATATAAAATGAATTTGGGAAAACCTATGAGTAAAGCCTTACCCATCGCTGTCGCTGTTCTTTTAGGCGGTGCTGCACTTGTACCTGTTTACTATGCGACTCAAAACCCTGCGACTGTGACATCTAAAGCTTCAAAAAATGCTTCTGCTGTTGAAAAAATTAGTTATGCATTGGGTTATGAAGTTGCACATCAAACACCTCCTGAATTAGATATTAATAGCTTTGTTACAGGCGTACGTGAAGGTCATGCCCGAAATAAACCAGCGTATAACGAAGAAGAATTACAAAAAGCATATGAGCAGTTCCAAAAAGAAATGCAACAAAAGCAAGTTC
Source organism: Acinetobacter sp. ANC 4654 (assembly GCF_002135425.1). NCBI lineage: Bacteria > Pseudomonadati > Pseudomonadota > Gammaproteobacteria > Moraxellales > Moraxellaceae > Acinetobacter > Acinetobacter sp. ANC 4654. The sequence goes on from NZ_NEGL01000010.1 coordinate 42,061, forward strand.
AACAAGAACAACAAGTCCAAACTGCGGGTGATTCTTTCTTAACTGAAAATGCGAAAAAACCGGGTGTAAAAACAACGGCTTCTGGATTACAGTACAAAATCATCACCGAAGGCACAGGCAAACAACCTGCTGCAAACTCTATGGTGACAGTACATTACAAAGGTCAACTGGTTGATGGCAAAGTATTTGATAGCTCAATTGACCGTGGTGAACCGATTGAGTTCCCATTGAATCAAGTCATTCCAGGTTGGACTGAAGGTCTGCAATTGATGAAAGAAGGTGGCAAAGCCACACTTTATATCCCTTCGCAATTAGGCTATGGTGAACAAGGTGTTCCGGGCATGATTCCTGCAAACAGCACCCTTATTTTTGATGTTGAACTGATCAAAGTAAAATAAAAATTAAAGGAGAGCTTTTGCTCTCCTGATTTATCTTGAGATAAGCGTATGAAAACACCGATAACATTGCTTTGTTTATGCATATTTACCACAACAGGTTTTGCAAAAACGGTAACCAACAGCAGCAGTTTGAATGAACAAGTCGGCTACAGCTTTGGTTATTTAATGGGACGCAGCAATGCTGAATCGGTCAAAGATTTGGACTTAGATGCATTCATACTGGGTTTAAAAACAGCAGCTCAAGGCGGTAAATCGGCACTGACTGATGAAGAAATGGCACGCGTTCTAACTCAACATAAAAAGCAAAGTGATGCAAAACAACTTATTGAGTTAAAAAAGAAAGCAGATGCCAATGCCAAAATTGGCGCTGAATTTTTAGCCGCTAATGCCAAAAAACAAGGCGTTCAAACCACTAAATCGGGTTTGCAATACCAAATACTCAAACCAGGTACAGGTCAATCACCTAAGGCAAATTCTATTGTTAAAGTGAATTATGAAGGCCGTTTAATTGATGGCACTGTTTTTGATAGTTCAATTGCACGAAATCAAACAGCTGAATTTCAAGTCAGCCAAGTCATTCAAGGCTGGACTGAAGGCTTGCAACTGATGAAAGAAGGTGCTGAATATCGTTTCTTCATTCCACCCCAACTTGGCTATGGTCAAATTGGCTCTGGTGATGTGATAGAACCGAATAGCACGTTAATTTTTGATGTAGAACTGATTGAAATTTTAGCTAAACCGAGTAAATAAACGAGTAAATGCATTTAAAAGAATAGCGACCAGATCAGTTTGAGCCATAAAAAGGCTTATTTTGACGCGCTATTTTTTTATGCTTTAATTCATTCAACAGCAACACTTTTTTTCAATATCAACAGCATTCACTCATTGAAGTGCATAGCTCATCTGCTTTTTCTGCTCAATATAATAAAAATATATTTAATATTTATGAATCACTTAAACTTCAAAAATCCACTGATTAAAAGCCTATTTCAATTTACTTAGAATAGTGTAAAGTCAAAATAGATCAATCTTGCACAATCAACAAAGAAGTTAATTTCGATGTTTTAATTCGTATATTTTTCACTGAATACAACATACAAGGATAAAATAAATGGCGCTGACCATCAAAACTCGCGAAATCCAATACACGGCCCAAGATGGAACAACTTTAATTGGCTATTTTGCAGCACCTGAATCAGAAAAACCTGTCGCGGGGGTGATTGTGGCACCTGAATGGTGGGGACGAAATGAGTACACTGAACAACGTGCGCGTGAACTTGCTGAACATGGCTATGCAGCCCTCGCTATTGACATGTATGGTGATAAAAAAGTAACCACCAACGTCCCTCAAGCCAGTGAATGGATGATGCAAACCTTTAATGACCCTGAAACGATTGTGACTCGTGCGTCTGCGGGTTTAGCAGCATTAGCCGCGCAAGCAGAGGTCAATGCAGATAAACTGGCAGCGGTAGGCTTCTGTTATGGTGGTAAAGTGGTGCTTGATCTGGCACGTTCTGGTGCGCCTTTACAAGCGGTGGTCACTTTCCATGGCACATTGACTCCGAAAACACTGGCTCAGCCGGGAACCGTTAAAGCTGAGATTTTGGTTCTTCACGGAGAACTCGACAGCATGGTGAGCTTAGATGATGTTGCGCGTTTTAAAGAAGAAATGTATGCAGCTCAGGTGGAGCATGAAGTGATTGTCTTTGAAGATGCGAAGCATGGTTTTAGCAACCCTCTTGCAGATGAACGTGCTAAAGCCAATGCTGTTGATCTGGGCTATAACGTCGATGCAGAACAAAAAGGTTTATCTGCGATGTACGCGTTATTCAAAAACCGACTGGGTGAATAAAACCCAAGGTCAATATGGTTGTGCTATATTGACCCATCCAATGACATGAATATTTTAAACACTATATTTTTGAAGAGGATATAACAATGACTGAAAACAACTGCCCATATTGCAACTTTGATGAATATGACATCATTGATAAAAATGACTTTGGTGTAATTTTACCCGAGCCGAATGCATTATCTAAAGGCCATTGTGTCATTGTCCCGCTACGCCATGTCAGCTCTTTTTTTGATATCACTGACAAAGAACGTAAAAGCTTAATGTCTTTACTTGAGCTTGCGCGTAATGAACTTCAACTGCGCCACCAACCCTCAGGCTTCCATATTGGCTTTAATGATGGCAAGGTCTTTGGTGAAGCATCTGAACACTTACACCTACATATCATTCCGCGCTATGAAGGTCAAACATTGAAGTTGGATGAGCGTTGGGGCATGGTTGGTGAATAAAGCTAAAGTAGCTCCCTACTTTATTTAAAATGATGCTGCGGCATCATTTTTTATGCCGTTATTTTTGTATCTGTTCTGAGCCACAGCCTGACCCAGTTTTCGCTATACTATTCATCTATTCTAAAGATGCCGTTTGTATGTCACAGTTTTCTTTTGCCGAAGCCCTTCTTGCTTGGTTCGATGTACATGGTCGCCATGACTTGCCTTGGCAAGTGATCGATGATCCCTATCAGGTTTGGGTGTCTGAAATTATGTTACAGCAAACTCAAGTTAAAACAGTGCTGCAATATTTTGAACGCTTTATCTCCCGATTCCCAACCGTTGAAGCTTTAGGGCAAGCCAGCTGGGACGATGTGGCACCTTATTGGGCTGGACTGGGTTATTACGCACGAGTACGCAATTTGCATAAAGCCGCGGGGATCGTCAGCCAACAAGGACATTTCCCAAGTACATTACAACAATGGATTGAGCTTCCCGGAATTGGCCCCTCAACGGCTGGCGCATTGATGTCACTGGGGCTGCGTCAATATGGCGTGATTATGGATGGCAATGTGAAACGGGTTCTGGCACGTTTTTTTGCCATCGAAGATGACTTATCTAAACCCGTCCATGAACGAGCCATGTGGCAATTGGCCGAAACATTGTGCCCAACCGAACGTAATCATGATTATACCCAAGCGATTATGGACTTAGGTGCAACGGTCTGCACACCAAAAAAACCACTGTGTTTATATTGCCCAATGCAACAACACTGCAAAGCACATCAACAAGGTTTAGAAACAGAGCTACCGTTTAAAAAACCGAAAAAAGCTGTACCGATTAAATCAGCACAAGTGTTAGTGATTCAGTCGAATCAGCAATGGTTATGGCAACAACGTCCGAATAGTGGCTTATGGGGCGGTTTATGGTGTTTACCCATTATTGAAAATCCCACCGAATTTGCAACACAGTGCCAAGCTTTAGGACTGAAAAAAGTCATTCAACGCACTGAAATTCGCCATAGCTTTACCCATTTCACTTGGCAACTTGAAGCCATCTGCTTTGAGGTCGCTGCGGATCAACAAGAACATCTTGAGATTGAATTAAATGGCACATGGCTCACGACACAAATTGCAACAGAAATCGGAATTCCCACAGCCATGAAAAAATTGATCTCTGCCCTGAGTTTATGACATAGTCAAGCACTGTGATTCAAAGAATTGTCACGCCTATTAGAATGAAAAAAGGATGAACAGTGCTGTGTTTTATTTCTACATTATTATTGGGGTTTAGCATCCTCTGGATTGCAGCATGTACCTCAACACCTAAAAAAACCGCCACGACAGCGCTTCCCCTTGATCAAGTGCAAAAGCTGAAAAACATGCAGTTAAAATCGTCACTGCCCATCCCCGTACACAATATAAAAACCAAACAATTACGTGACACATGGGCTGCCGCGCGGAGTCACGGACGCAAACATGAAGGCATTGACATTATGGCTCCACGTGGAACAAAAGTGTTCAGTGCTACAGAAGGCTTAATTGCTGACTTACGCAATAACAATTTGGGTGGTAAAGTGGTTTGGATTATGGGGCCTGCTGGAACTTGGCATTATTATGCCCATCTTGATGACCACAAGCGTGGTTTAAATGTCGGAGATTATGTCAAAAAAGGTGATTTGATTGGTTATGTTGGTAATACTGGCAATGCACGTCATACTGCACCACATTTACACTATGGCATTTACCTCGACGGTAAAGGGCGTGGTGTGGTCAACCCCTATCCTTATTTACGTTAATTTTTAGGAACTATTCATGTCAGAAGCGCTGATCAATCGTTTGGTCGAATTTGCTGAATCAGGCAATCAACAAAAATTTGTTTTGGCTGGGCAAAGCCATCAAGGCTGGGTGATGGAAATCACTGAACAGGCGCTTTTGATTAGCACAGGTTTTGCAGAAAAAACGGGAACAGATATGTGGATTCAATTCACAGATTTACCGCAAGCTGAACTATTTTATTGGGATAATCAACAAGATCAGTGGGCTGAATTTAAACTTTAAGTCATTTCAGGAGCATAGAAAATGTCGTTACAACGCTGTGGTTGGTGCTCCAATGATCCACTTTATATGGCTTACCATGACCATGAGTGGGGAAAAGAGGTTCATGATGAAGGCCATTTATTTGAAATGCTCTGCTTAGAAGGACAACAAGCGGGTTTGTCTTGGATTACTGTACTGAAAAAGCGTGACAGTTATCGGCAGCATTTTTTTCAATATTCCATTGCAGAGATTGCTCAATTTAGTGATCCCCAATTAGAACACATGCTACAAGATGCGGGCTTGATTCGGCATATTGGTAAGCTCAAAGCCATCCGTGACAATGCCATTGCATGGCAACATTTAAAACAACAACAAATTGATGTCAGCCAATGGCTATGGAGTTTTGTTGAACATCAAAGCATCCACAATGATGTTGCGGATTATCGACAAGCACCTGCTCAAACAGACATCAGCCAAAGCATGTCAAAAGCTTTAAAAAAGAACGGGTTTAAATTTGTTGGACCAACCACCTGTTATGCCTTTATGCAGGCGGTGGGTATGGTCGATGATCATGAAAATCACTGTGCTTTTAAATCAAATTAATACTTCACCACAAGAATAAAAGGATTCCACCATGAATGACAATATCATCCATGCCTATGCCGCCATGCAAGCGGGTGCAGCACTTGAGCCCTATCAGTTTGATGCGGGAGAGTTACAAGCCCACCAAGTTGAAGTCCAAGTTGAATACTGCGGTTTATGCCATTCTGATGTTTCGGTGATTAATAATGAATGGAATTCTTCAGTTTATCCTGTGGTCGCAGGGCATGAAATTATTGGCATCATCACGCAGCTCGGTTCAGAAGCCAAAGGGCTAAAAGTAGGACAGCGTGTTGGTATTGGCTGGACAGCAGAAAGTTGTCAGTACTGTGATCCGTGTATTTCAGGACAACAGGTCCTTTGTACAGGTGGTTCAACTGCAACGATTGTTGGACATGCGGGTGGTTTTGCCGACAAAGTACGTGCTGGCTGGCAATGGGTGATTCCCTTACCCGAAGATTTAGATCCAGAAAGTGCCGGTCCACTGCTCTGCGGGGGGATTACCGTATTTGACCCGATTTTAAAACATCAAATTCAAGCGACTCACCATGTAGGCGTGATTGGGATTGGGGGTTTAGGGCATATGGCGATTAAATTACTCAAAGCGTGGGGCTGTGAAATTACTGCATTTACCTCAAGTTTAGATAAAACTGACGAGCTTAAAGCCATGGGTGCAGACCATGTGGTCAATAGCCGTGATCTTGATGCCATCAAAGCACAGCGTGGCAAGTTCGATTTACTGCTCAGCACAGTCAATGTCACGCTCAATTGGCCTGCCTTTATTAGCACACTGGCACCAAATGGCGCTATTCACATGTTAGGCTTAGTCCTTGAACCCCTGAAAATTAATGCGGGTAGTTTAATTGGCGGTTCGAAATCTATTACAGGCTCACCAACCGGTTCACCTGCTGCATTACGTCAATTATTAAAATTTGCAGCACGGAAAAATATAGCACCGCAAATTGAAGTCTTTCCAATGTCAGAATTAAATGCAGCACTGCAACATTTGCATTCAGGTAAAGCGCGTTACCGCATCGTGTTAAAAGCTGATTTTTAGAAAAATAGCCTCAGGCAGCAGATCTGCTGCCTTTGATTTGAAATGTACGCCAGATATTCAAAGCCACAAAATACGTTGTGACTTTGAATTCGGCAAAGACCAAAGCTTTAGATAAAACACTTCAACTAATGACACTATCAGGCAAAATCAGTCCAGCCATACCCTACTTTGTTCTGGGAAATTTAAGCAACCTGTGCCGATGTTAATTGTGCTCTGGTCCAATCCGCCAAGAGCACAATCGCATCACGAATTTCATCTGACAATTCATGCCCCGCATTTAAGCGAATACAATTCTTATAGCGTCCATCTTCACCAAAGACCTCACCGGGGACAATATTAATCCCTTGCTGTTGCGCAAAATGATACATCTCTAAACCATCAATTTGCTCAGGCAATTGAACCCAGAGTGCATAACCACCACGGGGTTGATTTAAACCAATATCCACCTGATGAAAAGCAGTAATGATGAATTGTCGATACTGTTCAACCTGTAGCATAAGAATGGGTTTGAGCGTGGTTAAATGTTCACGATAAGCACGACTATAAATTAAGTCGGCTAAACCCACTTGCAAAGGCGTATTCACAGAAACATTCAGCATCATGATTTTTGCTCTGAGATGCTGCAAACGCGAATGAATACAGAACCAACCGACACGATACGCTGGTGACAACGATTTAGACACCGATCCACAGAAAATCACATAGCCTTGTCGGTCCCAATATTGAATCGGCAGGGGGCGTTTTAAACTAAAACTACATTCGGCATAAATATCATCTTCAATCACATAACATTGATACTGCGCTGCCAACTGTGCAATTTTTTCTTTTTCAGTATTACTTAAACAAAAGCCCAAAGGATTTTGATAATTAACCGTTAGCAAACAGACCCTTGCACCTGAGCTTTGCATAGCCTGTTCTAAACGTGCTAAATCAAATCCATTGCTATCCGCTGGAATTTCTACAATTTTACGCTTTAAAGTCGCCAACAGTTGTAACTGACCATTAAAGTTAGGCGTAGGTACAATAATGCTATCGCCTATTTCGGTCAGACTTTGAATCATCACTGACAATGCAGGCATGCAACCATTGCTGATATAAATATCATTCTTCGCAATATAAAAACCATCTTCTGCCCAATGTTCAGATAAGGCTTCTCGTAAGCGAATATGTCCTTGCTTATCACTATATAAAAAATCTTCAGGCTTGCTATGCTTTAAAGCGCGCTGAATGGAACGGCGTAAAGCTTCGACGGGAACTAAATTAGGCGAGATTTGAATGGCCCCCAAATGAATTAATTTATTATTGATCGAGGCTTCTTGAATCTTTATTTGTAGTTCTAAATTAGACACATCTCGGGGCTGAGATTGAAAATCTGGATGGGTCGGACGCTGAGTATGCTGTACCACCGATTTTTCTGCACTGACAAAATAGCCTGACTTATTTTTCACAAAGACCAGCCCTTGTGCTTCTAATAATTCATAGCAATTTTTGACGGTATTGATACTGACATTTTGCTGCTCGGCACATTGCCGTAGCGAAATTAAGCGTTGCCCTGCTTCTAATTCACCTTGCTGAATTTTATCGGCAATTTGTTCTGCCAATATTTGATATTGAAATGTCATTCATCTGTACTCATTTTTTAGCATTCTGTGTATCTGTATCTATCAAGATAACAGATTTATGCTGCATTTACCGTCCATCAGCATAAAAGGAGTCCTACATGAAAATAATGCAATACAGTACAGCCATCTTGAGTATTGGTTTTTTATTAATAGCTTGCCAACCTCAACCGAGCAATGCCTTGGCACAAAAACAGCACTTTATTTGTAAGTCTTTAATTGAAGGTTTTTTAAAAACTCAGCAACTGGGGCAATACCAATTGCAGCATATTCAACCCACGTTGCACCAAACATCAGCACAACGTCTGTATCAATATCACGTCAGTTCAGACCATGAGATGCGAACCCTGATGCCTCAACAGCAGGATTTAAACTTTCAATGCAGCCAAAGCTCTGCACAACATTTTGAATTAAAATTGCTCAATCACGAACAGCGAGAAATTCAAACCTTACTCAGTTTAGATTTGCTTCCCCAGAAAACGATGGATAATTTGACAGCTTTTGTACTAAAAACTCAATAAATAAACGGACACGCTTTGGCAAATGTTCTTGTTGATAGTAGACAGCATGGATGCTCTGTTCATATCGCTCAATTTGGTCTTCGAATAAAGCAACCAGTCGTTTTTGTTGAAGATCTTGCTGCACTAAAAAAGCAGATAGACAGGTTATGCCTAAACCATCCAATGCCATTTGACGTACGGTTTCGCCATTGGAGGCTTTAATTTTGGGCTGAATGGTCAACTGTTCGCCATTGACACGAATCGGCCAAGTATTTAAATGACTCACTTTGCTAAAGCCAATTTGCGCATGCTTTAAAATATCGCTGGGCATTTTCAGGTCGCCATGATTGGCTAAATATTCAGGATTGGCGACAATGTACAAACGACTTTTACATAATAATCTGGCATGTAAACTTGAATCATTCAGCTGCCCAAAGCGGATTGCAACATCCGTTTTATGTTCCAACAAATCGATAATTTGATCATTACTGTTCAATTCGATTTCAATATTGGGATAAAGCTGCATAAATTCACCCATCAATGGCACGATCACATGCAGGACAAACGGTGTCGCTGAATCGACTCGAATCAGCCCAGCGGTGTCGGTATCTGACTTTAATAAAGCATCTTCGGCTTCGGTTAAATCATTTAAAATTTTACGTGCTCGATCTAAAAATAATTGTCCCTCTTGCGTGAGTTTCAATTTACGCGTGGTGCGTTCCAGTAAGGTCACATGCAGTTTATTCTCAAGGCGTTGTAAAGCACGGCTCACCCCAGATGTGGTTTGTGCTAAACGCTCTGCTGCCATCACAATCGAGCCACTATCCACAATCGTGACAAAGGCATGTAATTCTTCAATGGTCGATTTCATCTTCCATCCATTTATTGATTTCTCGTCAATAATATTTTGCAAATTAGCGCATTTTTTAGCAACAATAAAATCATCAAAATACCCCCATCTTAAAAAACTAAAGATTGAGTCAAACATGAGGGTTCCCCAATCGGGTGTTATGAAATTTCACTGCGCTGGACAAATGGTGATCGATGCCATGAAAACAGCATTTGCAGTCAGTTATAGCGTTGTAATACAGCGCAAATTGATGCAAATACAGCAAAAGTTGCAGCGCTATGCAATGAAGACCCACTGATGAAAATTAATTTTCCGTTACTGGCGCTTGCCATTGGTGCCTTTGCCATTGGCACCACCGAGTTTTCCCCGATGGGCTTTTTGCCTGAAATTGCCCAAGACTTCAATATTTCTATTCCACGTGCTGGCATGCTGATTAGTGCTTATGCCTTTGGGGTCATGTTGGCTGCACCTTTCATCACGTTGTGGCTGAGTCGCTACCCAAAACGTCAATCCTTAATTTTATTGATGGCTATTTTTAGCATTGGCAATATTTTGGCCATGCTCGCACCGAATTATTTGGGACTGATGGGGGCACGAATCATCACCAGTTTAAACCACGGCGCATTCTTCGGCATTGGTTCAGTGGTGGCTGCCAGTGTTGTATCCAAAGATAAACAAGCCAGTGCTGTCGCCATGATGTTTATGGGACTGACCATTGCCAATATTGGTGGTGTTCCCCTCGCCACTTGGGTTGGACAACATCTGGGCTGGCGCATGTCTTTTCTGGGTATCTCATTTCTGGGTCTCATCACCATGCTTGCCTTGTGGAAAGCCTTACCTGAAGGCACAGCCAGTCATCAGCCCAATATCAAACAAGAGCTTAAAGTCTTAACCCGTTTGCCTGTTGTCTTGGCATTATTGACCACGGTGATGAGTGCAGGAGCAATGTTCGCGTTATACACCTATATTGCACCCAGTTTAAAAGCCTTGATCCATGCTTCACCTGAACTCATTACCCTAATGTTAGTTTTCATTGGTCTAGGTTTTTCAATTGGAAATTACTTGGGTGGAAGATGTGCCGATCTGTCCTTAGATAAAACCTTGATCGGTTTTTTACTGCTCCTGATGCTAATGATGTTGCTGTTCCCACTGTTAGCCACCACCAGCTTCGGTGCTGCACTGGCCTTAATCATTTGGGGCGCAGCGGCTTTTGCGGTCGTTCCGCCCCTGCAAATGCGCGTCATGTCAGTCGCCTATGATGCACCAAGTCTCGCTTCTTCGGTGAATGTGGGTGCATTTAACTTAGGCAATGCTTTGGGCGCGATTGCAGGTGCAAGTGTGCTGAATATGGGGTTGAGTTATAGCGCTGTTTCATTTGTCGGAGCGGGACTGAGTCTGATTGCGCTTGTTTTGCTACTGATTCAAATGAAACTGGCAGCCCTCAAAGCGTTGCACTATCAACAATGCTGATTGCATGGTGGTGAGAAAAAAGTCCGCATGCTGCGGACTTTTTTAATTTTTAACCTTAACGCAAGGCTTCGGGCAAAGCAGGAATGCTGCTCCGTTGAGCCAATTCTAGCTTCATTTTCTGGAGCATCTGATAGGGTTGTTGTTGCACAAACATATTCACAAAAGTTAAAGGAATCGAACCCTCAGGGTTAGCATAGCCATAAGTCGAGACTTTGACTTTATTATTGGCTAATTTTTGAAAGCTCCAATCTCCTTCATAATGGGTCAAGCGGACATAATCTGGATTTTTGGCATAGCCTTTATCAATGGCTTTATTTTTAATGCTAATCACACCTTGAGCATCTTTGACCATTTTGCCTTGTACCACTAAATCACGGTCTTTCAGTGGAAAAGGAAAGTCGAGCACCATATACAATAAAAATTCGCCTTTTTTATCATCACGTGACAGGACTTTAACGCTGCCCATATACGGCACCCATTTTACCGCATGATCGACATCTAAAATCAGCCCAACGGCTTTTTCTAAAGGTGTGTCGTAGATGGTTTCGGCTTTGTATAAAAAGACGGGGTTTTGACTATTCTGATAAGTCCAAACTTTAATATTGTTTTTATTCATACTGAGCTTAGCATTATCAAGCGGTTTAGCCTGTGCTGTAGCAAACATTGCTACAGCACAAGTCATCAAGATCACTTTTTTCATTCCATTGAACTTCTTATTTTAATTTTGTTAACTTGTTATAAATGATTTTGCTGAATTTTTATACTTGAATCTCATTAAAACCAAGTACATCTTTCATATCATATTTAGCCGCTTCACGGCCAACCACCCATGCAGCAGCGCGTATCGCACCCGCAGCAAAGTTCATTCGATTGGTAGCTTTGTGGGTAATTTCAACCCGCTCACCATCTGCAATAAACATTACGGTGTGCTCGCCAACAATGTCGCCACCACGAATGGTTTGGAAACCAATGCTTTTGCGTTCACGCGGACCCGTATGACCTTCACGGCAATACACGGCATCTTCTTTAAGATCACGACCCAAAGCCCCTGCAATCGCTTCACCCATCATCAGTGCAGTACCTGACGGTGCATCGACTTTATGACGGTGATGCGCTTCAATCACTTCAATATCAACAGTGTCACCAAAAACTTTTGATGCAAGTTCTAGCAGTTTAATTGATACATTTACACCCACTGAATAATTCGCTGCATACACTACAGGGGTTTGCGTTGCGCTTTCATTCAGAAATGCTTTTTGTTCATCGTTCATCCCTGTGGTGCCAATTACAATCGCAACACCCGCTTCACGGCACAATTTTAAATGCTGTTGGGTCGCCACTGGCGCAGTAAAATCAACCACCACATCGCAGTCTTTTAAGACATCTTGTAGCTGACCCACCACCTTGACACCCACTGCACCAATCCCTGCAAGCTCGCCTGCATCTGTACCAATCAAGCTACTTTCAGGGCGTTCAACTGCGGCTGCAAGTTGATAACCTGCCTCATGGACTGCCTGAATAAGGATGCGTCCCATACGACCGCCTGCACCCAATACACCAATGCGTGGAGCTGCTGACATAACATATTCCTAATGTTGCTTCTAAATTGTTCTTACTATAGCAAAACTCTGTACGCAGACTAAGTTGCAAGGCTAAATATTTCATCGAAAATAGATCAATTCAGCCGACTTATTTTGAAATCCATACTCAATGAAATGCAGCAAGCGTGGCATCAACCCAATAGATCAGGTATACCGATTTCAGCCTGAAAAAATAAATGCTTTTGGCCGCTTATTTTCATCTGATTGTAAACATCGCGACGCAGACTACGCAGCACGAATGATAAAAAGATGAATTATAAGGAGATCAGGATGCATTCGAAAAAAATCGCGTTAACTGTTTTTATGGCAACCCTCGTGACCACGGCTTGGGCAGAACCTGCAATTCAAGCGGGAGATACGGTAGAAAGCTTGTCGCAAGTCAAAATCAGTCTTCAGACTCGTAGCACTACAGCCACTCAAGCGGACAATACTCAGGCAATGACCAAGCAAGTATCGACTGACGAAGCAGCGGCGCAAATGGTCGATGTCAATACCATTGATCAGCCCATCATTAAATAACCGATGAAGCGGGCATAAAAAAGGGGAATATTGAATATTCCCCTTTTTTACATCTTGATGATTTGAATTAATCAAACAAACCAAAGAATGATTTTTTCTTCGGTGATGATTTATTGTCATCACCATCCATCGTGTCTTGCAATTCTTTTAACAACTCACGTTGACGCGCGGTTAAATTCACTGGTGTTTCAACCACAATGCGGCAGAGTAAATCACCTTGCATACTGGTACGTACAGGTTTAACCCCTTTACCACGTAAGCGGAACATTTTGCCAGTTTGAGTTCCCTCAGGAATTTTCAAACTGACACGACCTTCCAGTGTCGGAATTTCAATTTCTTTACCCAACGCAGCATCAGCAATGCTCACTGGCACATCCATATATAGGTCTGCGCCATCACGTTGGAAAATTTCATGTTCACGCACGACAACTTCGACGTACAAATCACCAGACTGGCCATCACGAATGGCTTCGCCTTTGCCCGTTAAGCGGACGCGGTCGCCATTGTCTACGCCTGAAGGAATCGTCACTTCAAGCGTTTGTTGACGATCAGACACACCAGAACCATGACATTTCGTACATGGGTTCTTAATGATGGTGCCTTGACCACGACAGCTGCCACAGGTTTGCTGTACAGAGAAGAAACCCTGTTGCATACGCACTTGACCCGCACCATGACAGGTCGGACAAGTTTGAACATCTTTAGGATTTTTTGAACCTTTACCATCACACGCATCACATGGTGCAGGTGCAGTAAAGGTAATGGTTTTTTTCACGCCCTTAACCGCTTCTTCAAGGGTCAGTTCCATGACGTAGCGAAGGTCGGATCCACGACGTGCGCGTTGTTGACCACGTCCACCGCCGCCACCAAAAGCGCCACCAAAGATATCGCCAAATTGGCTAAAAATATCTTCTGCGCTGAAACCACCACCACCAAAGCCGCCACCGCCGCCGCCCATACCACCTTCAAAGGCACTGTGCCCCATACGGTCATACATACTGCGTTTTTCGCCATCCGATAAAATTTCATAAGCTTCAGCAGCTTCTTTAAATTTATCTTCAGCTTCAGGGTTGTCTGGGTTACGATCTGGATGATATTTCATCGCCAACTTACGGTAGGCTTTTTTAATTTCATCATCACTAGCGGTTTTAGCGACGCCCAAAACCTCATAATAATCACGTTTAGCCATGTCTGGCGATGCTCCTCACGGAATTTCATTAATACTTAACTGTGGACTGAAATTGGGGGTCAATCCAAATTTTACAAGGGGGATGGTGTAAAAAAGTTGAGTTCGATTAGAAAACAGCTTTATTTTTGACAAAGCGAGATAGACCTTTAAGCCATGCATTAAGCAAAAACAAAAAGGCGATAAGTGAGAATACCACACCAGCAACGGTACAACCGGTGACCCAAAGTGCGCTATCCCAATAAAAGAAAATGAGTGGAATAAACCACAGTGCAGCAAAAAAAACCAAAATGGCATAAATCACAATATTACGCATGACCCACAATGCTTGAGCTTGCAACCAGACTTCCACATTGTCTACTTGTGTGATTTTACGCGCATACCAGTATGCAAATACACCACTAACCACAGTAAATAAAGCGAAAAACATGAAGACATAAGAAATCGCAATAGAACGGCGAAGTCGGCTTAAGTTGTCTTGCTTCATGTGCATTTTAACCCCATTTACTGCACGCTTAGTTTTTTAATCTGCAGTAAATTGCTTTAGAGAAATGTATAACAATGTAAGGTGCTACTATATTGAAATTTTCAATATTTCGCACCTCATTATTGTCACAAATTTAGTGACTCTCGGTATTTTTTCTCACTTTAAAGCATTGTGCATACAATGCAGGTAAGAAGAACAGCGTCAACAGGGTCGCAACAATTAATCCGCCCATAATCGCCACAGCCATTGGACCAAAGAAAATACTGCCCGATAACGGAATCATGGCCAAGACCGCAGCCAATGCCGTCAGCACAATCGGACGACAACGTCGTGCCGTCGCATCAATAATGGCCGACCAAGGATCATGCCCCGCTTGAATATCTTGTTCAATCTGATCAATCAAAATTAAAGAATTGCGCATAATCATGCCCGACAGTGCAATCGTTCCTAACATCGCAACAAAGCCAAACGGTTTATTAAACAATAACAAGAACAGCACCACACCAATTAAGCCCAAAGGCGCAGTCAATAACACAATCATGGCACGTGACATGCTCTTGAGCTGAATCATCAATAGCGTCATCACCACAGCCAAGAAAAAGGGCATACCGGCATTGACAGAGCTTTGTCCACGTGCCGACTCTTCAACCGTTCCGCCCACTTCAACCAAATAACCACTGGGCAATTCAGCACGCAATTGCTCCATTTTTTCAGCCAGCTCCCCCACCACGGTCGCAGGTTGTAGTTTGCTGCGAATATCCGCCCGTACCGTAATGGTCGGTAAGCGGTTACGATGCCAAATCAAACCATCTTCAAAGCTATATTCAATTTTAGCAATTTGCGCCAACGGTACAGATCCACCATTGGCAGTCGGTACGGCTAAGCTGGATAATGATCCGACATCGACCCGTTCAGCTTGGTCACCACGCAAACGAATTTCAATTAATTCACGCTTCTCACGGTACTGATTAATGGTGGCACCACTAATTGAACTATTGAGGAAGTTTGCCAGATCCAGACTGGATACCCCCATTTGACGGGCACGATCTTGATCAATATTTAAATGAATAATTTTGCTTGGCTCACCCCAATCCAAATGTACGTTGCTGGTATTCGGATTATCGCCAATCACGGCTGCAACTTTGTGTGCCCATTGACGGACTAAATCCTGATCTTCACCTGAAACACGGTATTGCAATGGATAACCCACAGGTGGGCCATTTTCTAACAACGATACGCGCGTCCGAACATCAGGCAGTAATTTACGAATTTCTTGATCTAAGGATTGGCGAATTTCATCACGGTCATCTAAAGATGAAGCCAACACCACAAATTGGGCAAAACTGGCCTGCGGCAATTGTTGATCGAGGGGTAAATAGAAACGGGTTGAACCTGTGCCAACATACGCCACATAGTTATCAATGCCCTGTTTGGTCGACAAGAATTTTTCGACCTTCTTCACTGCATTTTCCGTTGAAGTTAAAGATGCGCCTTCTTCTAGCTTTAAGTCGACCAAAATTTCTGCACGGTTCGATGCTGGAAAGAACTGTTGCGGCACCATTTTAAACATCAAGACCGACAACACAAAAATACCCACGGTGGTCGCAATGACCGTTTTACGGTAAGTAATACAGGTATTTACCCATCCTCTAAACGTTTGATAGAACTTGGTTTGATAAGGATCATGATGCTCACCCACATGATGCAACACAGGTTTGGGTTCAGGTTGTTTACGTAGACGTGCCCATAAACGCTGATGCCACGGTGCTTTTTCTGGCAAGTGATTAAAATCAGGCAGTAATTTGTCACCTAAATACGGCACAAAAAGAACTGCGGCAAACCATGACACAATTAGAGCAATGGTCACCACTTGGAAAATAGAACGCGTGTATTCACCTGTACTCGATGCTGCGGTGGCAATCGGCAAGAAGCCTGCTGCGGTAATTAAGGTTCCAGTCAGCATCGGAAAAGCCGTGGTTTTCCAGGTAAATCCAGCGGCCTCTAAACGGCTATAGCCCTGCTCCATCTTAATTGCCATCATTTCAATGGCGATAATGGCATCATCGACCAATAAACCGAGTGCTAAAATCAGTGCACCCAATGAAATTTTATGTAGACCAACATCAAATAGATGCATGCCTGCAAAGGTCATGGCAAGTACCAGTGGAATTGAAAATGCCACCACTAAACCAGTACGGAAACCCAGTGAAAAGAAACTGACCAGTAATACAATAACCACCGCTTCAGCCAATACTTTCATGAATTCATTGACGCTGCGTTTCACCGCCACAGGTTGATCGGAAACTTTTTTCAGCTCCATGCCCAAAGGCAACGATTTTTGTAACTGGGCAAATTCTGTTTCTAAGTTTTTACCAAGCGCTAGAATGTCTCCACCTTTACGCATGGAGACGGCAATACCAATGCCATTTTCACCCATGAAACGCATACGCGGCTGCGCGGGTTCACTAAAGCCACGATAGACTTCAGCAACATCACCCAATTGAATGGTTTTTCCTGCCACCAAAAGCGGCATTTTTTTCAGTTCATCGACACTTTGCAACTGACCACTAACGCGCATTTGAATACGGTCTGTGCCGGTTTCAAAGAACCCAGCACTGGCCACCGCATTTTGTTGTTGCAATGCTTGTTGAATTGCCGTCACTGGAATACCCAGTTGCGTGGCTTTGGTATTGGACAGTTCAATCCAGATTTTTTGGTCTTGCAAACCGACCAAATTGACTTTACCGACATCTTTCACCCGTTGCAGTTGTAGCTGTAAACGGTCGGCATATTCTTTTAATATGCCGTAGTCAAAATCTTTGCCTGTTAAGACGTAAATATTACCAAAGGTATCGCCAAACTCATCATTAAAGAAAGGCCCTTGTACACCACTGGGTAGTTGCTGTTTGATATCGCCGACTTTTTTCCGGACTTGATACCACACATCTGGAATTTGACTCGAACGTAATGAATCTTTCGCGACAAAGGTCACCATCGATTCACCGGGACGCGAATACGCCATGATCCGTTCATAATTGCCCGTACTCATGAGTTCTTTTTCAATACGGTCAGTGACCTGTAATGACACTTCTTTGGCTGTTGCACCTGGCCAATAGGTTTGAATCACCATCACCTTAAAAGTAAAAGGCGGGTCTTCACTTTGTGCAAGCTTGGAATAAGACACGATTCCAACGATTGCCAACAGCAACATAAAATAAAGAATTAAACCTTTATTTTTCAGTGCCCATTCCGACAAGTTATAATTCATAGCTGCCTTGTGGTCTGGCTTCATGATGGCGCTCCTGCCTGAATTTTCACAGCACGGTTTTCACGGTTAATCGGCTGAATTTTTTGTTTTTCACGCAATAGATGCACACCACCAACCACCACATAGTCCGTAGCATTTAAACCCGATAATACTGGCACGCTATCACGACCATAAGCGCCTAAACTTACGGGTACTTTATGAATGGTCTGATCTTTTTTCACCACCCAAACATAGGCTTGTTGATCATTGGCAGAAACACTCGATAACGGTACGCTCAAGACATTGTGCTGTAACTGATTAAAAAATACGCGCGCACTTTGCCCCAGTTGAATGGCTGCATTGCCTTCGCGCAAAGCCACCTTGACACTAAAGGTGCGCGATTGATCTGCTGCGGGTGAAATTTCACGCACATAAGCTGCAAATTTATCTTCAGGTTTGGACCATAAAGTGACCCATGCCGTTTGACCGACTTTAATCTCTGCAATGGCTTGTTCAGGCACACCAATCACCACGTCACGATCTCCTGCAATCGCCACTTGATACGCGGCTTGACCCGCAGCAATCACCTGCCCGACTTCAATATTCCGTGCGGTAATCACGCCATTTTTATTTGCCAGCAATTGGTTATAACCCGTTTGATTACGACTGACTTCATAATTAGATTGCGCTTGCTTTAAGGCCGCCATGGCTGATTTATACTGGTTGTCTGCTGCATCATATTGCGAACGACTGACCGCATTGATCGGCAGTAATTGCTTAAAGCGTTTCAGTTCATCTTCTGCATTTTTTGCCGCTGATTGAGCATTTTCCAGTTGAGCATTCGCCGCATTGAGTTGTAGTTGCGCATCCTGAACATCCAATTTTGCCAATACTTGCCCCACCTTGACCTGATCCCCCACATCGACATAACGTTCAATAATTTGTCCCCCCACCCGAAAGGCTAAAGCCGTCAGTTGGCGTGCTTGTACATCTCCTGCATAGCTTTTTTGGTCGTTATGGGTACTATTGGGTTGAGTCACCATCACCAACGGAATTTGTTCTGTTTCGGCTACATCCTTGCTGCATCCCCATAAGGTCACACTGCAAACGATGATCATACTGGCAACAACTGTCTTACTTATGCTCATGAAGTTCGCTCTTATTTAAAAATGATTTTTAAGGCAAAATAAGGAGTATCTTAAATTGATTATTTTTTAATTAATATACTCAGTGGTACATTAATTATGATTTCAGGGTCAAATCAATGACCTTTCTTGATTTTTTTTGGAAAAAATTGTGCAAACACATGTCGGTCGCCCGAAAGACTTAGAGAAACATCAGCAAATTCTAACTGCGGCAAAATCCGTATTTTTAAAATGTGGTTATCATGGCTCAAGCATGAATCAAATTGCACAAGAAGCAGGTGTCACCAAGCTGACCATCTACAATCACTTTCAAGATAAAGCCAATTTATTTACCTGTGCAATTGAAAAAACCTGCGAAGAATCCATCAGTACGCGCCCATTAAACCTATATGCGGACAGTGATTTTAAAAAAGAATTTACACAGCTCTGTGCATTAGCACTGAATATTGTCAATTTACCCGAAGCCATTAAATTAGAATTGTTATTGCTGGAGCTTGCGGCTGAACAAAATCCACTGGCACAGAAATTTTACGATGCATCCCATCTGCGGATGAATGCAATTTGGGAAGACTTTTTTCAGCAAGCAATTACACTCGGGTTTATTCGCACCGAAAGCTTAAAAAGCTTAACTTTGCTGATTTTGTCTTTATTACTCGGGATGCGTCATCATGAAGTCCTGCTCGGTATTCGTGCTGTCCCTACGCTAGACGAAAAACAGCAAATTATTTGCGCCAGTATTGATCTATTTCTGATGAAATATAGTATGACACGGTAATATTAAGATTCTAAATAACGCAGCAGCACAGGTTCAGGCATACTCATTGCAGTAGATCGCGGATTAATTCAGCAAAACATGACCTACTTTTGTCTGCCCCTACTAGGAATGTAGGCATTTCACGATATAGTCGAAATAACAAGAATCGGAGAGTGAAAAATGATTCAACAAATTGATGCTCCACTGCGTGAAGATGTGCGCTTACTCGGTAATCTTTTGGGGGAAACCTTAAAGGAACATGCAGGACAAGATTTGTTTAATCAGGTCGAACAAATTCGTGCGCTGTCGAAGGGTGCTCGAGATGGTCAGGTTGAAGCAGAAAAACAACTGGAACAACTGTTCTTTAGTTTAGAAGATGATGAAATTCTTCCGCTCACGCGTGCATTTACCCATTTTCTGAATTTTGCCAATATTGCCGAACAGTACAATGTGGTTCGCAGCCGTCGTAAAAGTGAATTTGATGAACATGCACCGTCACCCAATCCACTCGATCATCTGTTCCAAAAATTCAAAGACCATGATATTTCCTCAGATACGCTTTTTCAGCAAATTTGTGAACTGAACATTGAGTTGGTACTCACTGCGCACCCGACTGAAGTCAGCCGTCGCACCTTAATTCAAAAATATGACGGCATTAATGAATGTCTGTTTAAAGCGGATCAACAAAAACTCACACCGCGCGAACGTAAAGCCATCTTAGAAGAATTAAAACAACTGGTTTGTTCTGCATGGCAAACTGATGAAATTCGTCAACATCGTCCAACACCTGTCGATGAAGCAAAATGGGGCTTCACCACCATAGAACAAACCCTGTGGAATGCTGTACCCAAGTTTATTCGTGAACTGGATGAAATGGTGCAAGATCACTGCGGTCAACGCTTACCTTTAACCATTGCACCCATTCGGTTTGCCTCTTGGATGGGCGGTGACCGTGATGGCAACCCAAATGTCACGCATAACATTACCCAAGAAGTGCTTTGGCTGTCACGCTGGAAAGCAGCAGATTTGTACTTACGTGACATTGAAGCTTTACGTTGGGAACTGTCGATTCAGAACTGTAGTGATGAACTTCTACAGGCACTTGGACACAAGCACCCAGAGCCATACCGTGAGTATTTACGTGATACGCGCGAACGCTTAAAAGCCACGCACTACTGGTTGGCGCAAAAACTGCAAGGACTTGAGGCCGATGATAGTTTGGTCATCAAAAGCAAAGATGAATTATTACAGCCTTTATTACTCTGCTACCGTTCCCTGATTGCCAGTAACTTGCCTGAAATTGCCAATGGCAAACTGCTCGATTTTATTCATCGGGTCAATTGTTTTGGCATTGAATTGCTAAAATTGGATATTCGTCAGGAGTCGGGTCGTCATCGTCAAGCCATTTCTGCCATTACCGAATATTTAGGCTTAGGCAATTTTGAAACATGGACTGAACAAGCACGCCAAAATTTCTTATTGCAAGAATTACAAAGCAAACGCCCATTACTGCCTAAGCATTTAAATGAACCCAAACAAAGCCTGATTGAACATCCCGATGTACAAGAAGTGTTTGCCACCATGCGAACTTTGGCGGAACAGCCTGAAGAAAGTTTAGGCGCCTATATTATTTCCATGGCGGAATATCCAAGTGATGTTTTGGCGGTGTTATTGCTACAAAAAGAAGCCGGCATTAAACATCCACTCCGCGTCGTGCCTTTGTTTGAAACATTAAAAGACTTAGATGGCGCAGCCGACACCATGAACACCTTGTTCAATATGCATTGGTACAAACAGCATATTCAAGGCAAGCATGAAGTCATGATTGGTTACTCAGACTCTGCCAAAGACGCAGGCTTTATGTCTGCCAACTGGGCGCAATATCGTGCACAGGAAGAACTTACCGCTGTGGCGCAAAAACATGCGGTGCAATTAACCCTGTTTCATGGTCGCGGTGGCTCAATCAGTCGCGGCGGTGCACCGACACAACAAGCATTATTTTCCCAACCACCGGGATCTATTTCCGGTGCCATTCGGGTCACCGAACAAGGGGAAATGATTCGCTTTAAGTTTGGACTTGAAGGCATTGCGCTACAAAATTTAGAGATTTATACCGCAGCGACTTTGGAAGCCACCTTACTGCCGCCACCCGTGCCTAAAGATGAATGGCGCGACTTGATGCATCGTATGACCGATTTATCGGTACAGGTGTATCGTGAAACCGTGCGTGAAAATCCACATTTTGTGAAATATTTACGTACCGTCACCCCTGAACTTGAATTACAAATGTTACCACTCGGTTCGCGCCCAGCCAAACGTAAAGTCAGTGGTGGGATTGAATCTTTACGTGCCATTCCTTGGGTTTTTGCTTGGACACAAATTCGCTTAATGCTTCCCGCTTGGCTCGGGACAGGTGCAGCCATTAATCAAGTGCTTGATCAAGGGCAAAAACCACTACTTGATGAAATGTTGCAACAATGGCCCTACTTCCAAACCCTGATTGATATGTTGGAAATGGTGTTGTCTAAAGCCGATAGCCATGTTGCTTTATATTATGAATCGCATTTAACCGATGATGAAGATTTAAAAATATTGGGTGAACAACTGCGTCAACGCTTAAAAGATGCGGTACAAACCTTATTGGCGTTAAAAGGTGAATCGCAACTGCTCAGCAGCAATGATGTGCTGGATCAATCCATGAAAGTGCGCAAACCTTATTTGTTACCGCTACATTTATTGCAAGCTGAACTGATGAAACGTCGTCGTCGTTATTTGGCAGAATGTCAGGCAGAACATACCCCTGTCGACCACGCACTGATGGTCAGCATTGCTGGAATTGCAGCAGGATTACGCAATACTGGTTAACCCTTCAAAGCTCATCATGCAAAAAAGCACATCTTTAGATGTGCTTTTTATCTTTCAGCGGCAATTGGCAAAATAAATCATCTTTTTTGATAAGCATCATAAAAAAAATTATTCATTACTCCAACAATAATCAGCCAAATTAATTACATGATTTAACTTTAATTTTAAGTAAAAAAACATTTACCATTTGGTAAAATAACTAAAAAAGTCAGCAGATTAATTTTAATAAAAGTAGAGTTGCATAGCTTAAATCTTACAAAAACAAGAGTATGATGTGCTCAATTTGTTTTTAGAGTGCTCATTTTATGTCCAATTGGTTCCCCAACTGGCGCCCATATGAAGGCAATATCGAAGCCCGTCCTGTAGGTACAAATGAATACCTCCCTCCTGCACAAAGTGTTGTATTGGGCATACAACATGCCTTTGCCATGTTTGGTGCAACAGTCCTTGCACCATTCTTGATGGGTTTTGACCCCAATCTGGCAATTTTAATGTCAGGAATTTGTACCATTCTGTTTTTCTTGGTTACAGGTGGTCGTGTACCGAGTTATTTAGGTTCAAGTTTTGCCTTTATTGGCGTGGTGATTGCAGCCACAGGTTATGCGGCTTCAGGCACAGGTGCCCCAAATGCCAATATTGCTTTAGCTGCTGGCGGCATCATGGCGTGTGGCGTGTTATACGCCATTTTCGGTTTTATTGTCATGGCCACAGGCACCAACTGGATTGAAAAACTCATGCCTCCAGTAGTCACGGGCGCAGTGGTCATGATTATCGGTTTAAATCTTGCACCCGTAACGGTTAAAGGTGTGGCTGGTAATAATTTTAATATGTGGATGTCACTAGTCACCGTACTCTGTATGGGCTCGATTGCCGTATTCAGCAAAGGCTTATTACAGCGTTTATTATTGTTGGTGGGTCTGCTTTCAGCTTATTTAATTTATTACATTGTTTCCAATGTCATGGGTTATGGGACTGCAATTAATTTCACCCCGATTCAACAAGCCTCATGGTTTGGTGTTCCCACTTTCCATTCTCCTGTATTTGATTTTAATGCGATGCTGATTATTGCACCCATTGCTTTAATTTTAGTGGCTGAAAATTTAGGTCATATTAAAGCAGTCAGTGCAATGACGGGTGAAAATCTGGATCCACAGATTGGTAAAGCCTTTGTGGCTGATGGCATTGCAACCACCTTGTCTGGCGGTGTTGGTGCACCAGGGATGACCACCTATGGTGAAAATATTGGTGTGATGGCAGTGACGCGTGTGTATTCCACCATTGTCTTTGTTATTGCTGGTGTCTTCGCTATTTTCTTAGGTCTTTCACCAAAATTTGGTGCGGTTATTCACACCATTCCGACGGCAATTTTAACTGGTGCTTCAATTGTGGTCTTTGGTTTAATCACCATTGCTGGTGCGAAAATCTGGATTGAAAATAAAGTCGATTTCTCGAAAAACAAAAATTTAATGGTGGCTGCGGTAACCATTATTTTAGGTACAGGTGACTTTGCACTACAATTCGGTAACTTTAACCTCGGTGGTATTGGTACAGCAACTTTTGCAGCACTGATTCTAAACTGGTTCTTTAGCTTGGCCGATAAATCATAACGATAAATCCCCATTTTTAGGCAGCCGACAGGCTGCTTTTTTTATGTTTGACCTTGAGCAATTTTTAGTATGATGAGATCAATTTCACTGAGATGACACAGCACATGCGCCTCGACTTTTTTGACCTACAGCTGTTCTTAAATATTGTCGACACAGGCAGTCTCACCAAAGGTGCTGAGCGCTCTGCTCTTTCTGTACAAGCCGCCAGTGAACGGATTAAAAAACTCGAACAACAGTTTTTGGTCAATTTGTTTACTCGCCATGCCTCTGGTGTCAAATTAACCATTGCAGGACAAACTTTTGCCGAACAGGCACAGTTAATGATCCAGCAAAGCCATCAGTTACAACAGGTTATGGCAGCATATGCCGAAGGCATACCTTCACAAATCACACTGTGGTGTAATTCATCCGCGCAAAGTGAATATCTGCCTTTATTATTACCGCCCTATCTGGTCGAAAATCCGAATATACAGATTGATTTAAAAGAAGCGGAAAGCAATGACATTATTCAAAGCTTAGACAAAGGCACAGCACAATTGGGCTTAATCTCAAGTTTTTTTAATTCAGAACATTTACAAACTTTAGAATTTAGCGATGACCCCTTAGTGTTAATTTGCCCCATCCAGCATGAATTAAAGCACAAAACCCAGTTGCCACTGGCAGAGGTGATCCATTATCCCTTTGTCGGTTTAATGCCCTATCATTCCCTCCAACAATCCATTGAAACTCAAGCCAAATTATTAGGTTATGCCATTCAGTATCGTTTACGCTTGCCCAATTTTGCCGCCATTGCACAAGTGGTTGCCAATGGTGTCGGCATTGCCATTATCCCGAAACGGGCGGCACGCCGTTTAAATTCTACTTACCCATTACATCACATTGAATTAACGGGAGAATGGGCGAACCGTAAGCTGTTATTGGCAGCAAAAAACTTTGACCAGCTGCCTATTTCCTATCAGCACTTCAGTCAGTTTTTACTGTCAAAAAAGTCTAAATTGTCTATTTAGACGACTTGCTCAGCTTATTAAGCAGGCATTTTCAAATCACGCCAAACTGATGCAGCACCATATAGCCACCCAAAATGACCAAGCCCCCAAAGAACACTTTACGGAATTTTTGCTCAGGAATACGATAGCGAAGTTTCGTTCCTAACCACATGCCAACGAGTGCTGGTAATAATGCAATCAAAGCCATTTTATAGTCGAATGGCATAGCTTCGATGGGGTTTTGCTGTAGAAACACAGCCAAGCAAAGAGTTGAAACCGTAAAAGCCAAACCTAAAGATTGCACCAGATCATCACGTTTTAAATGTAAGGATTGCAAAAAAGGCACCACGGGAATCACGATCACACCCGTTGCCACCGTTAACGCCCCCCCTAGATAGCCAATCACAGGAGATAAGCATTTTTCATAAGGTGCCAAATTGGGCATTTTTTTAGCAAATAGACCGTACAGACCATATAGGGTAAGCATCCCTCCCAGCAAGGCTTCACTTTGGAATTCACCATGACCTAAAGTCGGAAACACACTCCAGATCGAACCCACGATAATACCGATCAATAACGACCAGAAACGGCGAACCAATCGTAGAACATGCCCTTCTGCAAACAGTTGCCAGACATTGGTGACCATTGAAGGAACGATCAGTAAAGTGGCAGCTTGAAAAGGACTGATAAACAGCGTGAGTAAGCCCATAGCAACAGCGGGTAAACCTAAACCAATGGTTCCTTTGATCATCCCTGCAAGTGCAAATACCCCAATCACAAACCCAACCATATGCGCTGCACTCTTTAAACTGTGAACGCTATGCTAGGTGAAGCGTGCTAAGAGGAAAATCATTGTTTTTGGAAGGCAGCCTCAATCTTTGCTTGAGGCTGTCCGCCATATTTCTGTATTTTGATGATGAAAAATTTACGCTCTTTTTACGTTACTGTTGAGATCAATATTTCTATACTTTTTTGATCTCAACAGCGATGTTAAAAATATGAATATGCCGCTTTATCATCCAGCTTCAAGTTCAACCAATACGCTTTATTTGGAATCTCAAGATGCTGATCTATTCTTACTAGAAGTGGATCAATATTTAAATAAATACCCTGCGACCGAGCATATTGATATTTGCCTGCATGATTTAAATGGTCATCTGCGTGGTAAAAGAATTGATATCAAAAGCCTGAAAAATCTCTCTAAGGGTTGTTATTTTCCGTTATCAATTTACGCCATGAGTTTAGAAGGTAAAGTGATTGAAGAAAGTGGGCTTGGAAAATATATTGGGGAACCAGATCATCTTTGCTTGCCCATTTTAGGCTCTTTACGTCCTTGCGCCAACCAATCCGAAAAACATGGGCAAATCTATTTAAGCATGAAATCTGACAATGGTGCAGACTGCAAATTTGAACCCAGAAACATCTTAAAAAGAATCCTGTTAAGCTTAAATCAAATGAATTATTTTCCTGTTATGGCAGGAGAAATCGAATTTTATTTATATGCAAAACCAAGCCATCCCGAACACAAAATGGGGCAAACGCAATGTTTTGATGTGGATGCCCCTAGCCGTTATCAAACCGTATTAGAAAACATTGAAATCGAAGCTAAAAAACAAAATATCCAGATCACTGCAATTGTTGCAGAGAGTTCATCGGGTCAATTCGAAATTAATCTTCAACACAGCGCAGATCTCTTAAAACTCTGTGATGATATGATGGCGATTAAACGTATTGTGAAACAGAGTGCCAGCATGCAAGGTTTAAATGCCAGCTTTATGGCAAAACCCAATGTGTTGAGTGCTGGCAGTGGCTTGCACTTTCACATGAGTGTTCTGAATCAATTTCAACAAAACATCTGTGCAATGGATGAGCTTAAAAAGCCCAATCAACGCATGGGGCAAATGATTGCTGGTCTCATTCAATTAATGCCTGCATCCATGGCCATTCTGGCACCGAATATTAATTCTTTCCGCCGCTTTCAATTTGCGCAGCATGTGCCTTTAGAAGCCAATTGGGGCGTGAATAATCGCAATGTTGCTATTCGACTGCCCTGTGCAGATCCAGAAAATTGTCGTTTAGAATATCGGGTTGCGGGTGCCGATGCGAATCCCTATTTATGTATAAGTATGATCTTGATAGGTGTGTTACATGGCTTAACCCACGATACCCTTCAATTACCCAAAGCAAGCCATGAAATGAAATCGCATGATGCAAGAACATTCTTGCCGAATCATCAACTTGAGGCATTAAAACTCTTTGAAAAAAATGCCGTTCTTCAACAATATTTAGGTGCCGATTTTATGCAATTATGGACGGCTTGCAAAAAATATGAGTACCAATTGGTTGCCAATACAATTACTGACTTAGAATTACAATGGGGACTCTAAAACGTGATTTAAATGATCCGTTTAAGGGCGAATTTCTTTCAATTCCCTTTGAATAAAACGTTGGATCATTTCTCGATATAAGTGTTCAACCAAATCTGGATCTGTTCCCAATGCAATGGCTTGGGCACGGACCTTGTTAATCACTTGTTCGACACGCTCGGGGGATTGAACATCCTGCACACTTTTCTTAAAACGGACAGCTTGATCCACATAAAATTGACGCGTGGCAATGATTTCAATCAGTGCCGTATCAAGGACATCAATCTTTTCACGCGCTTGTTCTAAAGACTCACATTTTTCTTTCTTCATCGTTGCTATCATCATTTTCACTTTTATATTGGTCTTCTAAAACATTACTAAAAATACTTTCAATCATCCAGACTCGGTACAAACTATTAAAGACATAGCTTTGACCCTTAATACGCAGTTCAAGTACTGGAAAATCAGGCTGTGATTTCATTTCACAGAGTATGTCATTTTCTTTCAGTTTGGCAGTAATATCTTCAGGGGTTAACTCATTAATGTCCAAATCACGCTTGAGCTGCTCAAAATGGGCTTTGAATGACATGTCCTGCCCTTTGGTCCATACCGCTTGTAAAATACGATACATTGCCTCAACACGTTGCTCTTCCGGCACACTATAAAACAACTGTGCCATCGCACAAGTTGCAGGCTGGGTCGGACGGCAAAATGGGGTAAAGGTTACTTCTGTACGTTTTGAAAGACGCGTCGCCAAACTCCAATCAAATAAGTCACGTCCATGATAAGAAAGCGGATAGACATTCAGTTGAATATTATAATAATTGGCCAACTCTTCTTTAATATAAGCCAACAATAGCCATGAAATCGGATCTTCAAGTGCAATATATAAATCCAATTCAGGATCTAAGGCTTGAATTTCATTCAGTTCCTCAGCATCACTAATCAGATGCTCACGCCAATCAATATGGTTGATTAGGAAAATGGGGTTTCCCGTTAATTGTTTTTGCTGTTTTAAACGGCGTACCAATCGCAGTAAATCATCGACTGCATGATATTTACGATCACTCAACTCAAAATAACTGGCCAGTACAGCATCATCGTTAAAAATACGTTCTGGAAAATCTTGCACTGGATGATGTCGACTGGCCATCGC
This sequence comes from Acinetobacter sp. ANC 4654, assembly GCF_002135425.1. NCBI lineage: Bacteria > Pseudomonadati > Pseudomonadota > Gammaproteobacteria > Moraxellales > Moraxellaceae > Acinetobacter > Acinetobacter sp. ANC 4654. The sequence goes on from NZ_NEGL01000010.1 coordinate 70,793, forward strand.
ATATAAAGTACGTAATTTGCCATACTGCTTTTGCCACAGCATATGAAAGACATCTTCGAGTAAATACAGGAAATCTTGTCCACGGAGTGGCGTGTTGCGAAGGATGGTTTCTGCTTGTTGGATGGCTTCAGCGGGCGGTTGTTCGGGGGTCTCATGAAAACTAAAACGGTGCTGTTTAGACAAAATTTGTGCATCGTTTAAGCAGTAGTTTTGCCACTCCACCTGTGACATATCATTGGGAGGTTCTGCCTTTTGGCTAGAAATGATCACTTTTAAAGGTTTGAGTTCATCACTCAAAATTTCCTCAAGCTCAGGTAACTGCTGTACAGCCAAATAGCTATACACATCATCTAAACGTAAGTGAATAGTTAAACCATGTTCCGTAGATAATACCACTTGACGCATCGGTTTTTGGTAAAACCAGCGCGATCGAAGTGGATCAAACCAACGGCGTAACAGTGACATGAGATCAACCTCGAAAAAAAACCCTTGTAGTGCTACAAGGGTTTATAACAATTTGTTAGGGAATGATCAATTATACATCTAAATTTAGATCCGTAACTGCCCCTTTTTCCGCCCCTGTGGTCAACTTAGCAAACTTGGCTAAAGCACCATAGGTATAATTAGGTTTTGGTTTCACCCAAACGGCTTTACGCGCTGCCATTTCTGCATCAGAAATATGCAAGGTCATTTCACGGGTTTCAGCATTAATTGAAATTTTGTCACCATTTTTGACCAAGCCAATCGGCCCACCTTCATAGGCTTCAGGGGTGACATGACCAATCACAAAACCGTGACTGCCGCCAGAGAAACGACCATCGGTCAGCAATGCCACAGATTTGCCTAATCCTTTACCAATAATCGCCGAAGTCGGTTTCAGCATTTCAGGCATTCCCGGCCCACCTTTAGGGCCTTCACCGCGAATCACCACCACTTCGCCTTCTTGTACTTCACCCTCTAAAATGCCACGCATGGCACCAATTTCACCTTCAAATACCCGTGCTGGGCCTTCAAAATATAAACCTTCTTTACCGGTAATTTTGGCAACCGCACCCGTTGGCGATAAATTACCTTTTAAGATCACCAAATGTGAATCTTTTTTGATGGGAGCATCAAACGGTAAAATAATTTTCTGACCTTCAGGATAATCTTCAACATCGGCTAAGTTTTCCGCCAAGGTTTTGCCCGTCACGGTTAAACATGAGCCATCAAGCATGCCTGCATTGAGCATACGTTTCATTAACGGTTGAATCCCGCCGATGGCGATCAATTCAGACATCAAGTATTTTCCAGAAGGACGAACATCCGCCACGACGGGAATATCTTTGCCAATGCGCACAAAATCATCCAGTGACAATTCAACGCCCGCAGTATGCGCCATCGCAAGCATATGCAGCACACCATTGGTCGAACCACCCAGTGCAATCAAGACTTTAATCGAATTTTCAAAAGCGGCCTTGGTCATAATATCGCGCGGTTTAATATCCAAACGCAACAAATTCATCACAGCTTCACCCGCACGGTTACAGTCCAACATCTTCTCGTCTGAAACGGCTTCTTGTGCAGATGAACCCGGTAAACTCATGCCCAATGCTTCAATGGCAGAGGCCATGGAATTCGCGGTATACATGCCGCCACACGAGCCCGGCCCCGGCAATGCAACCTCTTCAATTTGCTTGACTTGAATGGCGCTGATTTCACCTTTGGCATGTTGTCCCACTGCTTCAAACACAGAAATCATGTCGGTATGACCTGCGCCCGGTTTAATGGTTCCGCCATAAATAAACAGACCCGGACGGTTTAAACGTGCCAAGCCCATAATGCAGCCCGGCATGTTTTTGTCACAACCACCAATGGCAATCACCCCATCATAGGCCTGACAGCCCACTACAGCTTCAATCGAATCGGCAATAATTTCACGAGAAACCAACGAGTATTTCATGCCTTCGGTGCCATTAGAAATCCCGTCAGAAATGGTAATGGTATTAAAGATAATACCCTTCCCACCTGCTGCATTCACGCCCTTTTCAGTTTCACGTGCCAAACCATCAATGTGCATATTACAAGGGGTCACATTGGCCCAAGTCGAGGCAATGCCAATAAATGCACGCTCAAAATCTGCATCTTTAAAACCGGTAGCACGCATCATGGAACGTGCTGGGGCATTTTCTATGCCTTCATAAACAAGGGCTGAATGTTCGCGGATATTGTCTTTACTCATGAAGCGCTCCGTGGCTTAGACTCATTCTGATTTAAATGAAGTCATGGCGAATTATTATTCTTTTGATTGTATAGAAAGCAGCTGGTATGTAAACGTCTAACGCAGCTTAAGCAAATTTATCTTTTAAAGCTGTTGCACTGAAATTTAATCACATGACCCCGCGACATGGATGTCGCTGTTGCCCTATGCAGCAAGGATGCTGCATAGGGCAACAAAGGGTTTTGTTACTTTTGCGCTGTCAAAAGTAAGGAATTATCTACGCCACGGTCAAACCATCTTGAGAATAAACTGAGATCGTGACATTTTCTAGCAACATTAAAAAAGCACCCCAAATTGGAGTGCTTTTTTAATCGGTAAAACTACACATTAGATTTCACGTACCGCACCTTTCGAAGCACTGGTGGTGTGCTTGGCATAGGCTTTCAATGCTTTAGACACTTTACGTGGACGCTGTTCAGCAGGCTGCCAACCTTTGGCATCTTGTACTTCACGGCGCGCTGCCATGGTTGCTTCATCCACAGCAAGGTGAATGGTACGGTTTGGAATATCAATTTCAATACGGTCGCCATCTTCCACCAAACCAATTGCACCACCTTCAGCCGCTTCAGGCGAAACGTGACCAATAGAAAGACCTGATGAACCGCCAGAGAAACGACCGTCTGTTAACAAAGCACAATCTTTACCCAAACCTTTCGATTTTAAGTAGCTGGTTGGATAGAGCATTTCTTGCATACCTGGTCCACCACGTGGGCCTTCATAACGAATGACAACCACATCGCCTGCAACAATGTTGCCCGCTAAAATTGATTCTACCGCAGCATCTTGACTTTCAAACACACGTGCTGTGCCATTGAATTTAAGAATGGAATCATCAACACCTGCTGTTTTGACAATACAACCATCTAGTGCGATGTTACCGTAAAGCACAGCCAAGCCACCATCTTGCGAGAAAGCATGTTCAGCATTACGAATCACACCTGTTTCACGGTTACCGTCTAAAGTTTGATAGTAACGGTTTTGTGAAAATGCGGTTTGCGTCGGTACACCACCCGGTGCTGAACGGAAAAACTCATACACGTCTGCATCTTCAGTACGGATGATGTCCCATTTGTCCAAGGCATCTTTTAAGGTTTTTTCATGTACCGTTGGCACAGAAGTATCCAATAACCCTGCACGATCTAACTCACCCAAAATCGACATGATCCCGCCGGCACGATGCACATCTTCCATATGCACGTCTTGTTTTGCAGGCGCAACTTTACACAGCACCGGAACTTTACGCGAAAGACGGTCGATGTCGGTCATGGTAAAATCGACTTCAGCTTCATGTGCCGCTGCCAATAAATGTAAAACGGTATTGGTTGAACCACCCATCGAAACATCCAGCGTCATGGCATTTTCAAACGCTGCTTTGGTGGCAATTGAACGCGGTAAAATGCTGTAGTCGTCTTGTTCATAATGACGTTTTGCCAGTTCGACAATCAACTGACCTGCGCGTTCGAATAATTTTTTACGGTTGGCATGGGTTGCTAAAGTTGAACCATTACCCGGTAAAGATAAACCTAAAGCTTCAGTCAAGCAGTTCATTGAATTTGCAGTAAACATGCCTGAACATGAACCACAGGTTGGACATGCAGAGCGCTCATACTCAGCCACTTCTTCATCAGTAAAGCTGTCGTCTGCTGCCACAATCATGGCATCAACCAAATCGATAGCTTTTTCATTGCCACGGATTTTCACTTTACCCGCTTCCATTGGCCCGCCAGAGACAAAGACCACTGGAATATTAAGACGCATTGCTGTCATCAACATGCCCGGGGTGATTTTGTCACAGTTGGAAATACAAACCATCGCATCGGCACAATGGGCATTGACCATGTATTCAACCGAGTCCGCAATCAAATCACGTGATGGCAATGAATACAGCATGCCGTCATGTCCCATGGCAATACCATCATCCACCGCAATGGTGTTGAACTCTTTGGCTACACCGCCTGAAGCTTCAATTTGTCTTGCGACCAGTTGACCTAAATCTTTCAGATGCACATGACCCGGAACAAATTGGGTAAAGGAGTTGACCACCGCAATAATCGGTTTGCCAAAATCTTCATCTTTCATGCCTGTCGCGCGCCAAAGGCCACGTGCGCCAGCCATATTTCTTCCGTGTGTCGATGTTTTTGAACGATAGTCAGGCATTGTGTATTTCCAACAAAGTTTGTGCTTGAAATGAATTCTAGGATTCACTCTGGCTGAATGGTACTGATATATAATGCTAAATCAGTCGAAATATAGCGCTGTCTTTATAGCTTGCTGTAAAGCAATGTCCGATAGACATGATCTTTGATGAGAGAAATCTAAAGTTATTTCGACGATTCATATAAAAAAATAGCTACTGAGCGTTAATATAACGCTATACAATTAAATTAAATACAAAACTTTCATGAATAATATTTAAATTTTATATAAATTAAATTTATTAATAACCATTAAATCCAGAAAAAAATTACAGCGTTCCATACTGATTCATTTCAGGTTTTTAAAGTTCCAGAACGGGTTTTACAGCTATTTTTGATTCTGATCAAGATATGCATTTTCAGTTTGCTATAATAAGAAAACATCTTACGAATTGAGCCAAATAAAGTTGAAAATCATCTTTGCGGGTACTCCTGAATTTGCAGCAGTCGCTTTAGACGCACTCCTCAAAACAGAACATGAAATTGTCGCTGTTTATACCCAACCTGACCGCAAAGCAGGTCGTGGGCAAAAATTGACGGCTTCAGCTGTCAAACAATTGGCTTTAGCACACAACATTCCAGTTTATCAGCCCCTGCATTTCAAATCTTCCACCGAAGAAGGCTTAGCTGCGCAAGCTGAACTTGCAGCCTTAGCTGCCGATATTATGGTGGTGGCAGCATATGGCTTAATCTTGCCACAGGTGGTTTTAGACACCCCAAAATATGGCTGTCTCAATATTCATGGTTCACTGCTTCCACGCTGGCGTGGTGCAGCACCAATTCAGCGTGCCATTGCAACGGGTGATCGCGAAACAGGTGTGACCATTATGAAAATGGCTGCTGGACTTGACACAGGCGATATGATGTATAAAACCCTGTGTCCGATTGAAGCCAGCGATACTTCTGCGAGCCTACATGACAAGTTAGCCATTCAAGGGGCGACGGCAATTGTGGCAGTGTTAGCGTCAGAACAAACACTTCAACATTATTTAGCAACCCGCGAAGTGCAAGACGAAGCACTCACCGTCTATGCCCATAAATTATCCAAAGCTGAAGCGCAAATTGATTGGTCAATTGATGCGGTACAAGTGGATCGTAATATTCGTGCTTTTAATCCTTGGCCTGTCGCATTTATTGTATTGGATGAGCAAAACAACTTAAGAGTCTGGAATTCGGCCTTATCGCATGAAACTGCGGAAAATTCCCAAGTCGGTGAAATCATTGCTATTGATAAACACGGTGTACATGTTGCCTGTGCAAATCATACAGTCATCATGCTAACTGCTTTACAATGGCCCGGTGGCAAACCGCTGAATGCTGTACAAATTTTACAAACCCAAAAACTGAATATTGGACAAATTTTATAATGAGACAATCTCCCCACGCCTCTGGTAAGACTTTAAACTTACGTGCTCAGGTTGTTAAAACGTTATTGGCTGTCCAAAATGGTCAATCACTCGCTTCGGTTCTTAATCAACATATCAATATTGTTTCTGGCAAAGACCGTGCGCTGTACCATGAATTGGTTTTAGGTTGCTTACGCCAATGGCATTCATTGAAACAATTGACCTTACCATTACTGGCCAAACCTTTAGAAAACCAAGTGGTAGAAACTTGTCTTTATCTTGGTTTATACCAATTGCTGTGCACCCGCGTTGCAGCCCATGCTGCCATTTCAGAAACGGTGGAAGCAACAAAACAATTGGGAATGGAAAGCTTAAGTGGCGTAGTGAATGCCATTTTACGCCGCGCAACACGTGAAACCGAACAGTTTTATGATGTGCTCGAACAAGCCCATGGTTTGCCAAGTTGGTTATTTAAACGCTTGAAGAAGGATTGGGGCGATGACTTCGAAGCTTTAAGCTATGAACTAAAGCAAGTTGCACCATTAACCTTACGCGTCAACACCTTGCAAGTTAGCCGTGACGAATATCTTGAAATTTTAGAAGATGAAGGCATTGAAGCCCATGCCTGTGAACTCTCCAATGTCGGTATAGTGTTGGATGAAGGTATTCATGTTCCGAGCCTTCCTGGTTTTGAAGCGGGTGGTTTTTCAGTACAAGATGAACATGCACAGCTCTGTGCACAATTGTTGCCCGATCTAAATGGCAAATTCGTGATTGATGCCTGTGCAGCACCAGGTGGTAAAACAGCGCATATTTTAGAAAAGTATCAGCCAAAAAAACTGATCGCGCTCGACCAAGATGAAAAACGCTTAAAACGTGTGTCTGAAAACTTAGAGCGTTTGGCTTTAAGCGAAAAGCATGTTGAAATTATCACTGCCGATGCTGTGCAATGGACATCGCCTGAACTTGCGGATTGTATCGTACTGGATGCCCCATGTTCAGCCATTGGTGTGATCCGTCGCCATCCCGATATTCGTTTACTACGTCAGTCTGGTGACATTGCCAAAACGGTACAGCTCCAAAAGCAAATTCTTGAAAATATGTGGCAACAACTCAAAGTTGGCGGCACATTGCTGTACATCACCTGCTCAATTTTAAAAGTCGAAAATGAACAGCAAATGGTCGACTTCTTTGCTCAGCATACCGATGCGAAAGAAATTAAAATTGATGCCAATTGGGGCATTGAACAGATTCATGGTCGCCAATTGTTACCACAAACAGGGCATGGCGATGGCTTCTTCTATTGCCGTATCCAAAAAACTGCATAAGCCTTAAAGATACTGTGCCATTCTGAAATAGAGTAAGCGTATATCCATTAAAACCGAGTTAAGCCATTAACTCGGTTTTTTCTTTTTTATAGATTTTGGCTAATCTTCATTAAGGTTGACACTAAAGTTTCAATTCAGCATCTCAAAATTAGAAATACCCGATGGATAATTGAAAAAGAATTGATCTGAGCAAGGGATTAACTGACAAATTTAAACAGTACCAAACTGATGGCCAAAGATGCCATGCCAATCACCAGACCGTAAACGGTTTCATGACCCTTAGCATAACGTTTTGCTGTGGGCAATAATTCATCCAATGCTAAGAACACCATCACCCCACCAATCACACCAAATACCGCACCATAAACACTAAAACTCATAAAAGGTGCCAAAATAAAGTAGCCCAGTGCTGCACCAAAAGGTTCAGCTAAAGCAGAAACAAAACTCGCAGCTAAGGCTAAATCTTTACGCCCTGTGGCCATATAGACAGGTAAGGCAATCGCAACACCTTCAGGAATATTATGAATAGCAATCGCAACGGCTAAGGGGGCACCCAAGGTTGGACTTTCTAAAGTGGCAAAAAATGTGGCCAAACCTTCAGGTAAGTTATGTGCAGTAATGGCAAATAAGGTCAGTAAGGCAGTGCGCATTAATTGTTGTTGTTCTAAAGCTACAGTATTGTTTTGTTCAATGGTTTGGTGTGGATTTGGAATAAAACGATCCAATAACAAAACTAAAATCACCCCCAATAAAAAGGCGAAAGTACCAAAAGCAAAACCCCATTTAGGCTCAAAAGCTTGGCTAAAAGAAGCAATCGATTTATTTAAAATTTCAGTCAGTGAAACATAGACCATTGCCCCCGCAGAAAAGGCCAAACCGAAAGATAAAAAACGATAGCTCGGTTGCTTAAAAAATAAAACCAATGCACCACCCAGCACGGTGGCCAATCCAGCAAAAAAAGTCACAGCAAATGCGATCAAAACTTGATGAGGCAAAATGGTGTGCATCGCCATGCTCCATTTAGAAACAAGAAAGCCACCATCATAAATGATAATGACTTTCATTTACATATTTTATCAGTATGGACTGAATTATTTCACTTAAAGCGTATGCTGGTCTTTGACATCTTCAAGGACATCATCAAGTTCCTCAGGATTTTTCATCAAGTGAAGAATGGACAAAACCAAACCACCCCACAAAAACACCATCGAAATAATCATCATTATGATTGCTGAAGTATTCATCTTTTCGCTCCTAGCGGTCTTTGACGCGAGCTAAAATAAGGGCAATCACTGCACAGAAAATCACACAGCCCCATCCAAATAACCACTGTAGACTTAAACTATAATCTCCATAGCCTTTTAACAGCAAGTTATAAATGGTCATTCCTAAAGTAACCAACAAAATCAAAGAGGTAATCACAGTTAGAGTGAAGTCCCAACCTTTGCCTAATTGTATCGTTGAAATTGCATTGACATGATTTCTGATCTCAAGCAGTGCTGAACGCTTGAACCAAGCCACACAAATAATCGACAGTAATGCACCACCAATAATGCCAATGTTATTGATGAAATGGTCAATAATATCAACCAATTTAATCGAATTGACACTTGAGAATAGTACGATTGAAACCAACGCACTGCCACCACCGATAATCGAAACGGCTTTTTTACGACTCCATTTTAACTTATCCATCATGGCTGAAATTGGAACTTCCAAAATACTCACCATCGATGAAATACCCGCAACAAATAATGAGGTAAAGAATAAGATTCCGAATAAATCTGCACCTGCACCTAAGCTAGAAATGATTTTAGGGAAGGCAATAAAGGCCAGCCCAATACCACCACTGACCACATCTTGCACATTGCTATTTGCAGCATGCGCCATAAAACCAAGCGCCGCAAAAATACCAATACCAGCTAAAATTTCAGTTGAAGCATTGGCAAAACCAACAATTAAACCTGAACCCGTTAAATTGGTCTTTGGCTTTAAATAAGACGCATAGGTCACCATGATCCCGAAGCCCACTGAAAGTGAGAAGAAGGTATGACCATAGGCTGCCAACCAAACTTTATAGTCCATCATTGCAGACCAATTTGGAGTAAAGAAAGCATTTAAACCTTGCGCTGCACCTGGTAATCGAAGTGCTTGAATCACCAAAAGTACGAATAAAATAAATAACAACGGCATGCAAATCTTGTTTGACAGTTCAACGCCTTTTTTCACACCACCATATAAAATGATTAAAGTTAATGCCCAAATACCAGCCAAGGGCCAGAAAATATGGCTGACAAAACGTGGGTCAAAACCTGTGGCTTCTGAAGTCTGTAAATACGTTTTAAAGAAAAATGCTTCTGGATCACTGCCCCACATTTGACCTATTGAGAAGTAGATATAACTACCTGCCCAAGTCAAAACGCTGGCGTAGTACAAACCAATAATGATACACACACAAACTTGCCACCATCCTAGCGTTTCGCCACCTTTAAAAATGGCACGATATGCTTTCGGAGGGGAGCGATTGCTTTTATGTCCAACTGCATAGTCTAGAAATAAAAGTGGTAAACCTGCAGTAATTAAAGCAATCAGATAAGGAATTAAAAATGCCCCACCGCCATTTTCATAAGCGACATATGGAAAGCGCCAAATATTACCTAAACCAACTGCCGATCCGATCGCTGCAATAATAAAGCCCGATCGTGACGTCCAGTTTTCACGAGTATCTGTCATAGAACACCTAAACTTAGGCACCTTTTAATGCTGCTTGTTATCTGGTTATCTCGCAAGCAAAAAAAGTACCATTCAAAAATAATTTGTGTGTTTGACGTTAGAGGTCACCTTTTGAGCGTCTTGTTCTAAAATACAAACAGGCAAGCATTACAAAATCTTGCTTAAAGTCTTTTGCTGATTTTTGCCTTTCAATGTTTGAACAATACCCATTTTTTTTGCTTTTTTCTGTAGTTTTTACCGAAATTATTTAATTTAATAATCTATATATTATGAATTGATCAAAAAAGCGCTTTTTTCACCTGTCACGACTGAAATATTGCATTTTTCACAACCAAAATCTAAATTTTTACAGCAGAGCATGCGACATAAACAAACGGCATGTCATGAATCTCACGCAAGCCATTTAAAAAATAACAACAATGCAATTTGCTTTCATTCCCTATATGATTCGATCTATTCAGCATTCACTGATGCTATTTAAATCACAATATTATTTTGCAAAAATAATCGACCTCATTTTCAGGATTTCCATGCAAGCACTCAAATTATCTTGTTTTGTACTCGGACTCAGTACATTTAATGCAGCACAAGCTGATGTAATTGCAGTCAAAGGCGGTATTGATTATTGGCACTATAATGCTGATTTACAGCAACCAACCTCTGTAGCAGCACAAGCAGAGCTTGAAAATGATCACAATATGTCATTTTCCATTGCAGTAGAACATCCAGTGCCCTTTTTACCCAATATCAAAATTAAACATGCCGATCTACAAGCTGAAAGTGATCAAAGCTTTGCAGGGCTAAAAGGCCATCAGGTCGATCTCGATTATTCAGATTTCATTCTATATTATGAAATACTAGACAATATTATATCGGCTGATATTGGCTTTGGTGCTAAACGTCTAGAGGGTAATATCCGTCAAAATTATACTCAGACTCAGGATATCAGCGGCACTATACCAATGATCTATGCGCAAGCTGGTGCAAAACTACCATTTACAGGATTCAGTGCTGGAGCTGAAGTCAGTTTCTCTTCATTAGATCATGATAAAATTACCGATGCGCAGGCTGAACTCAAATATAACTTTATAGACACTCTACTTGTAGATGTCGGTGCTAAAGTAGGTTATCGCATTTTAGATATTCAGCTTGAAGAAGGTTCTAACCAAGAAGCCAAATTAAAATTTAAAGGTCCTTATTTGGGCATAGACCTACATTTCTAGCCTTATTGTAAGCCTAAGCTTACATAAAATATAGAAAATGACTGCTGTTCAAGCACCGTGATTTTCACTATATTTAACTTATACAGAAACAGGATGTTTCTAAAAAACAAAAATGATAAAAGCACAAAACAGCAGAATACTGAGGTAGAACAAAAGTGATACCTTTAAAACGAATACGAAAAAGCCTCGACAGGATATCGGGGCTTTTTTCATACCCGTTATAAATATCATAGGAAAATAAAAACAGTTTCATCAATGAACAAACAGCGAATAGCCATTAAAATTTTAGACATGATCAAACATTTTTTAATGAGTTCTTTTATAAGCTAATCGAGAATGCTAAGCATCGGAACTAGGTCTACATTTAAAATTATAAAATATTTCAATATTTTAGCCTTAGCTTCCAAGCTTAATGCATAAATTTTCGTTTTAAGTCTCTCTCATTTTAACAACTGAAAAAGCCCTCAACATTATCATGGTATGAGCAGCATACGATGCGCATACTGCTTACGACATTATGATGTTCAAAAAAGTCTATATTCATAACGGGTGTACTGACTGCCTTGGTCAGAATCAATCAAGATTCTGTGCTTTAGATTTTTTCACCAGATAAAAGCATCAATCAGGCATCTAATCCAAACTCACTACAATACCAAAATATGGTCATTACCTTCATGAATACGCATGTAAGTGATGCAATGCCAATTGCCCACAGTGATTAAGATTAAGCTAAATAAATGATCAATCTGGAGTATTTACAGCAACGATGGAGACCAGCATAAGTTTCTAGGCTTAGATAACCACATCAGGCACACGATAACCATTCTCAAGGACTTGCTTGTCTACTTTGATTTTGAGTGCTTCAGACTATCGTTTACTGCTCATAAGCATCTCGTTAATGAGCCATTTTATCTATAATCAAACTATTAAAAACATAAGGTACTGTTTTTATCAGTTATTCAGAATACTTTAGAAAGAAAATATGAGCTAAGCTTGAGCAAGGTTATTCCATCTGAGCGGTCATTTCACAATTTAAAATGGCTTTGTTGCACAAAGATTTAAAAGTTAAAACTTTCCCAGACAACCCAAATTCAAGGTACAACTTGGGTATGAGGTCTACCTAATTCTGTAAATTTATTCAGGACAGCTATACGGATGTGCACCTCTTTCACCTGACTTTGAAAGTTCCTTGCACTTAGTTTATCACCCAATAATTTAATGCAATGCATCTTGGTTTCAACCAAAGTTCAGCGATGATAACCTGACCACTTTTTCCAAATCGTTCTATTGAACTTATCCTCGAATCTTTCCACAGTTTTGCATTCTTTCGTAGCGCGGATCACTGCATTTACTTTCCGATCTGCAATCACTTGTCTGCAGTGCTTAGTATCAAGCTCCATCTGTATAAACTGAATCAATTCGTTCAGTCTGTGGAATTTGATCAAGCAAATCGCAAGTACCTGTGAATCACTGATATTGTTTGCAGTCAACTGAACAGCTCGTATTTGCAGAGTTTCAGCGTCTATACCAATGTGGAGTTTACGCCATTGGCGACGATACTCAGCTTGATGTTTCCTACGCTTCCATTCACCCTCACCTAAGAATTTTAATCCTGTACGATCAATAAGCAGATGCAATCCACCATGACTCTTTTGATAGCTTATTGAAATATCAATATGCTTTTGTCTTCTGTGCAGTGTCGAATAATCTGGTGCAAGCCAATCAAGACCTGCTAGCTTAGAGAAATTTCTAATTCTTGAACTTCCAGTACCCAGCGTCATTGTGATAGATAATGCCACTTTCCATCAAAGATCAGATACACAAGAGTTACTAGCAAGTTATGGTCATCAAATTTTGGACTGGACTGCCACCAATGTTCTACACCAAACTCACTAATTTACACTCCCCCCAACAGGTTACAGATATTTTAACCAATATCTCTAGCGTTGAATATCTCATGATTTGTTCAACAGATGGTTTTGAGCTTGCGACCATTCATAAAAAAGACAATTATAATAATGGCAAATTAGCTGCCGTCAGCAGCTCAATTCTTGCGATGGTTTCCGCTTTTATGCAGGAAATCCACTTAAATGGTTGCCAATCGATCACTCTAGATGCAGAAAATGGCAAGGCTATCTTAACCTCTGTTCCTTCTGCGACTCATCCGATGATTATTATTGCTTTAGCAGAGAAAGATATTCTTTTAGGGCAATTATTATACA
>NZ_NEGL01000011.1:0-46896 GCF_002135425.1 Acinetobacter sp. ANC 4654
AACTTCGAGTAATTTCTACCATCAATCAATGAAAATAATTTCGATCAATCAACCAGTAAAAATCCACACAAGTTGTTCTTCATAATCTCTTAATGATCTTCTTAATACTTCGTCAGTAATTAAGTCGCTCAACTTGATAATCCTTAACATCTCAGCACTTCGTGCTTCGCTTGTTTCCGGCTATCTCGTCGGGATGCTGCGTATTCTATACAGTTTCCAATCCTGCGCAACCCCTAAATTCACTTATTCTTCACGTGTGTCTTTTTTTTCAGCAAAAACTGCAAAAAAACCGTTTTTATAGCTATTTTTTAGGCGTTTTAACCCTAAAAAAACTCATTTTTATAAAAATTTATTTTCAGCATGCTTATTATTAAAGACCTTCTCGCCTTTAAACAGCATATAAACCACATATAGATTAAGTCGCTTTTTATTGAATTGAAAAATAGGGCTGGTTAGCTGCCTAATTTATTCTGCTTTAGCATTACTCAAATATTACGCCACTACTTTAAAGAAACTTTCCCACGCATAATTTTTACCAACAAACATTCCAAGGTTCGCAAAGGTAAAAGAGATCCTAATATTCCCCACTAAAAGTTTATCTTCTGTATGCTTTGAATTATGCTCAAGACTAGAGCTGTACTTTAGTTATTACCTACCAATCTGAGTTAGAGACTACAATTACAGTCACCCATATATCATATTTTAAAAATAAAACTCCCCTCGGGAATTTATAGCGCTAAAAAATGAGTGCGTTAAATGTCTATTTTATAAAGGTAAATACAATCAGATATCTAAACAACATGCTTAGCATTCGTGAAGGAAGCATTATCGCTGTGTTATGTGTCAGCAGCTTAATCAAAATAATTCGCCTAAACTCAGTTTGATATCCTTGAATGGCGTAATACCGATAAAACTAAATCTACAAATCAACCAAAAAAATTTCACGCAACTGAATTTTCTATTCTTTTTAGCTGAACAGATTCGCCTAAATTAGACTTCATTAAATTTTAGATAGAAAAAAAGAAAGAGATCTCTCCCAAAATCTCTCCCTTGAAGTTAGATCATTATTAGATCCATAGATGTCATTATTATAGTTATCTACATATATCGTTAAAAAAGTCTCTCGGGGGAAAGACTTAAAACCGTGGAGCTTTTTATAAAATCACTCTCTAACTATGCTTTCTACACAACAGCTAGATGAATAAATCTTATACATAAGCATATAGAAATGCAATACGAATGGAAAAATTTAACTCTTGTTTTTATAAGGTTTTTTTTACTTTGCTTATCTACATAACTTATTAAGAATTTGATAAATAAAAAGCAGACCGAAGCCTGCTTTTATTTCAATGCAAGTATGCTGATTTAGTCAACAAATGTAACTTTCGCAATCGCTTTCTTACCTGCTTGAATAATATAAGTTTTGTTCTCAGTAACAGAAAAATCAACATCAACCACTGCCCAGTCGACTTTCACTGCACCACGTGCAACTGCATCTTTAGCTTGGGCTGCATTTTTAGTTAAACCGGCTGCACGCACAATAGAAGCAATAAACATTTCACCACCAAATTCACCACGAGAAATCGTGACTTCAGGTGTGCCTTCAGGCAATTCACCTTCCGTAATGATATTCCCTGCACCTTTATGCGCATTGGCAGCAGCATCTGCACCATGAAAACGCTCAACCAATTCAAGCGCAAGAATCTTTTTCACTTCTTGAGGATTACGACCTTCTGCCACATCCTTCAACAACACGGCAATTTCATCGAGTGATTTGAAACTTAAAAGATCGAAATAGCGTTCAATCAAACTATCAGGCATTGAAAGTACTTTTTGATACATTGCACCTGGTGCATCAAATACGCCAATATAGTTGCCCAAAGATTTAGACATTTTATTGACGCCATCTAAACCTTCAAGAATTGGCACGGTAATACAGACTTGTGCTTCTTGATCATAACGACCTTGCAGCGTACGACCCATTAACAAGTTAAAGGTTTGGTCTGTACCACCCAACTCTACATCGGCCTCTAAAGCAATTGAGTCATAACCCTGAACCAACGGATACAAAAATTCGTGAATCGCAATCGGTTGATGGTTGTTGTAACGCTTGGTAAAGTCATCGCGCTCAAGCATACGAGCAACCGTTTGCTGTGAAGCCAATTGAATCAGGTCAGCAGCCGTTTTTTCGGCAAACCATTCAGAGTTAAAACGCACTTTGGTTTTATTTGGGTCAAGAATTTTAAAGACTTGTTCTTGATACGTTTTGGCATTTTCCAACACTTGTTCACGTGACAAGGGTGGACGCG
Source organism: Acinetobacter sp. ANC 4654 (assembly GCF_002135425.1). NCBI lineage: Bacteria > Pseudomonadati > Pseudomonadota > Gammaproteobacteria > Moraxellales > Moraxellaceae > Acinetobacter > Acinetobacter sp. ANC 4654. Next base: position 2,310 of record NZ_NEGL01000011.1, read on the forward strand.
TTGCACTTTTACCTGTTGGGTCACCAATCATGGCGGTGTAATCACCAATCAAAAACGTCACTTCATGCCCCAAATCTTGGAACACTTTTAGCTTATTAATCAGTACAGTGTGACCTAAATGTAGGTCTGGTGCTGTTGGATCAAAGCCCGCTTTAATTTTTAAGGGACGATTTTCTTTAAGTTTCTTTAACAGATCCTCTTCAGAAATAATTTCATGAGTGCCTCGTTGAATGAGGGCAAGTTGTTCTTCAGCCGGCAGGAAATTTGACATCACAAAACCCAATACATCTGTTATACAATTTGTGCGATATACTAACACTTTTTCAGCACAATGCAGGCTTAACTATCATCATGACAGCGATCTATATTGGGGTAATGACTGGCACCAGCATGGATGGCGTTGACATCGTTGCTGCTTCATTTGATCCTTTGCAGCTTCATGCCACCCTGACCTTGCCATTTGATCCAGACTTACATGATGAGCTGATGGCACTGACCTTACCGAATGACAATGAAATTGATCGCATGGGCAAAGCAGATGTTGCTTTAGCTCAAATGATTGGCAGTGGCATTAATGAGCTGATTGAAAAAAATCATTTAGATCGTAGCCAAATCAAAGCGATTGGTTCACATGGACAAACCATTCGTCACCGTCCTGAACATGGTTTTACGTTGCAAATTGGTGACCCCAATATCATTACTGAAATGACTAAAATCCCTGTAATTTCAGATTTTCGACGTCGTGATATGGCAGCGGGTGGTCAAGGCGCACCGTTGGTGCCTGCATTTCATCAAGCCTTATTTCAACATTCCAGTATTCACCGCGTCATTTTAAACCTCGGCGGCATTGCCAATGTCAGTATGTTGCCCGCAGGCAACCCAGACGGTGTGTTTGGTTTTGATACTGGCCCAGCCAATATTTTAATGGATGCTTGGTGTCATCGTTATACTGGACAACCCTATGATGAAAATGGCAATTGGGCAGCCTACGGTCAACCGATTCGCAGCTTGCTCGACCGCTTACAAGCACACGAATATTTTTCTAAAGAACCACCGAAAAGCACAGGCCGTGAAGATTTCAACCTAGAATGGTTGGATGAACAAATTGCCGATTGGCACAATGATCTTGAATATAACGAATTAGAAGATATTCCTGAAAATATTCAAGCGACTTTACTCAAACTCACCACGCGTGCGATTAAAAAAGCCATTTATCGTTCAAACATGGATACCGGTGAAGTCTATGTCTGTGGTGGTGGTGCCTATAATTCACATTTACTTGAACAACTGCGCTGGCGGTTACGTAAACACAATTGGTCTGTTCAAACCACATCCGCAATTGGCTTAGCCCCGACATGGGTGGAAGCCACTGCTTTTGCTTGGCTGGCGATGCGCTTTGTCAATCAAAAAAGTGGCAACTTACCTACGGTCACGGGCGCAGCAGGCTATCGAATTTTAGGTAGCATTACTGCGGTATAAGTAAAAACACCCAAAATAAAAGGTCTGCTTTATACAGACCTTTTTTGATTCTTAGATTAACATCTTAAAACCATTGATTTTATCGCATCATTTTTTGGGCATTTTCATTGCGAAAAGCAGCTAAAATTTGTTGTCCCGCGCGCCCTGTTGGACTAAGCCCCAAACGAATCTGCTCCTGACGAATTGCTTGACGACTTTTATCGCCAATCAATCCATCGACTGCGCCAATGTCATAACCTTTATTAAGCAAAAACTGCTGAATTTCACGACGTTCTGCCCGTGAAGTACCCGCATCATCAGTCGGCCAAGTTTGACTAAAACTACCACCGCCTTGTAAGCGATCAGACAAATGCGCAATGGCTAAGGCATAACTTTCCGCAGCGTTATAACTATATATAGCATCGAAATTTTTAAAGACAAGAAAGACTGGACCATTCGCGCCAGCAGGTGCCATCAGTCCAGCGGCACTACTGCTCGATAAATTCCCTTGAATTAAAGCGCTCCCATCCGCACGAGCCACACCACGACTCATCCAGCTACTTAAAGACTTTTTATTGCGACGACTTTCTCCACCAATTGACAGATCATCTGGAATGCGCACTTCAAAACCCCAAGGCATACCGGTTTGCCAACCACGTTTTTTTAAGAAATTTGCAGTAGAAGCCAAGGCATCCGAGGTACTGGAAACCAAATCACGACGGCCATCGCCATCAAAATCCACTGCCAATTCTTCATAGGTTGAAGGCATAAACTGGGTATGACCAAATGCGCCTGCCCACGAGCCTTTCATCTGCGCTTCAGTTAAATCACCGCGTTGTAAAATTCGCATGGTGGTAAAAAACTCACCACGGAAAAAACTTTGACGACGACCTTCACAGCTTAAAGTGCCCAAAGCTTGTAATAAAGGATAACTGCCCGAAATTTGACCAAAATTACTCTCCACCCCCCAAACCGCCACCACGGTTTCAGCGGGTACGCCATAGGTGGCTGCAACACGATTTAGCACCTCACGATGTTGTGCCAATTTTTGCTGCCCCAATTGCACACGCTCTTCATCCACCAAACCGGATAAATAATCCCAAATCGGGGTAGAAAATTCAGGTTGATAGTTCAGTTTTTCAATCACTGAATAATCTGGGGTTAAATTTTGCGTATAACGATCATAGGTCAAACCCGTTACACCCGAACCAATTGCTTGAGAACGTAAATTAGTCAGACATTGCTGAAAATTATTTTGTGGTGCAGATGCTGTATTAAAACTGGATGGCGAAGAAGAAATACTTTGACCATTAATAATCAACTCAGCCTTGGCCTGAGTCATGGCTAAAAAAACTGAACCTAAAACGAAAGCTAAGCGACGCATAGTATCCCTAATGGTATTTGAATTTAAATTATGTTTTTACCATACCATCATCAATCCAGAACGTCTGAATCAAATCGTAAATTTAAATTCATTCCTTTTGTTTTAAATTCATATTTACCTTTTTAAATTTAAAAAGTTATCCACAACACCCACTTTTTTTAAAATTTAAATTCAAAATCAGCCAAAATATAAATTCAAATTCGCATATTTAAATTTAAATAGACTTTTTAAATTCAAACACACTGTGGATAAGTTGATTTCTTTATGCTTTATAGGTTTTTACACAAATAAAACTTTAAATTCAAAACTTATTTTTAAATTTAAAGTTTGAATTCATCATGCAAATATCACTTTGAATTCATATTTTTTAAATTCAAAATCATGGCTTTTGAATTCAAATTGAGATCATTTTAAATTTATTTTTATCTTTTGAATTTAAAAAATCTGCGCTGCTCTACCTCAGTAAAAATTAAATACAGCAGATTTTTTTTGTGTTGGTTTTTTATGCAGAATATTTCTGAACTATTGCATCAATGGCATGCTGTTATTTTTATTTTGTTCCAGTAAATGCGGTGCTCGTTCAAAAGAGGCGCAATCATGCCCGAACTTCAGGCATAAAAAAAGCGGTCATTGGCATGACCGCTTTTTTTCCATTCAATCGAAGGATTAAATGCTCATATCTTGAGTAAGTGCCAATGGCTCTGGCAAAATTTTCGCCAATTGGCGACACAAAGTGGTCAATTCAGCACTGTCATTTGGCATTAACGTGATGTGACCAATCTTACGACCTTCACGTTCAGTCTTATTATATAGATGTAAATGTACGCCATTAAGCGCCAATACATCTTCAGACTTTGGATGCTTGCCAATGATATTGATCATCACGGTCGGGCGAACCACATCCGTTGAACCAAGGGGTAGACCCGCAACGGCACGTATATGGTTTTCAAATTGCGAGCAGATAGCGCCTTCAATGGACCAGTGACCTGAGTTATGCACACGAGGTGCCATTTCATTGGCATATAAACCGTTGTCAGTCACAAACAATTCCAGTGTCAACACACCGACATAATTCAAATGATTCAGCAGGCGAGTGATGTAATCCTGCGCCACAGGCTGTAAATCAGCACTGTTGGGTGCAGGAACAATCGAGTGCGATAAAATACCATTATGATGGTGATTTTCAGCCAACGGCCAAGTTTTCACATCACCGTTCTGACCACGCACCGCAATAATTGACACTTCACGAGAGAACATCACAAAGCTTTCTGCAATCAATGAACCCGCTGGACCCAATTCCGCCCAAGCTTGTTCCATTTGATCTGCTGAACGCAGCACAAATTGACCTTTACCATCATAACCACCCGTGGTGGTTTTCAGGACAATCGGCAAACCCAGTTCAGCAACCGCTTGTTGTAAGCTGTCTAATGAATCCACTGCACGATAGGGTGCAACAGGAATATCTAATTCATCAAACAAAGCTTTTTCTGACAAACGATGTTGTGCAATGGCTAAGGCTTGACGCGGTGGATGCAAATCTTTGTTTTTGATCAATACATCAACATCAGCCAAGGGCGTGTTTTCAAACTCTAAGCTAAATACATCAGCACTGTTGATGAAATCCTGTAAACCATTTTCAGCTTTGCTTGAAATCACCTGACCCAATACAGCCGATGGACAATCTGTGCTTGCTTCAAAGAAAGTACATTGAATATTCAGTGGTAGGGCAGCTTGTGCCATCATACGGCCAAGTTGACCACCACCAAAAATACCGATGGTTTTATCCATAACATGTGTCCCGTTTTAAGCTTGGCTCGGAATGTGACCCGGAATATTGTTGCTTGCTACTTTTTCAGTTTGGGCATCACGAAACTCAGCAACATTTTTTGCAATTTCAGGACGTGTCAAACCTAAAATTTGCGCTGCCATAATTGCCGCATTGGTTGCACCCGCAGGGCCAATCGCCAATGTACCGACCGCAATACCCGCAGGCATTTGCACGATAGAAAGCAATGAATCGACACCATTTAAAATAGACGATTTCACAGGAACACCCAGTACAGGTAAGTCCGTTTTCGCTGCACACATACCCGGTAAATGTGCTGCACCACCTGCACCCGCAATAATCACCTGAATACCACGTTCACGTGCTGTTTCAGCATATTCGAATAAACGATCAGGCGTACGATGGGCAGAAACAACTTCAGCTTCAAAAGGGACACCAAGCTGTTTCAGCATATTGGCAGTGTGTTCTAAAGTTGCCCAATCAGATTGAGAACCCATGATAATTCCAACTAAAGGAGCGTCTTGTGCAGCGGCCGCATTCATTGCAAATATTCCATAAACGAATGTAAGGAAGGATAAATCTCGACGAGAGCCAAGCTTTACATGAATCAGAAGCTCGCTATTATAGACTGAAAATTCGTCTCACCAAAATTTAACAGATACCGTACTGCTATATTTCCGCTATTTTTTTGGAAAATAATAAAGAAATTGATTTCAAACCCTAAAAGTAAATTGATACGCGGAAATGTCATTCGCAACTGTTTGAGGCAGGACTACACTTAATAAGTAATGTTTCTGCGATTAATATAGTTTTCGGTGGTATCTAACGAGTTTTGCGAATGACAATGATTTTGCTTACTTTTGCCAAAACAAAAGTAAGTCGAACCGAAGGTTATTTCCAAAATTGAAGGACCATTGAAAAGGCTTTGTTGTGTAAACCACATTTTTATAAAATCAAGTTTTACTGATTTCTAAAAACAAAATAGACACAGCCCAAAAGACACAATCCTGCCCACACATAATCCAACTTAAAAGGCTGTTTAAATAGAAAAATCATAAAAGGCACAAAAACCAGCAAAGTCACCACTTCCTGCGTGATTTTCATCTCGCCCAATGACCAACCTTGCTGCGCGAGCAAGCGTGTTGCAGGAATCATAAAACTGTATTCGAGCAGGGCAATCAGCCAACCAAATAAAATCGCCTGCCAAAGTGGCGCACCATGTAAAAATTTTAGATGACCATACCAAGCCAAAGTCATAAAACAATTCGAGACAATTAAAAGTAACAGGGGAAATAACATGCTGAATTTATCTGGAACACTCGTGAATATTTTACGTTTTTTAAATAAAAAATCATGTCATTTCAGTGCTGATTTTTCTTCCCGACAATATGCATCAAACAACACCATAAAACCCATCCTGCAATCCCATGAATAGATACAAGAAAAACTATCTTTTCAGTGAAACCCTTGCTATCGTTGCTTTCAAATCAAATTAATCACGACAACAGCACAATAAAAAAGTGATGTGTCTAAAACACAGCGGAGTTAAGTGTATGCATCTGCATATTTTGGGTATCTGTGGCACATTTATGGGTTCACTGGCGCTGTTAGCGCGTGACTTAGGTCATAAAGTGACGGGTTCAGATGCAAATGTCTATCCACCGATGTCGACCCAGCTTGAAAATGCAGGCATTACTTTAATGCAAGGTTATGACCGCAGCCATTTACAACCCCATCCTGATTTGGTGATTGTTGGCAACGCGATGAAACGTGGCATTGATGCTATTGAATATATGCTCAATGAAGGCTTACCGTATATTTCAGGTCCGCAATTTCTTGCCGATCATGTTCTACAAGGCAAACATGTTTTAGGGGTTGCAGGTACTCACGGTAAAACCACAACCACAACCATGCTGGCTTGGGTACTGGATCAAGCGGGTTTAAATCCGGGGTTCTTGATTGGTGGTGTACCTTTAGGTTTTAGCGAAAGTGCACGTTTGGGCGGTGGTAAATACTTCTGTGTCGAAGCTGATGAATACGATTCTGCATTCTTCGACAAGCGTTCTAAGTTTGTACATTACCATCCTAAAACAGCGATTTTGAACAACCTTGAATTTGACCATGCCGACATTTTTGATGACTTGGCTGCCATTCAAAAACAATTCCATCATTTAGTTCGTACCATTCCAAGTGAAGGTCGCATTATTGCCCCGATTACGGAAAGCAATATTGATGAAGTGCTCGAAATGGGTTGTTGGACACCTGTGGTTCGAACCAGTTTAGAAGCCAATGCCAAAGCCGTGCTTTCTGCGGAACAACTTTCTGCTGATGGTTCACATTTTAAAGTACTAGAAAATGGTGTAGTCAAAGGCATCGTTACATGGAATATGACGGGGCAGCATAGCGTTGCCAATGCTTTGGCGACCATTGCCGCTGCTGAGCATGTCGGTGTTTCGATTGAAACTGCTTGTGCAGCATTGTCAAATTTTGGCGGTGTAAAACGCCGTATGGAATTGTTGGGTACAGTGCGTGGCATTGAAGTGTATGACGACTTTGCGCATCATCCAACAGCCATTGAAACCACTTTAGACGGCGCACGTAAACGCCTTGCCGAACGTAAACTTTGGGCGATTATTGAACCACGTTCCAACACCATGCGTATGGGCAGCCATAAAGATGGTTTAGCCCATTCTGCACGTTTGGCCGATGAAGTGATTTGGTATCAACCTGAAGGTTTAAACTGGGATTTACAACCGGTGATTGAAGCGGCTTCAAATAAAGCGGTGGTTGCTCGCTCACTGGACGATATTATTCAAACAGTGGTCAATCAAGCAGGCGAGGGCGATGCTGTGGTGATTATGTCGAATGGCGGTTTTGGCGGGTTACATCAGAAATTGATTGCTGCGTTACAAGCTTAAAATTCAGCGCTGTAATTCTAAAAAGCCAATTCACACATATGAATTGGCTTTTTAGTTTTTAATTATTGTCATTTTATAATTCACATAAAAGCAGTCACTCCTATCCGAGGAAAACTGTTTGAAGCTATTTATTGTTTATGCGAAAAATATATTAAGCAGCCACATCCACCAAACTCTGATCACGCTTAAACATCGTATCCACATAAGAACAAGTCGGCACAATCTTTAACTGCTTTTCACGTGCAAATTCAACCAAAACATCCAGTAATTTTCGCGCGGCACCTTGCCCACGCAAAGAATCATCCACCCAAGTATGATCTGCAACAATAATATCTTCACTACGCCACACATAACTCATTTCTGCAATGCGTTTGCCTTGAGCATCGTCTAAAAAGAATTCACCTTTTTGTTGATTATCTAAATGTTGAAATTGCATAACGTCCTCTAAATTATTCGTTTCTAAATTATTAATACTTAAAAACATATCTTACCGAAATAAAACAGCATGCATAGTTGGATCTTTGTCGAATACAAATTTGATCAAAAGATAAAGTCTTTATATTTTTATTTTCACAATAAAAATCAGCCCCATATCATCAGTAAAAACTAATTCACTCTCCATACAACGTCACTTATATGAGTATAATTAATCACAAATACCCAATTAAAGGGATATAAAACAAAATCTTAAACCTTTAGATTGATCAGTAAATTTTATAGACTAACGCTTATGGATCTTGATTTAATTGCGATCATTTTTTTGTTTTGTATTGCACTCGGCCTAGTATTGTCAATTTACAAAGAAAAGTTAAAAAACCCATTTAAATAAGCGATCAATTCAGTAGAAAAATTAACTAAGCAATATTCTAATGATCATCTTTTCACTATTTTTAGCATTACTTTTCCACGACATTTTAGCTTAACAAGTCTGCAACTTAAGCCTAAAATTTAACGCTGCTCATTTAAGTTTCCAAACTTATGTCAATGTCATCTTCAGAAACAGCGTCTCCCAATCCATCACACCAATGGATTTGTGTCATCACCCTTGCTTTTGCTGCCTTTATTTTTAATACCACTGAATTTATTCCTGTAGCATTGCTGAGTGATATTGGTCAGAGTTTTAATATGCCTGCCACAGATGTAGGCATCATGATTACCATTTATGCATGGGTGGTTGCACTGATTTCATTGCCCATGATGTTAATAACCAAAAATATTGAACGACGCTTTTTGTTAATCGCATTATTCGTGGTTTTTATTGTTAGTCATGTGCTGTCTTATTTTGCATGGAGTTTTGAGATTCTGCTTACAAGCCGAATCGGCATTGCTTTTGCACATGCATTATTTTGGTCAATTACAGCTTCATTAGCCGTTCGTGTCGCACCCAAAGGTAAAGAATTTCAAGCCTTAGGTTTGTTGGCAACTGGAACGGCTTTAGCCATGGTTTTGGGTATTCCTTTCGGTCGCATGATTGGTGAAGCCTACGGTTGGCGCAATACCTTTGCTTTAATTGCCATTGGTGCAGCACTCATTTGTCTGACCTTGGCAAAAATGCTGCCGAAGCTGCCCAGTATCAATTCAGGTTCATTTAAAAGTATTGGCATCCTATTTAAGCGCCCCAGCTTGATGCTGGTCTTTGCATTGACGATTATCATCATTAGCGCGCAATTTACCGCTTATAGTTATATCGAACCCTTTACCCTGAATATTGCACATTTTAGTTCAGTACAAACCACCACTTTATTGCTGATTTATGGTGCCGCAGGTTTCTTAGGTTCTTATTTATTTGGCAAATTTGGTGCACGCTATCCTAAAGTTGCGATTCCTTTCAGCAGTCTATGTTTAGCCATTTCCATGTTGCTGTTGCTGCCTCTAGCACAAAATATGACCAGCTTAAATATGCTCAGCTTATTTTGGGGAATGGGTATTATTGGCTTAAGCTTAGCCCTACAAGCCAAAACGCTCAACCTTGCGTCAGATGCAACTGATGTGGCTATGGCCATTTATTCAGGTCTTTATAATGTCGGCATTGGCGGTGGTGCATTATTGGGTGGATGGGTTACCACACGTTATGGCCTAAGTTATATTGGCTTCGTGGGCGGCTTAGTCGCAGTTTTCGGCATGGTTTTGGCATTAGTGTTGGTGCAGCGCAAAGACTTTATGAAATTGTAACAACTACAGATAAAATTTGCACAATGACCATAAATATGCGATTCTTCAACCATATTTGGATTTAATCCAAAACTAAATTATGTTGAACAAGGGGAGTAGCCTCCTTCAAACGTCAGCCATTTAATCTTTTTAAATGACTGACGTGTCAGAATATCGTCATTACACTTTGCAAAAAGTCGGTATCTGAGCATCTGAAGTAACCAAACATTGGTATTCAGATGTAGGCAAGACCTTGATCATGTTGACACAGATGTTTAAATCATCTGGCAACAGGTCAAGGTTTTTTTTATGGCCGGTTGTCAGATGTGGAGGATTCACATGGAAACAATTGGCAATTTATGGCTGTATTTAGCATTCTTCGGTTTAGTTGCCGTCATGCTCACCATCGACTTTTTAGGCTTTAAACAAAAACAAGGTCAAGAAGTCAAAATTAAAACCGCAGCGTACTGGAGTATGGCTTGGGTTTCTGTCGCTGTTCTATTTGGTGGGGGCTTATGGTTTTACCTACAACAAACCGCTGGCATCGCCATCGCAAATACCAAAGTCATGGAATACTTTGCAGGTTATCTGTTAGAGAAATCTCTCGCGATTGATAATGTCTTTGTTTGGTTAATGATTTTTGCTGCCTTCGCTATTCCACCCGCTTTACAACGTAAAATTCTGCTTTATGGCGTACTTGGCGCGATTGTTCTCAGAACCATCTTTATTTTTATTGGCGCATGGTTCGTACAAGAGTTCTCATGGGTTCTTTATATTTTCGGTGCATTCCTCGTTTATACCGGCTTTAAGTTCTTAAAAGGACATGAAGAAGATCCGAATATTGAAGATATGGCGATTTTAAAGTGGTTGCGTAAGCACATACGTATCACACCTAAGCTAGAAGGGGATAAGTTCTTTGTTCGTCAAAATGGCCTGTTATGGGCAACGCCATTATTTCTGGTGTTAATTTTGGTTGAAGCATCGGATGTCATTTTTGCCGTCGACTCTATTCCTGCGATATTTGCAGTCACCAGTGATCCCTTTATTGTCTTAACTGCAAACTTAATGGCGATTTTAGGTTTACGCGCAATGTTCTTCTTGCTGGCGGGGGCTGCATCAAAGATGCACTATTTACCCTACGGTCTAGGAATAATCTTGCTGTTTATTGGTTTTAAAATGTTGATGCTAGACGTATTCCATATGCCAATTTGGATTTCACTTGGCTTTATTGTCATCACTTTGGCCATTACCGCTTGGTTATCCATTCGCTATAACAAGAAGCAAGAATCACTGTCTTAATGTCTTGCTAACCATAAAAGCCTTCCCCACGTGGAGGGCTTTTTTACTCCCAAAATAAAAAACTAAAGACAAGACCAGATATACGAAAATGCAATCCGCCACTGTTCAATACGGGAACATGCTCATAAACAGGTTAAAAGTGCATCCATCATCACAAGCGTAATTTGTTCCATCTGCGCAAAAACTGCTTTTCTTCCATTCTTTGCATAAAAACATGATGACTGACCAACGCAGCATTCCATCTTAGTTTTAACTCAAATAAATCATCTAGACCAAAGGGTGCAATAATTTCAAACTCATTATTTTCCAATAAGCGTACAGCAACTGCCGTCGCCGTTTCAGGCCATAAAGACAATGCATGTTGAATCGATTGTAACGGTGGAATCGAAGCGCCATCTTCTGTGGTATACCATTGGTGAACCCATGCCTGATTGACGACATCCCAGTCATTTTCAGGAAACTTCTGCTTTAAAATTTCAGCCAAATGCTGCTGTTCAAAACCAGACAGATCTTCTGCATCATAAAAAATCACATCAATTTCAGTCTGTGAAAGTTCATAATGCTGATCATGTAATACAGACCAAATAAGATTACGAATCACACCTGCACTACAAAATGCCTCGGGTTTCACTTGTCGTAAAAAAAGCAATCTGGCATAAAGATCCCGATGCTTTAAAAGGTTTTTCTTCAGCAGATTTTGATAGTTTTCAGCCAACGGCATCCTTTGCTCCTTGAGATCTCATCACAATCGGCATTCAATATGCCTAAAAATAGAATAATTTCAGGTACAATCAATCGAAAAAATTACACGTTAAAGGTTATTGTATGTCTCCCATTCAGGCTCAACGCGCCGTTCGTGGTCGCTTTCTTGATATTCAACACACGGTTTCTCAAGCAGCAGATATTCCTCAAGCCATTCGTTACCTTGAAGATGGTTTAGTCATTACCACAGCAGGGAAAATCACGTGGTTTGGCACATGGCAAGAGGGGCAGCATTTGCTGAATGAAGATATACCATTTGAGCATTATCCTGAGCAACTGATTGTGCCAGGTTTTATTGATACCCATATTCATTTCCCACAAACCGAAATGGTCGGTGCTTATGGCGAGCAACTGCTCGAATGGCTCAACAGTTATACCTTCCCAACAGAATTGCAATTTAAAGACAAAAACTATGCAGACCAAATCGCCCAATTTTTTGTGCAAGAACTGCTTAAAAATGGCACCACGACTGCTTTAGTTTTTTGTAGCGTACATGCTGAATCGGTTGATGCATTATTTGAAGCAGCAGAGCAGCATCACATGCGTTTAATTGCAGGGAAGGTAATGATGGATCGTCATGCGCCCGAAGACTTATGTGATACAGCTGAAAGTGCTTATAACGACTCTAAAGCACTGATTGAAAAATGGCATGGCAAAGGTCGTAACTTGTATGCCATTACGCCACGTTTCGCACCGACCTCGACTCCTGAGCAACTGGCAAAAGCAGGGCAGTTAAAAGCGGAATATCCTGAGGTCTATGTACATACCCACTTAAGCGAAAACAAAAATGAAATTGCTTGGGTTAAAGAATTGTTCCCTGAACAACAAGGCTATTTAGATGTTTATCATCATTATGGTTTAACAGGGCAGCGCTCGATCTTTGCCCATTGTGTCCATTTAGAAGAGGCAGAATGGGACTGTATGCATGAGACCAATTCAGCAATTGCCTTTTGCCCAACCTCTAATTTATTTTTAGGCAGTGGTTTATTTCCTTTGAAAAAAACATGGGAAAAACAAGTCAAAGTCGGCTTAGGCACAGACATTGGTGCAGGCACGTCATTTAGCCAACTACAAACCTTAAATGAAGCCTACAAAGTGCAACAACTTCAGGGCGATAAACTTTCTGCTTTTGAATCTTTGTATCACGCGACTTTAGGTGGAGCCAAAGCCTTAGATCTGGCGGATAAACTGGGGAATTTTAATCTGGGTAAAGAAGCCGATTTTATTGTATTAGATTTAAAAGCAACCGCCTTACAAGCCCTACGCCAAGCACGTGCCAAAGGCATAGAAGATGCTTTATTTGCCCTGATGACCATGGGCGATGATCGTAATATCCATGCCACTTATATTTATGGAGAACCCGTTTATATCAAAGCATAAAACTTAAAAAAAGAGGCAGTAAAAAGAATGTATTGCTAATGTTAATCGTGCTGAATTGTGCTTTTTAAATCAGGTATGAGACTGTACAACTCAAGGCTGAATACATTTTCAACTGCAAAAAAGATGCATCTCTTGAGTAGATGTATTAAAATTAGAGCATCTTTTGAGGTGTTGCTGGTCAACACCTTTTTTATTTTTTGATTTGCTTTTAGGTATCTACCCATGACCATTCATATGAGCGTAATGATCTCAGCGGAAGAAATTCACGCTAAAGTCAAAGAGCTTGGTGCAAAAATTGATGCTCACTATGCCCATAGTGACAAAGAACTTGTGCTGATTGGTTTACTTCGCGGTTCAGTTATTTTCATGGCTGATTTATGCCGTACCATTAGTAAACCGCATGAACTCGACTTTATGACGGTATCTAGTTACGGTGGCGGTACGACATCAACACGTGATGTCAAAATTTTAAAAGATTTAGACGGCGAAATTCGCGGTAAAGATGTTCTGATTATTGAAGATATTATTGATTCGGGCAATACCCTCAGCAAAGTGTTGGAAATTTTAAGCACCCGTAATCCTCATTCTATCGAACTGTGTACTTTAATCAGCAAACCTTCACGCCGTGAAATCGAACTTGATGTGAAATTTCTAGGCTTTGAAGTTGAAGATAAATTTATTGTGGGTTATGGCTTAGACTTCGACCAAAAATATCGCCATATTCCCTTTATTGGTGAAATTGGTCTATAAGCACACCATAGCGACCAAGAAAGACTTAAAGTGGCCGAAGGCCACTTTTTTTATTCATTACATTTTCAAACAAACATAAAAACAACAGTTATTAGCATGATTGATCTATTTCATTTTCGATAAATGATTAATTATGAACATGAAAGCGAATTGAAAGTAGATAAACAAACGATAAAAAAGGAGAAGACACATGTGGTCACTCATCGTTGCGATCGTGGTCGGTTTTATTGCGGGCTTAATTGCTCGAGCCATTCATCCAGGAGATGATAAAGCAGGTTTTTTGATTACCGCTTTATTGGGTATTGCAGGGTCTTTATTAGCAACTTATGGTGGGCGTTTGCTCGGACTTTATGGTGAAAACTCTGCTGCTGGATTTATTGCCTCAGTCATTGGAGCCATTATTATCTTATTTCTTTATAACTTGGTTTCGAAAAAATCTGGCGGCTAAAGACACTTTGTAACGCGCAACTCATCAAATAAAAAAGTACCTTTCTGCAAAGGTACTTTTTTATGCTTTAGTTCAGCAAGCACTACATTCTATAAGCCTAATTCTTGCCACATTTTTTCTATTTCTTGTGCAGGGTAGGCACCCATCAGTTTAAAACCATTGGAGAAAATAATCGCCGGCGTACCATTTAAAGCCAATGATTTACCTAAAGTTAAATTATGCTCAATTGGATTGGCACAGGTTTTTTTCGAACTCGGTTGAATGCCTTTGGCAATCAAATTTGACCATGCTAAAGCAGGATCTTTTTCACAGAAAACCTGTTTTGAAACAGCAATAGATTGCGTTTTAATCGGGTAAATAAAAGTATAAATCGTGACATCATTCAGCTTGGTTAATTCAGTCTCAAGCTGTTTACAATATGGACAATTTGGATCAGAAAAGACTGCGATCTGGCGTTTACCATTACCTCGCACCGTTTTTACAGCATCCTGCAAAGGCAATTTTTTCCAATCAATACTATTTTGCTTGAGCATTAAATCTTTGGTCAAATTTTTCTGATCACTTAAACGAAACATTGAACCAATTAAAATATGCTGGGTATCTTCACCAACATATACCACTTGACCATCCATCGACCCACTATAAATACCTTTCATTTCGGTGGCTTGAATATTTTCAATCTTCAAGTTTGGATGTTGTTTCATAAGGTTAGTCTTGACCGTATCAACATTGGCCAAACTTAAGGTTGAAATAAAGCTGACGAAAGCCAATGCCAATGTTTTTTTAATCATGTTTTTTACTCAAAGGTTCAAATTATTCAATGCGATTCTACTCAAAATCCAACCAGAACTTTAGTCATTTTTAACCATCATTACTTAAACCAAACATATTGCATGCTTCAGGTTTCACGTGGAACATGTCTATTTTTACAGAAAATTTATTTCTACTGAAATATGCACGATTTCATCATGAATGGATAAAGCCTCACGAACTTGGTCTGCATTTAACTCAGCATCAGTGACTAAAGCCAAAATACAAGAAAACTTTCCTTTTCCAACTTTCCATACATGCAAATCGGTAATCTCTGCCTGAGGAAACTCAGCAATCACTTCACGAATTTCCTCGACCACGGGATGATTCATTTCTGCATCAAGCAAGGTTTTTCCAGTCTCTTGTATCAGACCAATCGCCCATTTTGCAACCAAAACTGAACCCACAATACCCAATACTGCATCAAGAAAGCCCCAATCTAAATACTTCGCTGCGCACAAAGCAATAATGGCAAAAATTGAAGTAACCGCATCCGCCACCACATGCATAAAAGCTGCTTTTTGATTTAAATCATGATGGATATGAGCATGCTCATTTTCATGCTCATGATGGTGATGGTGATGGTGATGGTGATGGTGATGGTGATGGTGACCATCATGCAGTAGCCAAGCACAGATCAGATTAATCACCAAACCCAAAATTGCAATTGGAATGGCTTGGTTATAGTGAATATCAACAGGGTTAAATAGTCGTTCTATAGACTGAAAGGCCATAAATAGTGCCACCACCATCAATAAAATAGCGCTGCTATAGCCCGCTAGAATTTCAATTTTCCATGTCCCAAAATTAAAGCGGCTATCCTGTGCATAATGACGGGCAGAGCGATAGGCAAAATAAGCCAAGCCTAATGCCAACATATGCGAACTCATATGCCAACCATCAGCAAGCAATGCCATTGAATTGTAAATCCAACCGCCAATCACTTCTAATAACATCATGACTGCCGTTAGAATAGTCGCGAAGAGGATACGTTTTTGTGCGAGGGGATTACCTTCATCAAACTGATGAGTGTGTGATCGTATGAGTGGGGCTTTTTGCATAATCTTAGTGCTGAAATATACTCCCCCACAGTATATTGGTTTTTTTGGAGTATTGTATTGGCTCATTTACATCAAGATCAGAAAATTAAAAATCGTGTTAAACGCTTACAAGGGCAAATTAATGCAGTAGAGCAAGCTTTAAATAGCCCTGAAAACTCGTGTATTACGGTATTACAGCAAGTCGCTGCAATTAAAGGGGCGGTAAACGGTTTAATGAATGAATTAATTGAATCACATTTGCGCCATCACGTGATTAAGGAACAAACTGCAGTGAATGAACATGAACTTGCTGAGTTTTTAAAATTATTAAAGCGTTATGGTTAAATGATTTACATCTTATAAATTGACGTGATCGTTAAAGAAGAACTAATCTACAACTCTTCTTATTTCTCTCCAAATGTTCGCTATTTTTTAAATTTAGCGGGTGTTTTTGTGACCCGACATGATGACTCAACAATCATGGCGACCCTTTCTCATGGTCAGCCTAGCACTTTGTATTGGAACCATTGGAACGGCACTCGCCAGTCCTTTATATCCCATTTATCAAGAACTCTGGCATCTACTCCCTAGCCATATTACCTATATCTTTGTCGCCTATATGTTTGGTTGTCTGGCAACCTTGCTCTTCCTAGGTCGTATCAGCAACAGTTTAGGATTTCTGCGCACCTTACAAATCGGCATCATTTTTGTCATCTTAGGCTTAGCCATTTCCGCGATTGCACCCAATGCAGCTTGGTTGGCTTTTGGGCGCTTTATTATTGGTATTGCTTCAGGACTGATCAGCACTTCAGCAATGTTAGGCCTCATTACGACGATTCCAGAGCGTCATAAGCCAAATGCACCTCAGTTAAGTTCGATCATTACGGTGATTGGTTTTGGATTGGGACCATTTATTGGTGGATTGATTGCACAATTTTCGACTTCCCCTTTAACAACGCCTTATTTACCGATTATTGCGGCTGCAATTGCATGCTTTTTCGGTTTGTTTTGGCTAAAAGTCCCACAATTTAAAGCTCAACCTTTTTCCATTGCACCGCGTTTAGAAACACCAGAAGTCCAATATAAATCATTATTTTTTATTGCAGGCTTCACCGCATTCTGTGCTTTTGCAGCCTTTAGTTTATTTGCATCGCTGTCACCTTCTTTTGTTAAAGATTTAATTCCTTGGCATGGGCCTTTGATTAGTGGGGCTGCAATTTCAAGTATTTTACTGATTTCTGCTTTAGTGCAATTTTTTGCTAAAGATCTGACTGCGGCTAAAAGCTTAACTTTAGGGTTGATGACCTTAATGCTCAGTTTTATTTTACTCGGCTTATGCATGAGTATGCAGTGGAGTATTTTGTTCTTTGTCAGCGATATTTTGTTGGGTATAGGGCATGGCCTAGGCTTGTTAGGTGCATTTGGTTTAATTCACCAAATGACTAGCACAGATAACCGTGCAGCTGTAATGTCGACCTATCTATTTATTGGTTATTTAGGCACGATTGTACCAATTATTGCCGTGGGTTATTTAGCAGATCATTTTGGTTTAACCACTGGTATTTTAGGATTTTGTATAGGCGTTGGTTTACTCTGCTTAACTTTAATTGTTTGGCATAAAAAGATTGCATGATTAAAAAACAGCCTTCAAATAAAGTCCATTTTTTAATCAATTCTAGAAAATTTTTAACGGTAAAGAATCTACAATTTCATCAATGTTATGATGTAAATATGGTTTTACTTTTTACCGTATCTCTTTACCTATAAATTGTCTTAGATCTTGTCATGCGGCATCATCTATCGACTGTTGATCAGTTTTAAAAAGAAAAAAGGGCATCAAATATGCCCTTCAATTGATTCTTTTATGCATTACTTTCCAATACAGAAAGATCCAAAAATTTTACCTAGCAAATCATCAGCACTAAATTCACCGGTAATTTCTGCCAAAGCATTTTGTGCCAGTCGCAAAGATTCAGCCACTAACTCACCCGCTTGATACACCACCAACTGCTCATGCGCTTCAGCCAAATATACCTGTGTACGCTTCATTGCATCTAAATGGCGTGTACGTGCAATAAAGGTATCTTCTTCTGGTTGAAAACCCGCATGCGCTGTAATCGCATCTATAAGCGATTGAACACCTGTTTCCTGCTTAGCAGAAACCGTGATATGACGAAAACCCTGATAATCACCAATATCGGCTGGGGCATGGGTTAAATCACACTTATTAGCAATTAACATTAAGCGTTTCGGTTCAAGATGCTCAGCAAAATAATTCTGTGCCAATTGCAAAGGGTCTTCGCCTTGGCTTAAGTCATAGACCAACAGTAACAAGTCTGCTTGTTCAATTTCTTTAATTGCGCGGCGAATACCTTCTTTCTCGACAATATCGCCCGTTTCACGTAAACCAGCAGTATCTGTAAGGGTAATGGGCAAACCATTTAAACTAATTTTTTCATGTAATACATCACGCGTTGTACCCGCAATATCCGTGACAATGGCACGTTCATTTCCTGCTAGGGTATTAAGTAACGACGATTTTCCTGCATTGGGTTTACCTGCAATCACCACCTGTAAACCTTCACGCAGCAACCGACCCTGACGTGCTGAGGCTTGTACTGCCGTAACCGAGCTTTGCACATCTTGTAGTAGCGCTAAAATTTTACCGTCAGCCAAAAAATCGATTTCTTCTTCAGGGAAATCAATCGCAGCTTCAACATGTAAACGCAAATGAATCAGTTTTTCTAACACAGTGTTTACACGCGTTGAAAATGCACCTTGTAAAGAACGTACCGCAGAACGAGCCGCTGCTTGTGAGGTTGCATCAATCAAGTCAGCAATGGCTTCGGCTTGAACTAAATCTAACTTGCCATTTTCAAAAGCACGCATCGAAAACTCACCAGCTTTGGCTGCAATTGCACCCAGTTCCAACAAACGTGCCAGCAAAGCATTTTGAATGACAGGACCACCATGCCCTTGCAACTCCACCACATCTTCACCTGTAAATGAATGTGGGTTAGGAAAGCAAATCGCTAAGCCTTCATCCATCACCTCACCAGCAGCATCATAAAACTGCCGAAAACCAGCAAAGCGTGCCTTCGGTAGATTTTTCTGCGTCAAAGCTTCGGCAATGGCATAGGATTTAGGACCTGACAGACGAATGACACCGACACCGCCACGCCCAGGTGGAGTCGCAATTGCAGCAATCGTTGTTCGGTTTTGCATAAAATTCACCTTAAAAAATCCTAAATCACAGCCAAATAAAAATCCGCCTAAGATTACCATCTTAAGCGGATTTATTCAGCTATTCGCAATCAGTCGTGATTAAACAACTTCGCGTTTGGCACGGTCTTTTTCAACACCTTTGTTGATCAAACTTTGTTGCAAGATGGTAATACTATTATTGACAATCCAGTACAACACCAAGCCCGCAGGGAAGAACAACATAAATACAGTAAAGACAATTGGCATGATTTTGAAGACTTTCGCCTGCATTGGATCAGCCGGTTGTGGATTTAAAGACTGCTGAATAAACATGGTTGCACCCATCAATAAAGGTAGGATAAACCACGGGTCCATTGCAGACAAATCTTGAATCCAGCCTAACCAAGGTGCGTGACGAAGTTCTACAGACTCCATCAATACCCAGTATAAGGCTAAGAAAATTGGCATTTGCAACAGCAGTGGCAAACAACCCGCAAGTGGATTGACTTGTTCACGTTTATACAATGCCATCATTTCTTGGGAGAAACGCATGCGGTCTTCACCGAACTCTTCTTTCATGCGTTGCATTTCAGGTGCAATCACACGCATTTTCGCCATAGAGCGGTAGCTCTTAGACGACAATGGCCAAAGAATCAGTTTTACCAAGACAGTTAATAAAATAATTGCCCAGCCCCAGTTACCCACTAAGCCGTGGAAGAACTCAAGACCCAAGAACAATAATTTCGCAATTGGCCATAACCAACCATAATCTACAGTTTGGTTTAAACCTGTTGCTAACTCTTTTAACTCAGATTGAACTTTAGGACCTGAATAGAAGGTTGCATCTAATTCAGCCGCAGTACCTGCAGGCACATTAATCATCGGTGAAGTAAAACCGATAATATTCATGTTGTCTGTTGATTGACGCGATTCTAATTTCGCACTATAAGGCTGACCACCCGCCTGAGTCAGCTTAAGATCACCCGGAATCCAAGCACTGACAAAATAGTGTTGAACCATTGCAACCCAGCCACCTTTTGCTTCTACATTCAATTTTTCTTCATTGAAGTTAGCAAATTTAAGCTTGTTGTAATGTTCTTCAGGCGTACCCCAAGCACCACCCAAGAATGTTCCTAGGGTGAAAATACCTTGGTCTGATTTACCTGGATCATCTGAATTATCACGTTTGATTTGACCAAACATCTGACCTTGCCAATTGCCTGCACTACGATTGACAATTTTGTGGTTCACAATAATCGGATATTGACCTTGTTTAAAGGTAAATGTCTTGATGATTTCTACACCATCAGCCGTTTTATAAACCATTGGCACAGATAAAACTTTAACAACTTTGCCATCTTCAGTTTTTTCTGCTTTAGCATCCGCTAAGTTATAAGATGATTTTTCAATCTCATAAACAGGACGGCCATTACGGTTACTGTCTGGCCCATTTAAACCAATCAAACCAGACTGAGCAACATAAGTACGTTTTGCATCGCTTTCCAGCATGACAAACGGTTGATCACTGTCTTTATTTTTATCATGGTTCAATAATTCAATACGAACAATGTCACCACCTTTAGGATTAATCCAAAGATGATAAAGGTCAGTTTGTACTGAAATAAGCTGTTGACTTACAGGTGCCGTAACATCTGTTGTTGTTTGCTGAGTTGCAATATTTGCTTGAGGCATGTCAGACGCTGTAGTAGCTGTTTGACCATTTGGCAAATCTGCAGATACTTCATGCGAAACAACCGCAGCTTCTTGCTGAGGTTTGGTTTCCGCATGACCATAATCTTTTTGCCATGCCAAAATAAGCAAATATGCGACGACAAACATGGCCCCTAGAATTGCAAACCTGGCCCATTGTTGCATATCTATTATCCCAAGTAGTTAGAGGAGTGATTTCGGTTCAATAAACGATCACGAAAGGGTACAACAACGTGAAGCATTTGAGAATCTATTTGCTGAAATGAAATAAAACGAATTGCTTTCTGGGGAACAGGGTCATAACCCGAACCACCCCAAGGATGACAACGACAAATACGTTTTGTAGCTAACCACGCACCACGCACAGCACCATAAGAATGAACTGCTTCTAAAGTGTATTGAGAACATGTTGGAATATAACGACAGCGGGGTCCCAATAAAGGACTAATCGCGATCTGATAGAATCGAATCAACCAATGCAGTAAACGTACCATTGGCCATCTCTACTTTTGTGGGGAGGGAGCTATCTTTTTATGCTTATTGGCAAGGCGTTGCAATTTCTGCCAAGCAAATTGTAATTGCTGCTGCAATTCTGCATTAGGAATTGCTTCAATACCTACTTTAGGCATGACCACAATATCTAATAAATCTAATTGCTGTTGATGTAGGCGAAAACTTTCGCGAGCAAGACGTTTTACTCTATTCCTTTCATGTGCGCGACGCACTTTTTTCTTAGCAACAACAATACCCAAACGACTTGTAGGTTGTTCGGAATTTTTTGCCAAAAATAAGAAATGGGGTTGATGCACTTTAAAAAGCGCACCATCAAACACACTTTTATAATCGGCAGCACAGCGTATACGTACGTCTGTGCTGAAGCCATAAAGTGTCATAACACCCAAAATCGTAATAACTTAACTAATTAAACAGTTAAGCTATGACGACCTTTTGCACGACGACGAGCTAATACTTGACGACCAGCTTTAGTAGCCATACGAGCACGGAAACCATGAACACGCTTACGCTTTAATTCTGATGGTTGAAATGTACGTTTCATATTGAAACTCCAAAAATGATCTTTCTATGAAGGTTCGCGATTTTAGTGCTCATTCAATGAGCTGTCAATCAAAAACAAACTTTCTTGCAAAATAAGTCTTTTTTTTAAAAATGAAGATCATTCGAATTATTGAATTAATTTTAAGCTGTTTGTATTTTATACACAACACAAACTATTGATTAATAAAACAACATAAGTTATGAACAGAAATATTCACAATATTATCCACAACTCAGTGTTGATAAGATTTATTTGCTTGCTTTTGAATTTAAATTTAAAAATATTGAGAGTTATCCCCAAAGCAAAGTGCTCTTATTAATTAAATTCAAATTTATAAATTTAAATTTATTACTATTAGGGAGCTATTTTTCTGTGGAAAAGCACTTTTTACTTTTATTAATCATTAGCTTATCTTGTGGGTAAACATGTTTTTATAACTTTATTAAATTGTGGATAACTTTGTGATATATTTTATCCACAGCTTGATGGTAAGTTTATCCACACCACAATTTAAATTTAAATTTAATTTGAAAATTACGTTTTAAAGCGATATTTCGCTAATTTTGCCATGACAGATGTGGATAACTTCGATAGAATGGCGACCCGCTTAGTCGGGCTCAAATAATTTTTTACCAATAAATGGAATAAATAGGGGTTTCACATGCTTTGGACAGACTGTTTAACTCGTTTGCGACAGGAGCTTTCGGGGAATGTCTTTACAATGTGGATTCGCCCTTTGGTTGCTGAAGAGCTTAATGACACATTAAGACTGTATGCACCCAATCCTTATTGGACACGTTATATTCAAGAACATCATCTTGAGTTGATCACGATTTTGGCAGAGCAAATGTCAGAAGGTCGTGTACGTAAAGTTGAAATTTTGGTGGATTCTCGTCCAGGTGCAATTTTGTCAGCCAATGAACAACCCGCTACAACAACGGCTGCACTGCAATCTACTCCTGCTGCAATTGTTAGGCCACGAAAAGAAAAAGAAGAATCAACAGTCAAAAATAGTCGTAAACGTTTATTAAACCCATTATTTACTTTTTCATTATTTGTTGAAGGCCGTTCTAACCAAATGGCTGCAGAAACGTGTCGTAAAGTTTTAACGCAATTAGGGGCTTCGCAGCATAATCCCTTATTTTTGTATGGCCCGACAGGTTTAGGTAAAACGCATTTAATGCAGGCTGTGGGGAATGCTTTGTTACAAGCAAAACCGAATGCGCGTGTCATGTATATGACGGCAGAGAGTTTTGTTCAAGATTTTGTCAGTTCTTTACAGCAAGGCAAGGTTGAAGAATTTAAGAAAAATTGTCGCTCTTTAGATTTATTATTGGTCGACGATATTCATTTGCTTGCGGGTAAAGAAGCCAGTTTGGTCGAATTTTTTTATACTTTTAATGCATTACTTGATGAATCGAAGCAGATTATTTTGACTTCGGATCGTTATCCTAAAGAACTCACGGAACTTGATGCACGTTTAGTTTCACGTTTTTCTTGGGGCTTGTCGGTCGGTGTAGAGCCACCCGATATTGAAACTCGGATTGAAATTTTATTGAAAAAAGCCGAAAGCAATGGCGTAGATTTACCGCGTAATTGTGCGTTATTTGTCGCACAACAAGTCGTGGCCAATGTACGTGAGCTTGAAGGTGCACTCAATAAAGTGGTTGCTATTTCTCGTTTTAAAGGCACGCCAATTGATTTGGAGGTGGTGCGTGAATCATTAAAAGATGTGTTAGCGATTCGTGCAAGAACCATCAGTACTGAAAATATTCAGCGCGTGGTGAGCGAATATTTCCGTATTCCATTAAAAGAAATTGTGGGACCTAAGCGTACCCGTATTTATGCACGTCCACGTCAGTTGGCCATGGGCCTTGCGCGTGAACTTACAGGGGATAGTTTTCCTGAAATTGGTATGGCATTCGGCGGGCGTGATCACAGTACTGTGATGCATGCCTGTGAGAAAGTACTTAGTCTTCGTGAACAAGATCCGATCTTCAATGAAGACTATAAAAACCTGCAGCGTTTGCTGCAAAGTTGATCTGTTTTGATCAAATTCTATTCTTGCAATGCGGCATATTCTGCCGCATAGTACACTGCTAAAAAATTAGTTAATTGACCTGAAATCTTCAGTTGTTAGAGGAATATGCCGTGCGTTTGAAAATCGCGAAAGAAAGCTTACTTAATGTTCTATCACATGTCGTAGGAGCGGTTGAACGTCGCCATACTTTAAATATTTTATCTAATGTAAAAGTCCAAGTGAGCAACGAATCGTTAACCATTACCGGTTCAGATTTAGAAGTAGAATTGGTTGCCAGCACCAATTTGGCTGAAGGTGCGTGTTTGCAAGTGGGTGAAACGACTGTCCCTGCACGCAAGCTGATGGATATCTGCAAATCATTACCCGCTGCGGCATTGATTGACCTACAAATTACTGAAGATCGTTGTATTTTAAAATCGGGTAATAGCCGTTTTGTATTGGGAACGCTGCCTGCTGAAGACTATCCACTTTTGAGCACTGAAAATACTCAAGGTACGCAAGTTACGGTTACGCAACGCGAGTTAAAACGTTTGTTTGAGAAAACCGCTTTTGCGATGGCAGTGCAAGATGTACGTTTTTATTTAACCGGTACATTACTTGAAATTGATCAAAATCAGCTTCGTGCTGTGACTACTGATGGTCACCGTTTAGCGTTATGTGAAACAGCCGCAATTTCAACTGCGACTCAAGCCATTCAAGCCATTGTTCCACGAAAAGCGGTTGCTGAATTACAACGCTTACTCAGCATTGAAGATGAGCAATTGTCTTTGTTGATTGGTCGTGAATTGTTAAATGTGACTATTAGCATCGCCAGTCGTGACAAAGAACAAGGCAGTATTATGGTTCGTTTTACCACGAAATTGATTGATGGAAAATTCCCCGATTACCGTCGCGTGATTCCACGTGGTGGTGATAAAAATGTATTGATTGCGCATGATGTATTTAAGCAATCGCTACAACGTGTTGCTATTTTAAGTAATGAAAAATTACGTGGTGTGTTTTTAAACTTTGGTGCAGACTGTTTGCAGCTTCGTGCCAATAATCCAGAACAAGATGAGGCAATTGAAGATTTAGCGATTCAATATGCTGATGCACCGATGGAAATGTCATTTAATGCACAATATTTATTGGATGTATTGGGCGCTTTAGATGGTGATGATGTGTCGATGACCATGACTGAAGCTAACCAATCTGTATTGGTACACGATCCATCACAACAAGATCAAACCTATGTTGTGATGCCGATGCGTGTTTAATTTGCAGATTTTTGACAAGATCAAACGATGCATATTACGCGTTTAAATATAGAACGTGTTCGAAACTTAAAAACGGTTGTACTCCAAGAGTTGCAGCCGTTTAATGTCTTTTATGGCCCGAATGGTTCTGGGAAAACCTCTATTCTTGAAGCCATTCATTTATTGGCGACAGGGCGTTCCTTCCGTACCCATATCCCGAAAAACTATATTCAAAATGAAACAGCCAATGCCATTGTTTTTGCACAGTCTGCCACTGAAAAAATTGGGATGCAAAAATTATTGTCAGGTGAGCAGCTGATTAAAGTCAATGGCGATCATATTGCCACTCAAGGACAATTGGCTAAACTTCTGCCTTTGCAACACATCGATCCACAAAGCACCGATATTATTGACCATGGCGCGAAACCACGGCGACAATTGATTGACTGGTTGATGTTCCACGTGGAACCTGAGTTTTATCATGCCTGGCAATATTATTCTCGTGCTTTAAAACAACGTAACAGTTTGTTGAAATCGAGAAGAAATATCGGTTTGAATGAATTGGAGCCGTGGAACAAAATGTTGGCGGAGTATGGCGAAATGTTGCATTCACAGCGCAGTGGAATCGTCGAGCAATGGAAAGTTTATTTGGAGCAGGATTTAAAGCATTTATTGCCTGATGTAGAGCTTCAATTGGAATATAGTCCAGGCTTTCATACCGAACAGGGTTTGCTGAATGACTTAACCGTACATCATCAGAAAGATGTCGATCGACGTTATACTGAATATGGTCCACATCGTGCAGATTTACGTTTAAAAACAACGCTAGGTGATGCGGATGTGGTGCTTTCACGGGGGCAAAAAAAGCTGCTGATTATGGCCTTAAAACTGTCACAGATTGCAATGCTGCATGCCTGTAATAAGGAAACTGTGGTATTATTAGATGATCTGACAGCAGAATTAGATTTAACCGCACAGCGACGATTAATTGAGCGATTGAGCCAGCTAGGTAGTCAAGTTTTTATTACCACTTTAGAGCATGAATCAGTAAAAAAACATTTACATGATTTGTCTATTTCTTATCAATTATTCAATGTTGAAAACGGTCAAGTTCAAGTTGTTGTGCAATAGTTTTTAGATTTTACCCATCTTTGGATAGACCTTTATTTCACTAGGGAGAAACCATGAGTTCAGAAGATCAAGCTGCTTCTCAAACAGAACAAACCAATGAAAAGGCTTATGATTCCTCTAGTATCAAAGTATTACGTGGCCTAGATGCTGTTCGTAAGCGTCCAGGTATGTATATTGGTGATACTGACGATGGTTCAGGTTTACATCACATGGTGTTTGAGGTGGTCGATAATGCGATTGATGAAGCCTTAGCGGGTCACTGTGATGAAATCTTAGTCACCATCCATGAAGATGAGTCTGTAAGTGTTGCAGATAATGGTCGTGGGATTCCAACGGATATTCACCCTGAAGAAGGGGTATCTGCCGCTGAAGTGATTTTAACCATTCTGCATGCTGGCGGTAAGTTTGATGATAATAGCTATAAAGTTTCCGGTGGTTTACACGGAGTAGGTGTTTCTGTTGTAAATGCCTTATCGAGTAAATTATTACTGAATATTCGTCGTGCTGGTAAAGTTTTTGAACAAGAATATCATCATGGCGATCCAGTTTATAAATTACGTGAAATTGGTGAAACCACTGAATCGGGTACGACGGTTCGTTTCTATCCGAGTGAATTAACCTTCTCTCAAACAATTTTTAATGTTGATATTTTAGCGCGTCGTTTGCGTGAACTTTCATTCTTAAATGCTGGGGTTCGTATTGTTTTACGTGATGAACGTATCAATGCTGAACATGTATTTGATTATGAAGGGGGCTTGTCCGAATTTGTAAAATATATTAATCAAGGTAAAACCCACTTGAATGATATTTTTCACTTCACGACGGAATCTGCTGAAACTGGCATTACGGTAGAAGTGGCCTTGCAATGGAATGATAGTTATCAGGAAAATGTCCGCTGCTTTACCAACAATATTCCACAAAAAGATGGTGGAACGCATTTAGCAGGTTTCCGTGCAGCATTAACACGTGGTTTAAACCAATATCTTGATAGTGAAAATATTCTCAAGAAAGAAAAAGTTGCTGTTACAGGCGATGATGCGCGTGAAGGTTTAACCGCAATTGTTTCAGTGAAAGTGCCTGATCCAAAATTCTCATCACAAACCAAAGAAAAATTGGTTTCTAGTGAAGTGAAAACTGCTGTAGAGCAGGCCATGAACAAGTCTTTTTCTGAATATCTTTTAGAAAATCCACAAGCGGCTAAATCGATTGCGGGCAAAATTATTGATGCAGCACGTGCGCGTGATGCAGCACGTAAAGCGCGTGAATTAACCCGTCGTAAAAGTGTTTTAGATATCGCGGGTCTGCCAGGTAAATTGGCGGATTGCCAAGAAAAAGATCCAGCATTGTCTGAACTTTACTTGGTCGAAGGTGACTCGGCGGGGGGGTCTGCAAAACAGGGTCGTAACCGTAAGATGCAAGCCATTCTTCCGCTTAAAGGTAAAATTTTAAACGTAGAACGTGCACGTTTTGACAAAATGATTTCCTCTCAGGAAGTGGGCACGCTAATTACTGCACTGGGTTGTGGTATTGGCCGTGAAGAATACAATCCTGATAAATTACGTTATCACAAAATCATCATCATGACCGATGCCGACGTCGATGGTTCGCACATTCGTACGTTATTGTTGACCTTCTTCTTCCGTCAAATGCCAGAACTTGTGGAACGTGGTTATATCTATATTGCCCAGCCACCCTTGTATAAGTTGAAAAAAGGTAAGCAAGAGCAATATCTTAAAGATAATGATGCTTTAGAAACCTATCTTATTTCGA
Organism: Acinetobacter sp. ANC 4654; assembly: GCF_002135425.1. NCBI lineage: Bacteria > Pseudomonadati > Pseudomonadota > Gammaproteobacteria > Moraxellales > Moraxellaceae > Acinetobacter > Acinetobacter sp. ANC 4654. The sequence continues at coordinate 30,644 of NZ_NEGL01000011.1, forward strand.
ATGCAATTGATGAGCTGAACCTGCATATCAGTGCTGAGGCACCTGCGATTCGTGGTGAATCTTTAGCCAAAGTGATTGCTGATTATCAAACCTCACAAAAAAGTCTAAATCGTTTAACGCTGCGTTATCCTGCAAGTTTATTAGATGGTTTGCTTGGTTTGGAAGCATTTAAGCTAGATCAAAATCATGATGAAGATTATGTAAAACAATGGTCTGAACAGTTGCGTGCAGCCATTGAAAAATACCAACCAAGTTTGCGTCCTGAAATCACTTTAGAAGCTTTTGAAAAAGAGCATGCAGATGATGAGAAAGTGACGCATTATTGGCCACGTGTAACGGTCTATGTACATAACTTGCCGCATTATTATTTACTTGATTCTGGATTATTGGCTTCAAGTGAATACAAGCGTTTACTGCAAAATTCGAAGAGTTGGTTCAGCTTGCTTGAAGATGGTGCTTATTTGCAAAAAGGTGAGCGTAAAATTAATGTCACCACTTTCCATCAAGTTTGGCAACATATTTTATCCGACTCACGTCGTGGCATGATGATCCAGCGCTATAAAGGTTTGGGTGAGATGAATGCGGAACAGCTTTGGGAAACTACCATGGATCCTGAAAACCGTAACATGTTACAAGTGACCATTAATGATGCGATTGAAGCAGATCGTATGTTCTCTTGTTTAATGGGAGATGATGTGGAACCACGTCGTGCTTTCATTGAAGAAAATGCTTTAAATGCGGATATTGATGCCTAATGTGTTGATGAGTTAAGTAATAAAAAGCATCCTTCGGGATGCTTTTTTAATGCTATTTTGATTTAAATGGGATTAAATTTTAATCATATTTTTTTATTAAAATGACTTATTGCTCTGTCATGATGCTTTTAAACAGAGGAAATCATGATGCAATATGACGAGGTGAGCACGATGGATAATCAACTAGAAAAGATCCGAGATATTTGGGTGAATGCATTTTTTACCGGCAATTTTGATCTGTTGGCTCAATATGAGCATGCAGATTTCAAAGTGGTGTATGAGCAAGAAGGACGTGTGGAAAGTACCTTTACCCGTTATGAACGTATTGCACATGCTGTAAAAAATGGAGTGTGGAAGCCGCAAAAACCCACAGTGGAATTTGAAGAGTTTGAATTTGATCGAGATTTGACGCACTGTAAAATTCTCATTGGTTTGGAAAATCAAAAGAAAATTCAGGAATTGTGGGTTAATGAGGGGACATGGAAAATTATAGAACTCAGATTTTTAAAATGAAAAAAGCTGCATTTAAATGAGTAAAAAAGCTAATTTTATTTGATTACTGGTGTGTGTGGCTAAGTTTTTTAGTGGATTATTCTTATTAAATACGCATGTGGAAAGTAAATTTATCCACAAGTGTTTTTAGAATTGTGGGTAAGTATTTTAAAATTAAACATTGAGTTTGAATTTAAAGTCTATGGGTTGGTAATTTTAAAATTTAATTCATCTGACCCTCTAATGCTTAAAATCTCGACAAAAGTATTGTGTAGTAAAATTAAAAAATTGCAGTACAAGTTTGAAATTGCACTGCGATCATTAAATTAGCATCACTTTAGTTTTACTTAAGAATTGATTTTGGCTTATTCGAAAGAGCTTTCAAGTTCTTCCAATTCCATCATCAATTCAAGCACTTGCTCTTCAGCTTGTGCTAATTTTGCTTTGAGTTCAGTTTGCTCATTCATCAGTTTTAGCAAATCATCCTTACGGTTCGCTTCATATAGCGCGCTATTACCTAATAAAACTTCAATTTCTGCTAAGCGTGGCTGAACTTTGGCAATCTGAGCTTCATTTTTTTCAATATCTTTACGAATTGGACGACTTAGCTCACGATTACGCGCTGCTTCTTTACGCTGCGCTTCTTTATCCAATTTAGAAATGGTGGGTTTTACTTCCACTTGTGATTGAACTGGTGCAGCGGGTTGTTGCCCAGTCTTCATCATGTCAATACGTGCTTGGCGTAACCATTCTGCATAAGCAGTTAAGTCACCATCAAATTCACGACTTTGACCGCCATGAACCAAGATCAATTCATCACAGACTGAAGCAATCAATTGACGTTCATGCGAAACCAGAACCACCGCACCTTCAAAGTCTTGTAGTGCCATCGTCAGTGCATGACGCATATCTAAGTCTAAATGGTTGGTTGGTTCATCTAGAATTAACACGTTTGGACGTTGCCATACAATCAGTGCTAAAGCCAAACGAGCGCGTTCACCGCCAGAGAAACTTTCACTTGGCGTGTCCATACGTTCGCCACTAAAACCAAAGCTGCCTAAGAAAGAACGTAAGCTCGCTTCACTGATTTTTCGATCTGCAATACGTGCCAATTGCAACATTGGGCTGGCATTACCATCCAAAGCATCCATTTGATGCTGGGCAAAATAACCAATATTCAGCAGTTCAGAATCTTTACGCGTCCCTTGTAATAATTGTAAATCGCCAACCAGTGATTTAATCAGGGTTGATTTACCTGCACCATTCATTCCCAATAAACCAATTCGACTGGTTGGGGTAATTTGTAGGCTAACATTGGTCACAATCAGTTTTTCACCGTAACCAATATCGGCATTTTCAAGTTCAAGTAAAGGTGAACTCATTTTCGTTGGTTCACGGAAACTAAAGGTGAACGGTGTATCGACATGTGCAGCAGAAAGTTCCTGCATCCGTTCCAGTTGTTTAATTCGGCTTTGCGCTTGTTTGGCTTTGGTGGCTTGTGCTTTAAAGCGGTCGATATATTTTTGCAAATGTGCACGTGTTTCTAATTGCTTTTCATAGGCTTGTTGTTGTTGTGCTAAACGCTCACTACGGGTACGTTCGAAAGTCGAATAGTTGCCAGTATATAAAATCAGTTCTTGATTTTCGATATGTAAAATATGATCGGTAATGGCATCTAAGAAATCACGGTCATGTGAAATAAGAACCAAAGTTCCTTCATAGGCTTTCAACCAATCTTCTAACCAAAGAATTGCATCTAAGTCTAAATGGTTGGTTGGTTCATCAAGCAGTAATAAATCTGAACGGCTCATGAGGGTACGTGCAAGGTTCAGACGCATACGCCAACCGCCCGAGAAGCTTGAAACATCGAGTTGTGATTGATGTTCAAAGAAACCTAGACCTGCCATGAGTTGTGATGCTTTAGAGGATGCTGAATAGCCATTAATTTCATCAAAGCGACCATATAAATGGGCAAGTTCATCATCACTTAAGCTGTCAGGATGATCCAGTTTGTTCTGAATTTCCCAATACTCTTCATCACCAGACAAAACAAAATCAATTGCTTTCATTTCTAAAGCTTTGATTTCTTGTGCCATATGGGCGACGGTCCACACTGCAGGGCGGGTTAAAGAACCACTGTCTGATTCCATGCCGCCAAGGAGTGCATTAAATAATGTTGATTTTCCTGCACCATTGACGCCTGTTAAGCCAATTTTCCATCCTGGATGTAGCTGCATGGATGCTTTTTGAAATAAAACACGTCCACCGCGACGTATAGAAAGTTGATCTAACTGAATCATTGAAATATCTAAATGAGAAGAATGGTGCGCGTATTCTAAAGGAAGCGACTCAGAAAAGAAAAAATCTGAGGCATTATTCTTGGATAAAGGGGATTCTTTGCGTAAATAAATAAAAATGTGACAAATTGTTTAAAAAATAACCTTTCGTCAGAAATGAAATCAAAGCTCTATTTTTGCCCTTAAAACAACACTATAGTTATTTTTAGAGGAGTTATTGAAAAAAAATAAGGAAAGATGATGAAAAAAGGAATTTGGCTGGTCTCCACGGGACTGTTATTGAGCTGTTCAAGTTTGGCTCAAGCAAAACAAGATATCTGTGTGTTTGATTTGCTCGGCAAAGCAGGTGAATCTTATAAAATGATGGAGGAATGGGCACTCGCTGCAAAAGGATGGAATACAGATGTCCGATTAATTGCATATCAAAATGAAGAAAAAGCAGATAACGATTTTAAAAATGGAAAATGTGATGCCATTTATATGACCACCATGCGGGCACGTGCATATAATAAATTTGCAGGTTCTATTGATGCTTTAGGGGGTGTTCCCAGTAATGCAATTGCGCATAAAGCCATCATTTATGTGCTAGACAAAAGAAATATTAAAAGATTAAAAACAACCATTGATAATGTGCAATATGAAGTGGGGGGTATTGGACAAATTGGGCCTGCATACATTTTCGTTAAAGATCGTAATATTAATACGATTGAAAAAGCGGCAGGGAAAAAATTTGCCGTTTTAGAATATGATAAAGCACAAATTGCTATGGTCAAACGAGTAGGTGCGATGCCTGTTCTGTCAGATGTTTCAGATTTTGTCAGTAAGTTTAATAAAGGGCAAGTTGAAATGGTCGGTGCACCCGCTTATGCATTTAAACCTTTAGAAATGGACAAAGGTTTAGGCACGAATGGGGCACTTTTTAACTTTCCAGTGCTGAATGTGACGGCCGATTTAATTTTTAATACGGAAAAATTTCCAAGCAATTTGGGCATTCAATCGAGAGATTGGTTTATTAAACAATTACCGCGTCAATTTGCGATGGTGAAACGTTTAGAAGAGGGTATTCCTGCGAAATATCGCATGCAATTATCCAAAGAAGAAAAAGAAAAATATCAAAAATTATTAAGAGATGGTCGCATCGAATTAACCAAGCAAGGCATTTATGATGCTTCGATGATGACAGTGCTGAAAAAAGCCCGTTGTACGGTAGAGCGAACCAATTTTGAATGTTCTTTAGGGGGTGAATAAACCTGCTCCACAAACGAATTGTAAAATAACGCAAATTTTTTGCGGATGAGCTAATAATTTTTATTATGTAAGTTTATGATTTTATTTTAAATTTATAGAATTAAAAAAAATTGATCTACAGAACATAAAAAAATGGAGCAAATGCTCTATTTTTTTATTGTGAACTTGCTTAATATTTATGGCGTGAATGGACATTCGTCAAACAACAAGATTCTAAAAAGGACCGCCACAATGAAAAAAACGATTCTCGCATTAGCCGCATTTTCTGCTGTAGGTTTAGCGACGACAGCTCAGGCAGCTAAAGTGGATGTATGTGTATTTGACTTACTGGGTAAATCTGGTGAATCCTATCAAATGGCTCAGGAATGGGCGCTTGCTGCCAAAGGATGGGGAGCGGAAATTAATTTAATTCCACGCCAAGATGAAGCAGTTGCTGATAATGATTTTAAAGCAGGCAAATGTGATGGCGTTTTTATGACGGCGATGCGTGCACGTCAATATAATAAATTTGTGGGTTCTATTGATGCTTTAGGTGGTGCACCAAGCAACACGATTGCACAACGTGCGATTACTTTTGCCCTTGATCAGCGTAATGCGCCAAAAATGGTGAGTAATTTAGGGGGTAAAAAGTATGAAGTGGCTGGTATTGCACCTTTAGGCTCGGCTTTTATTTTTGTACGTGATAAAAAGATTGATTCGATTGAAAAAGCAGCGGGTAAAAAATTTGCTGTATTAGGCTATGATGATGCACAAAAAATTATGGTGCAACGTGTTGGTGCTCAAGCGGTCATTTCTGACGTTTCTAACTTTGTAGCCAAGTTCAACAATGGTCAGGTGGATATGGTGGGAGCACCTGCTTATGCGTACAAACCTTTAGAAATTTATAAAGGTTTGGGTTCCAATGGTGCGATGTTTAATTTTCCAGTACTACAAGTCACAGCCGATTTTATTATCCGTCCAGATCAATTCCCAGCAGGCTTTGGACAAAAATCACGTGATTGGTTCGTGAAAAATTTACCGAAAAGTTTTGCCATGATTAACCGTCTTGAGACCAGTATTCCTGCCAAGTTTAAAATGAACTTAACCGCTGAAGATAAAACCAAATATCAAAAATTGCTTCGTGAAGGTCGTATGGATATGACCAAACGTGGAATTTATGATGTTGGCATGATGGGCGTATTGAAAAAAGCACGTTGCTCTGTCGATAAAGCCAATTTTGAATGTTCACTTGGTGGTGAATAGTATTGATTTTTAAAAATAAAGCCTAGATTAAATCTAGGCTTTTTTGTCGAATTAAATCTGTCATTTTTGCCATTGTTGTCAGCTCAAAAAAGCGTAGTCTTAAAAAATGGTGATAAAATTTTTTATCATAAAAATGAAATCAAGGATTACGTTTGTGATTCATGATAAATAGATAAATAAAAACTCAAAAAGCTTCAATCTCAGATTGAATGAAAACAAAGAAACAAGGAAGAAAAAAATCATGATGCCATGGTCTAAAACACTGCTATTGGGTATGAGTTTGTGTGCTGTAACGGGTGTTACTCAAGCAAAACAAGTAATGTGTGTATTTGATTTAGTCGGTAAAAGTGGCGATGTTTTTACCCTGATGAAAGACTATCAACTTGCAGCCAAAAATTGGGGTGCAGATATTGAATTACGTGTGGGTCAAAATGAAGCGGTCATTGCTGAAGATTTTAAAGCAGGTAAATGTGATGCAATTAGTGTCACAGGAATGCGCGGTCGTCAGTTCAATGATTTTACTGGCTCTTTAGATGCGATTGGCGCGATCCCCGATTTAAAACTTGCGGTGAAGGTGATGCAAGGTCTAGCCAGTCCAACTTTTGCTAAACATATGGTACACGGCAAATATGAAGTGGTGGGGGTGATACCCGTAGGTGATGCTTATCTAATGGTCAATGACCGAAATATCAATACTGTGGCGAAAGCAGCAGGCAAAAAAATTGCAGTCTTAGATTATGATGAAGCACAAAAAATTATGGTTCAGCAAATTGGTGCACAAGCAGTCAGTGCGGATGTCACTAACTTTGGTGCTAAATTTAACAATGGTCAGGTCGATATTATTGGCGCACCTGCCGCTGTATTTAAACCTTTAGAGTTACATAAAGGATTAGGCAGTAAAGGCGCTATTGTGAATTATCCAATTTTACAAGTTACCGGTAACCTCATTATTCGTCCAGATAAATTTCCTGCTGGTTATGGACAAAAATCACGTGAATGGGTGAAAAGTCAGTTGCCTCGTGCTTTTGGTATTTTAGGTAAAATGAAATCGGATATTCCCCAAAAATATTGGATGCAAGTTCCTAGCGCAGATAAACCGGGTTATCAAAAATTGATGCGCGAATCACGTGTCGATTTAACCAAACGTGGGATTTATGATAAACGGATGATGAAATTATTATGGCAATTCCGTTGTAAGGAAGACCCAAAAAATTTCGAATGTAGTCTTCAAGATGAGAACTACAAACAATCTTGATAAAAATACTCAGATTTAACTTTAAATCTTCAAAGACTGACCATATATTGGGTATGATATACTTGAATTATGGTCTTTATCTTTTAAAGACATCTGAATTGAACAGAGGAATCCAACATGAATGCCCAAACTTTGGTGCTGACCGACAATGCTGCGAATAAAGTACGCCAATTGCGTGATAGTGAAGGCAACCAAGAATTAATGTTACGCGTTTATGTTACAGGTGGTGGTTGTTCAGGTTTTTCTTACGGTTTTAACTTCGCTGAAAGCATGAATGAAGATGATGCTGAATTTATCAATGGCGATGTCAAAATGCTGGTGGATTCTTTAAGCTATCAATATCTTGTAGGCTCAGCAGTCGATTATATTGAAGGCTTGGAAGGTTCACGTTTTGTGGTACAAAATCCAAATGCAACAACAACCTGTGGTTGTGGTTCATCTTTCTCGATTTAATAAAAAGCTTGAAAAAAAGCCCTCATTTTTTGAGGGCTTTTTATTGAAAACAGAATATATGATGGTGTTAAGAATAAATCGTTAGGCTTCTAATTTAGCAGCTTCTAAAATATCAAAAACAACGGTTGTCACGTCTTGGCTTAAATCACGATTGTTGAAAATTTCATGTGCTGAAATGGTGACATCTGTATCACTTGGCAGTAAGCGTTGTTCTTCTTCAATCAAATGTTGAATGGGCAATAAGGTGTGTTTGATTTGCAAATGAAGAATATCGCTGAATTCAAGATTTTCATCTTCTAATTCAATCAATTGTTCATTCAAAAAGGGTAATAAAATTGAATGGAGGTAAGGCTGAATCTCAAGAATATCAAAGATTTCGATCTCACGTGTTTGCTCAATCGTACTAATGTGATCATTCATTTCAATCAGAATATGGTAGTAACTCACACGCGTCTCCAGAGATTTTATCTTGTTATTTCTGTACATCACAATAACATGAAATACGGACTATTTCCGTTCTATTATTATGCATATACTTATAAAAAGTAAGGGATTTTTACATTGTATCTCAGTCGCTGCTTAACGGGCATGTAACAAAGCTAAATCGGCAGGGGTTAGGCTGAAATTTTGCATATTTTGATCCTTCATCATTGGATACATCAGTGCGACGGGGTCTTGATTATGTTTTAAACCCAGCGCATGTCCAAATTCGTGTGCGAGGGTAAGACGTAAATCATCTTTGGATGAAAACTCATAAATATTAATCTGTTTGCCATTAAACAGTCCTTTATCAAATAACCGAGCTTGAAAGCGTTGATTAAATTGATCAATAGATTGATTTAATTGGTTGTTAATTTGATTGAGTTCGCTCACCTGATCATTTAATTTTTGAATTTTTTGGTTGTACAGATTGATTTCTTGTTCTAGCGCAAAGATTTGTTGTTGGAGTTGATGACGTTGTTGTATAAACAGATCACGCTGTGAGGGATGGATACCCCCATTTTGATTCATCATGGCAATTTGCTGATTATATTGGTCTAATTGAGCATCTAGTTGTATTTTCTTCGTGTCGAGTAGGACATTGGCACGATCTATTTCATCTTTAAGTTGCTTGAGGTTTTGATTCTTATTTGACCAAATTTGCTGATTTTGTTCAATATTACCTAGTTGTTGACGGCGTTGATTCGATTCATCTTGGCGCTCATCGTAGATTAAATGAATCGTAAGTTTGGCATTCGGGTCATAAATAAAATAATCTTTGCCTGTGCCTAGTTCCCAAATATCAGTGGCTTGTTGACTCAGTTGTATGACCTGCTCTTTGCTTAAACCAAAACGCGGGTCAACTTCGGCAATACGATAACGTAGACGCGTATCGAAAGGATGCTTAAGTCGATCAGACACTGCGTTATAGCGAAGTTGATGGTGGTGATGTGTTTGATAGGTCATCAACAACAACCAAATAACGGCAAGAATCAGGCTGAGCATACGCATAAAATTGATTAATCTAGATCACTGGATTTGAGAGCAATAGATAGATGGATTGGGTCAATAAGCGTAGGTGCTAATTCCCCTGAAAGTAGCAATATTTTGATTAAAGTATTCATTTTACCCATTCTTGAAGATATTTTATTTTGTTGATGACTTTAGCAAAAAGCATGCTTGAATACATTAAAAATGGACATAAAAAAACCGCGCTTATGCGCGGTTTTTTTATAACTTAATTAAAGTGACAAATTATTTTTTATCATCTTTAACTTCAGTGAACTCAGCATCTACAACGCCGTCATCTGCTTTTTGTTGTTGACCCGCATCGCCACCTTGGAATGCATTTGGATCAAAACCTTCAGCACCGCCTTGAGCACCTTGAGCTGCTTCATAAGCACGTTGGCTAATTGGCATGATGATGTTTTGAAGCGCTTCAGTTTTCGCTTTGATTTCTTCTACATCATTTTCTTTGGTCGAAGCTTCAAGCTCAGTAACCGCAGTTTCAATCGCTGTTTTTTCGTCAGCAGTCACTTGTTCACCAAGATCTTTCACTGCTTTTTGAGAAGAAGACACTAATGCATCAGCTTCGTTACGTGCTTTCGCTAGTTCTTCGAACTTACGATCTTCTTCAGCATTCATTTCAGCATCTTTAATCATCGCTTCAATTTCAGCATCGCTCAAACCAGAGTTTGCTTTAATCTGGATCGATTGCTCTTTACCCGTGCTCTTGTCTTTTGCAGACACTTTCAAGATACCATCGGCGTTGATGTCGAAAGATACTTCAATTTGTGGCACACCACGTGGCGCAGGTGGAATGTCACCCAATTGGAAGTTACCTAACAATTTATTTTGCTGCGCCATTTTACGTTCACCTTGGAACACAGAAATGTCTACAGCAGGTTGGTTGTCAGCAGCAGTTGAGAACACTTGAGATTTCTTCGCAGGAATCGTGGTGTTTTTCTCAATAATTGCAGTTAACACGCCGCCCATGGTTTCAATACCAAGTGTAAGTGGTGTTACGTCAAGTAAAAGTACGTCAGTTTTGTCACCAGACAATACTGCACCTTGAATCGCAGCACCCATGGCTACAGCTTCGTCAGGGTTCACGTCTTTACGTGGCTCTTTACCGAAGAATTCTTGTACTTTCTGTTGAACCATTGGCATACGTGATTGACCACCGACCAAGATTACGTCAGAGATGTCGCTTGTTGAAAGACCAGCATCTTTAAGCGCAATACGGCAAGGTTCAATGGTACGAGCAACAAGGTCAGCCACTAAGCCTTCAAGTTTTGCACGTGTTACGTTGATCACTAAGTGTTTAGGACCAGTCGCATCAGCCGTGATGTACGGAAGGTTAATTTCCGTTGCATTTGACGAAGAAAGCTCGATTTTTGCTTTTTCAGCTGCTTCTTTCAAACGTTGTAATGCAAGTGGATCTTGTTTCAAGTTGAAGCTTTGTTCTTTCTTGAACTCTTCAACTAAGTATTCGATTAACGCATTATCAAAGTCTTCACCACCAAGGAATGTATCACCATTGGTTGATAATACTTCAATTTGTTGGTCGCCATCTAAGTCAGCGATTTCAATGATAGATACGTCAAAAGTACCACCACCTAAGTCGTAAACTGCGATTTTACGGTCGCCTTCTTTTTTGTCCATACCGAACGCAAGTGCAGCAGCCGTTGGTTCGTTGATGATACGTTTAACTTCTAAACCTGCGATTTTGCCCGCATCTTTAGTTGCTTGACGCTGCGCATCATTGAAGTAAGCAGGAACCGTAATCACGGCTTCAGTTACTGTTTCACCTAAATAGTCTTCAGCAGTTTTTTTCATCTTTTTCAAGATTTCAGCTGAAACTTGTTGTGGCGCGAGTTTTTTATCGTTCACATCAACCCAAGCATCACCATTGTCTGCTTGAATGATTTTGTAAGGTACAAGACCAATGTCTTTTTGTACTGCTTGGTCTTGGTACTTACGACCGATCAAACGCTTGATGGCATACAATGTATTTTTTGGATTCGTTACTGCTTGACGTTTCGCAGATTGACCAATCAGAATTTCACCATCTTTGTATGCAACAATTGATGGAGTAGTACGCGTACCTTCTGCATTTTCGATTACTTTAACTTTGTCGCCTTCAAGTACAGCGACACAAGAATTTGTTGTACCTAAATCGATACCAATGATTTTAGCCATTTGGATGTTTCCTCTAAATTTTTTACAATGTTTTTGCTTGTTATCCGATATGAGAGCCATTCAATTTTTTTCAAGTTCTTTAAACGAAAAAAATAGAAAAACTCTCGAATTTCTTTACTTTATTGACCCACTAAGACCATTGCAGGGCGAAGTAAACGGTTTGATAAGGTATAACCCTTTTGTAATACAGTGCCGATTTCACCTGCTTTAGCATCGGGTGCGATACCCACTGCTTGGTGTAAATCTGCATTAAAACCGTTATTCATATCCACTTCTACTACACCGAACTTTTCCAGCGTATGTAGCAGTGATTTTAACGTCAGTTGCACACCTTCAAGTAATGCTGATTCCGTGTCACCTGCAGCTTGAATTGCGCGTTCTAAGTTATCAACCGAGTCGAGTAGCTCTTTTGCGAACTTCTCAATCACCGTTTCTTTGTGCTTTTCAGCATCACGTTGAATACGTTCCACGCTTTTTTGCGCTTCGTATACAGCATTGGCTGTACGTGCTTTTTCAAGTTTTAAACTTTCTTCCAAGTTTTTAATTTGTGTTTGTAAATCTTCAACTGAAACGGCAGTTTGCTCTGTTTCAGCTTGAGTTTGTGCTGTTTGTTGATCAACTTGCTCTTGCCCAAGATCCTGAACTTGTTCGTTTTGCTCAGTTGCCATAGATTTACTCCGTTTAAATGGGTTCTTAAACATGTACAGTCCTTTTGGCTGCAGTGTTAACTGGGTTAATCCTGAACTGCCATGAGTGATAAAATTCATGATTACTACAAAGGTCGGGGCAGGCGATAAAAATTCAAGCGAGACAAGCAATTAAATCTGTTTAATTTGATGAAAAGCGTTAAAAAATACCGTTTTTCGCGCAATTGGGTAAAAATGATTGGATTATTGATGCTTAGCTTGATGTTATAGATAAAATAATGACCCACTTAAAAAAGCCCAAGGGCATCAGGTACTGAGTGATCACCTTAAGGGCAACCCGAAAATAGCAGTACACGCCAATACTTATTATAAGCAGAGACAATTTCCCCACTTTTGCAGACCCTTCTTAAATCTTGCAACAAATTCAAAAATAAAAAGTCTTCACATTAAAAAATGTGCTTTAAGCTCATCGCAGTAAATATTATGGTGGTTGCTGTTAACAAAAATTTAATTCCGAAACAAAGTGCTGCATCATCGTGAACAATATAAAGTTTAAAATTTTGTGATCGTTATTTGTGTTAATGCATAAAAAAATGCCCAGTAAAAAAGGGCATTCAATGGCGTAGATAAAAAGATTTTAATCGTCGTGACCATGACGTTGCTGTTTATCATAATCTCGGCGAGGTTCATCCCAACGTTTTTTTTGAGATTGATCTTGCTGTTGTATTTTTTGACGATTTTTCAGATCTGATTTTTCGCGTTGTTGGTCAATCCGTTGGCGTTCACGTTGCTTCGCATCCCAACCCGATGAATTCGGTTGATTTTGTTCAGCGTACTTACGTTGTTCACGTTTTTTGCGATCCCAATCCGACTGTTTTTGACGATTTTGTTCCCATTGACGACGTTCAAGTTCACGCTTTTGACGTTCTAGCTCTAAACGGTTTTGTCGTTGTTGATATTCCCAATGTTGACGATTACGCTCACGATCATAGCGATAGTCATAATCTCGATCATAATGACGGTCGGAGCGATTGTCATAACGTCCAGCGTAATAACCGTCATTTTCAGGGAATGCTACGCAACCTACAGCTAAAAATGTGGTTGCTAAAGCCAGTAGCATGAGTTTTTTAGCCATAGCCTATATCCTTCTTTTTAAGGAGTAGCAAAAACACTCCGAAATATACGTGGAAATTGTCAATGACAAGGTATAAAAAGAAGATTAGCGTATGAATGGTTTTACTGTGTATATAGATGATTAGACTTCTATAAGATTATGGTCACTTATAAGCCGATCATGTAGAAAATATGAAGAATATAAAAAAAGGAAGGTGCATGAATGGTTGCTTTTAATCAAACGCTACAGACGATCATCGAAAAAGGACAAGGCATCGCAGCACGCACTTTAGATCGCTTGCCGAGCCTTGCGCAAGAGTCTTTGGTTAAAGTTTTAGGCTATCCCTATCAATATCCTGAGCTTGACCCATTAATCAAATGCATGATGGCTGTACAGTTAAAACAAGGCAATCGTGGTTTTATTGGTGCAGATGTCATTCGTGCCCGTAAAGCCTTTGACCTGCAAATGCAGTCGATTAAGAGCAAACCAACCCCTGTGAAGCAAGTCGAAGATATACGTTTGCCTTTACACAGCGGCACGATCTTCGCGCGACATTATCATCCTGCCCCAAGTAAAAAACTACCGATGATTGTGTTTTATCATGGTGGTGGTTTTGTCGTGGGAGGGCTAGATAGTCATGATGAAGTGTGTCGTTTACTTGCTGTGTATGCGAAAGTGCAAGTTTTAAGTATTGACTATCCATTAGCACCCGAAACCAGCCCAATAAAATTAATTCAAACCTGTGAAGATGCCTTGGCATGGGTCTATCAAAATAGAAAACAGTTTAAAATTTTAAAAAATAGAATTTCAGTTGCTGGCGATAGCGCAGGGGGTAATATTAGTACGGTGGTTGCACAGCGTAGTGCCCATAAAGTATATGCACCGCAAGCCCAATTGCTCCTCTATCCCGTTGTTGATTTTAAAAGTCGTCATCCATCGTTCTATGCCTATAAAGATGGTTTGCTTCTGACAGGAGAGGATATTGATTTTGTGACGCACTATTATGCAGAACAGCATCAAGTGGCATTAGATGATCCGATTATTTCTCCCACCTATGGTAAACACGATAAGTTACCACCTGCATACGTGATTACAGCGGGTCATGATGTATTACATGATGAAGGTGAAATTTACGCCTATAAACTACGGCATCGTGGCGTAAAAGTGCATTACCAAGAATATAATGATCAACCGCATGGTTTCGTCAATCTCACCCCAATTTCTTCTCGCGCTAAAAAGCACTTCATTGAAATTAGTAAGAACTATAGAAACTTTTGGGATAAACACGCTTAAGCTTTTTTCTTAATTGATGTAGCCACCATATAAAAAGGTGTTTCACGTGAAACACCTTTTTATTTTTTCGCAATTTTAGCTTTGGGTAAGGTCAGTTGAAATTCGGGCACATAAAAACTGTGTAAATATTTCGCTTGAGAAAAATCAGGGAAGATATCACGCGTATTTTTCCATGCGACTTGTTTTAGTTTACATAGCTTGCCACGAAATTGAGGGCTGAATTGATAATGTAAACCTTGCCATGTTTGTTGGATGTTTAACAGTCGTGCTGGTAAATGATGGCTATTCATATAAAAAGTTTGGCTATGTTTGTACTTATATAGGCATAAGCTCATTTCTTGTTGTTCAAATGAAATGGTGCAATACACCACATCATCTTTGATTACCCATTCAAATTGGGCAAGTTGTTTTGGAATGCCCCAAAAATATTGACCATGAATAACGGAAGTCTCGGTCGACACATAAATTTTAGCAATGGAAGATAAGTGTCTTTTACTGATTAAGGGGTGGTCTAAAAGGAGCAGTTCATCATATGGGCCAATAGGGGACTCATGATAACGAATCAATATGATCTGTACCACTCGACCAATTGGAGACGGTGCAATGTGAAAAGCGTGATTGTGTTTAATAAAGTTTGGCGTTAACCAATAATTCAAAATAAAAGCATCACCATGTAAATGCCAAGGCGGATCATGATGAAAAGCCACTGTACTTAATGCTTCATTCATTGTAATTCTCATTTATCCCAAAAAGAGATACTGTTTTATTTATATTGAAAGATTAATATATAGTCATTCACAATGACAACTTGAAATAGAAGAGTAAAGAAATGTTAAAACAAACCCTATTCGCTGTAGGTGCTATATGTATAAGTTTACAAGCGATGGCTGCAAATAGCATTGTAGAAATGAAAACCTCAATGGGAAATATTGAAATAGAGCTCTTTAATGACAAAGCGCCTATTTCAGCAAAAAACTTTGAAGGCTATATAAAAGATAACTTCTATAACGGCACTATTTTTCACCGCGTTATTCCAGGCTTTATGATTCAGGGCGGTGGCATGGATGCCAACATGACAGAAAAACAAACCAAAGCTCCCATTCAAAATGAATCTTATAATGGTTTGAAAAATGTACGTGGCACTTTAGCGATGGCACGTAGCAACAATCCTAATTCAGCCAGTAGCCAATTTTTCATTAATACAGTCGATAACGACTTCTTAAATAAAAGTCAGATGAATGCAGGTTATGCCGTGTTTGGTAAAGTGACCAAAGGTATGGATGTGGTCGATAAAATTACCAAAGTTCCAACGGCAAACTTCGGTATGCACCAAAATGTACCGCAACAGGCCGTAAAGATTGTGAGTGTGAGCATTAAACCAGCAGTGGTGAAAAATTAATAAAAAAATAAAGCAGAAATATTTTAGTCATATTTTTGCTTTAAAATTATGTATTTATGTTTAAATTAGGGTGAAAATGAACCAAAATAGTGCATAAAAATACAACACTCGATAAAACAGTCAGTTAAAAGCG
Source organism: Acinetobacter sp. ANC 4654 (assembly GCF_002135425.1). Taxonomy (NCBI): domain Bacteria; kingdom Pseudomonadati; phylum Pseudomonadota; class Gammaproteobacteria; order Moraxellales; family Moraxellaceae; genus Acinetobacter; species Acinetobacter sp. ANC 4654. The sequence continues at coordinate 46,653 of NZ_NEGL01000011.1, forward strand.
CTTGCTTGTGTACGAAATTGCCCTATACTGTGCTCATCCCGACGAGATAGCCGGAAACAAGCGAAGCACGAAGTGCTGAGATGTTAAGGATTATCAAGTTGAGCGACTTAATTACTGACGAAGTATTAAGAAGATCATTAAGAGATTATGAAGAACAACTTGTGTGGATTTTTACTGGTTGATTGATCGAAATTATTTTCATTGATTGATGGTAGAAATTACTCGAAGTTTATTTGAGAAATAT
>NZ_NEGL01000012.1:0-68711 GCF_002135425.1 Acinetobacter sp. ANC 4654
CCAAAACTTGGACGACGGCTATTGCTGCCATCAAAACGAGCAGTCACTTGATCGGATAATGCTGCAATTTCAGTGACCAATTCTTTAATTTTGTCTGATTTATCGGAATCATTGAGTGATGCCACAATTTCAATTGGACTTTCTAAGCGTTCAAGTAGGGTTTTTAATTGTGCTGAAGTATTTTGATCTAACATGGCAAAGGTCTCCAAAGGAGTAAATGTCTATTGAATGCAGTCATCATAAGATAAATTTTTAAATAGGTGAAACAGTTTGTTTTTATAATTAAGATCGAATTATCAGATAACTCGCATAAATCAAAAAATGTTTAATATTTGATTCTTTAAAATCAGCACTGCCTCATTTAATTGATTTAATTCTTTTCCCTTTACGTAGGCACTATCTCTACTTTTGAAAGGTCAAAATGAGGATCTCAAAATATATTTTAAGTCCGCAAGAAAAACCTTTTGTTTCCCATACACGACATCCTGAGCCAGTTTTAAGCACTGCTTTAAAATGCAGCGCAAGGATGGGAAACGTGTGGCATCCATGCCACAATCATGAATCCAATACCTACTAAAAAAAATTTAATTTTGACTTTACGAACTACGTGATCAGGTTTTTAAGGTTGATGATCAAGGTATAAGCCGCTGTTCTACTCTTAAAGCTCGACCTTTTAAATGCTGTGCTAAGAGAAATAAAATCAAGCTCAAAACCGCAGATACAATCAGTATCGCAATAATCAATATTTTCATAAAGGCACTCATTTGTGCGGCCTGTTCCACTTGACGCGACACGCTTTCAGCCATCGGTGTTAAGCTCTTGCCATAAAGCTGATGCTGCATTGTCCATAATTGTTCAGGTTTAAAACCATATTCAATAAAATGCGGATCTGATTTTTCCGCTTTAACCAAAGCTAAAACCTGAGGAATTGCGGCATCTTTATCGGCAGGCTTATGCAATAATGCAGTTTGCGCCAGTAAATAAGCCTTCACGGGTGCATCTAAATCAGCTTGCTGTAAATATTGGGCCAGCTCACTTTGCTGAATATTTTTATCGTATTGAATCGCTTTGGCATAGGCATCATTTTCATCATGCTTTAAATCATATTGTAAATAAGTCAGTCCTGACCACAACACGATCAATGCGATCAACCAACCAACAAATTTCAAAATAAAAGACTGAAAACGAATATAAAAAAAACGGATTTTTTTCAAAAAATGAATAACAAAAAATGCCCCTACAAAAGAGACAAACAGCTTCAAAATGAGCCAACCAAACCATGACAGCAAACTGGTAAAATAATCTGAATGCTGCCCCAATGCCGCAAGATGACTGTCTATACTGATGGGCATATGTAATTGTTTAAGTTCAGTGGTCACACCAAAAAAACTATAGACAAAATCATGTTGTAAAAATAATGCCACGACAGAAGCAAGAAAAATTGTGGTACTACTAATGCACAGTAGCATCACATTACGTTGGCGCTTTTTCAACGCCACCACACCCGATTCAATCTGTTGTGGATTCACAGCATATTCATCTAAGGGAGGCAAATACTTTCTCCTAAAGTGTAAGCAATCAATTTAAGAACGATCATCATGTTTATTGCTCCCACCTGTATTTGATTCTAAAACCAAATGATTCAAATTATTCTGCAAAGCACGTAACCGTGTGGTTGCTTCTGCACGTTTCTGCATGCCCTCTTTTTGCACTTGAAGCACATCATTCACTGTTTTAATGAGGGTGTTTTGCACATGTTCAAGTGTTTCAATATCAATCACCGAACGCTGATTGGCTTTGGCGGTGTCTACAGAGTTTTGATGTAACAAATCCGCATTACGGCGTAACAGATCATTGGTCGCATCATCAATACTATTCGCCAGTTGGACACTATTTTTTTGCTCATGCAAAGAAATGGCCAAGCTAATTTGGTTTTTCCATGCAGGCAAGGTAATGTTCTTAATGGCATAAAATTTATCCACCAACATTAAATTATTGGATTGAATAATCCGAATCATCGGTAACGTTTGCATCGCCGATTGCTGTAAAACTTGTAAATCACTGACTCGTTTTTCTAAATTATTGGCAAGATGATTAAGATCATAAATTTTTTGTACCGTTGATTGATCCTGAATATGTGTGGTTAAGAACGCTATGTCTTGCTGAATTTCCTGTTCTTTTAATTTTCCAGCGGCAATATAAATACCCAACTGTTTATATTCATCTTGTACGCCATGAAACATTTTATCCAAAGTTGTAACACGGCTTTTTAACCCCGACTGAGAGGTTTCAATTTCTTTAACTAGCACATCAATTTGTTCTTTGGTGCTATTAAAATGTTGATCAAAGCTTTGCTTCGCGCCTCTCATTCTACTAAACAAACTGCCAAAGAAACCCGAACTCTTTTTCTGATTTAAAATACTGTTGGTATTCAACTGCTGCGCAACTTGAACCACCTGATTTAACTTTTGACCTGTGCTATCAAGGTCTTTATTTTGTACTAAGTTTAATAATTCATCGGTATAGGTCGAGGTTTTTGTCGCAATATTTTTACCATATTCAGCAACGGCTGTATGACTCATTTCAGCTAATTCTTTATGTGCATTCATCACTTCATTAAAGTCAGAATCCTGCAATCCGATTTCTTGTAAATTCAGTTGCTGAAATTTTTGCTGAACGACATCTGTAGTCACGTCTGTAGGTAAATCTTTATGCTCAAAATTGGTCATGGGACACCTAAGGAAATTATTAATGTGTTGGTTTCTGGAGAGATTTTCTTAAAGTTTTAATCAGATTTTCACGGCTATTATCTAACTTTTCCAATTCACTTGTCGAACTGGTTTGATTGCTTTGTTTAACATGATATTGCCACGCGGGAATAAGCACCTGCTGTGCCTCTTTAAAACGATCGAGTAAGGTAAAAGAGAGTTGCTGAGACAACTGCATTTGTGTAATTGCAATATCATTACTTGCTTGTAAAGTTTGTAATGTATGAATTTTTTTAGCTAACCGATCAGCAAAATTATCGAGTGGATGTTGATTCTGTACAAACTTCGGATATTCCTGCAAGAATTCTTGCGCAGCCCGAATGTATTTTGCCATTTGCTCACGATGCCCAAGCAACTGCTGAAAACGTGCTTGTGACTTTTGAATCTCAATCTGTAATTTTTGACTTAAATGATTGGCTCGATTGAGTAACTGATCTAAATTTTTATAATATTCAACCTGACCAGAACCATATTCTAAATCTATCCCCAACCATTTTTGCAAAGCATTAAACTTTCGCGTTTTTAAATATTTTTTTGAATCTGCTAAAGATTGAATCAGTTGTTCGATGGTTAAACTTAACTGCTGCGTTAAATGTGGATCGACGCCATTTAACAGCACAGATTGTGCTTGAATGAGTTGGTCTGCATAATGATTGAGACGATACTGATCATTCAGTAACGGCACCAAATCATTGCGTTGAATGGAGAGAAGTTCAGCTCGATTCACTTCAATTTCAGCCAAAGGAACGAGAACATCTATCTGAGACATAATATTAGAAACTCAATAAAATCATTTTTATAGTACGGCTTTTATACAAAATATCATGTGTTCTTTTGCAATTTCTAGTTGATATTTTTATTTATTTCATTCGATTTAAAATAATGAATTGGAAAGTTAAGCAAATTAAAAAATTGAATCATACATAGCTGCTTTTTTCTAAAGTTATGTTTCTAACGTTTAGCAATAGCATGGACAGAAGTTAGAAAATCAGCTCCTGATGCATCAGATTGTTTAATGCTTTGACTGATTCTAAAATCCCTTTATTTTTAAAGGGATTTTAAGAAAACAGTCTATTTAACAGCAGTATTAAATGACAAACGATCATGCACATATATAAAAGATTAAAAAGATGAAGCCGCCTTGATAATAAAATCAGCGATTTCATTCGGTCTTGATGCAAGAGAAGCATGACTCGCCTCAAGTTCAAGGACTTCTTTAGCATTTAATCTTTCAGCCATTTTTCTTTGATTTTCAGGGGCAATCATACGATCCTGATTTGAAATTTGATACCAAGATGGTTTAGTCCTCCATGCAGGTGTCACGACAGTATCACCAAAGGTACTGGCAAGAGGCGCTTTCTGAGCAATAGCCATTGCTATAGATTCTGAAGGGTCTAAATCTTGACAGAAACTCTCATGGTATTTTTCTGCATTGACCCATAAATAACCATCACTATCTGGATAAAGATTAGCAGCAGCTTCTGGTGGATGTTGTTGAGTAATCAGGCCGGGGCTTTCTGAACGATCTGGCGCAAATGCGGCAATGTATACCAACCCCACCACTTTTTCATTATTACCTGCTTCAGTAATGACCACGCCACCATATGAATGACCGACGAGCAATACAGGGCCATCTATTTGATTAATCATTTTATTGGTTCTTTCAACATCATCCGCTAAAGACGTTAAAGGAATTTCTACAGCTTTCACTTTGAAATTTTGTTTGATTAATAAAGGAATGACATGTTGCCAATGCAGAGCATTTCCCCAAAATCCGTGAACCAGCACAATGGTAGGCAATTTCATATTTGATCCTGTTGCTCTAAAGAAATTTAGATCTAAATAATAGATGAAATTCTTTTCATTGATATGTTGCGGTTTTGTACTTTTAAAATCACAATTGTTGATGCTTTTTGGGTACTAAAATCAGTCTATTTTTGAGTATAAATTGGATACACATTCCCGCAGAGAGTCCCATTTTCACTACATTATCCATAATGAGCACGATATAAAAATGAGCTTGCTCATTTCATATAAAATATATTTTTCTAAATCATAATTATGAGGGAGTTTGGGATAATCAAGCTTTTTAACTTTATCCATGCCTAATCTATTTATAAGGGATTAAGAATACGAACTGCAAGCTGACAATTAAAGAACCCTAGATACGCCAACGTTAAAAACAATCTCAACCCTAGCTAAATTTTTTAACATAATTCCTAGCCTAAATCATTGATTAGATAGATTAGACAGTACATATACCCAGTACGAACATCATTTTCAACATGCCATCCCATTAAACATTTTAAAAATTGGCATGCTATATTCATCCATCACTGCCATCAGCATTTAAGGATAAAACTCGGTGGAAATAGATGAAGAACTGACGCTTAAAAAAATTCAAATTTTTTTAGCTTTTATGCGCTGTGGTAATTTGTCAAAAACAGCGGTTGAAATGCAAATCAGTAATGTCAGTGTTCATAAAGCATTACATTCTCTTGAAAATTCATTACGTTGCCCTTTGTTCAAAAATGAAGGTCGAAATTTAATTCCCTTAAAGAGTGCTTATGTACTCGAAGAACATTCTAAGAAAATTGTTCAAGATATTGTCACTACCGTCAATAAAACACGAGAAGCTGCTGGATTTGCATCCAAAATTTTTCATTTAGGTTCTTTGTATTCTTTAACAGTGAACACTATTCCAAGTGTTATTAGTGGTTTAAAACTTAGACGAGGTGATTTAGATATACAACTTTCTTTAAGTTCAAATTTGGATTTGGTCAAAAAGTTAAAGGCCACGGAGTTAGATGCCATTATTGTTGCACTTAATGAAACAACTCAAAATCATGAATTTGAGTGCTTACCCATGTTTCAAGATGACATTTTTTTAGCTGTACATAAGAACTCCAAATATGCAGAACTTGATGAAGTCGATTTAAGTCAGCTCAAAGATGAAACTTTCCTGACCCTTGCAAAAGGGTTCGCTACGCGTAACGATAGTGATGTAGTCTTTGAAAAAGCTAAAATTGATCCTAAAGTTTTTTTACAGGTTTCTGATATTTTTACCTTAATTAGTATGGTCAGTTCTGGGGTTGGACTGGCTTTATTGCCTGGTCGAATTTCAACAATTTATGAAAGCTCTGTAAAGCTAATTCGACTTAAAGCGCAATATCAAATCAAGCAAGAAATTGGTTTAGTCTTTTTAAAAAGTAAAGAACGTGATCCTAATTTATTGGCATTTATTGCCGAATGTCGTATGTTTTCAAGAAATATTTAACATGAAATTTGGGCAATTTATTTAATCCTTAGATCTTAATAAATTGCCCATACAGGATAAAATCCATTCATTCTTAACCAAAAATAGCATTTATGGTAAGAAAGAAGACTGAAGGGCCTAATAAACACCCTAAACCTGTATAAAATGTTGCAACCAATGCGCCATAAGGGACTAGGCGTACATCAGTACCCGCTAAACCAGCAGCCGTTCCACTTGTGGTTCCCGCCAAACCACCGAATACCATGGCAGATTTTGGGCTTTTTAAGTACATAAATTTAGCCAATAATGGGGTTCCCACCATAAAGAACACCGACTTAATCAAGCCAATCGCAATTGATAATGCAATGACATCTGAAGTCGCACCAATGGCCGTCCCTGTAATTGGACCAACAATATAAGTCATTGCCCCAGCACCAATGGTGGTCATTGAAACAGGGTCTTTATATCCCATTAGCCATGCCGTCATTGCGCCAATCACAAAAGGAACAACACAACCAAGTGCTAATGCAATAAGCCCCACTTTCCCAGCCTTTTTCACCTCTTTAACATCGACTTCAAATGCAGTCGATGCAATGGCAAGGTCACGAATCATTGCACCACCAAGCAAAGCAAATCCAGAGAAAATGGCAATATCTGAAATTCCCTTTGTTCCTTGTGTATACACGCCTGCAAAATACGCCACCACTAAGCCTAATGTAATTGCAATTGCCGAACTTTGCAGTTTACCTCTGGTCAAATACTTTGAAAGTAAATGAGAAACAAACATCATCAACCCTGTGACTGCAAGTGCAGTGACCAGCGCATTTTTACTTAATACTGTAATTAAAGCATCCATTATTTAATTCCTTTTAATCATTGAACTCGTATTTTTTATAACGAAAATTAAGCTGTTTTTTCCTTAGCTTCGACTGGCCATTCATAGACCTCGTAATCGTTATTCATTTTATTTAAATAACGAATCACCAAAACAGTACCGATTAATGATGCAACTGAAACGATCAGCCCTAACATTCCACCTGATAGTGCAGCCACAACATTCTGGCCAGCAGACATGGCAACAACAATTGGAATGTACATCCCTGACCAATACAACACACCAAATTGAGTTCCTTGTGGCAAATATCCTTTCTTGGCTAAAAGCTCTTTTGATAAAATAAGCAAGATCATCGAGATGGCTACGCCACCTACATTTGCTTTGACACCGAGTAACATACCCAACGTATTACCAAAATAGTCTCCTAATAAATGGCAAATGGCTAAGAGTGCTGTTCCATATATAATCATTGTTAATTCCTCATATCCTTGGATAATGACTTAAATTTATCTATTTATGCATTCAGTGATCGGGCACTTTCTTTATGCATGGCACCAATAAGACTGTCTAAACGTGTTCCTTGAAAAGACAGCACAGTTCCTTCTTTAAATGTCTGACGGGCTAATCCTGTTAAGACGGTTCCCGGCAAACTCTCAATCTGCAAACGGACGCCTCTTTCCCAAGCGGATTGAACCGTACTTTCCCAATCAATCATTCGACACATATTGAAGCTAATATCTTCAATAACTTGCTCTTTCTTCATGAGTAAACGAGCAGATGTTCCACTTAAATAACGTATATTCGGCTGTTGTTGCACAACTCCCTTTATGTGTTCAGCCAATTGTTTTGCCTGAACATCTAATAATGAACAATGTGATGGCACACTCACCTCTAAACGCTTGGCCAATACTCCATTTTCCTGTGCTTTTTCAGCAACCTGTTTCATTGCTTGATTTGATCCAGAAATCACGATTTGATTTGCTGTATTCAAATTGGCAATAAAAACATCTTGATTCTGCTGATAAACCTGATTAACCCAAATCTCTACATCAGATTGATTCGTACCAATCAAAGCTGTCATGCCATAACCTGAAGGATAGGCCTGCTGCATTAAACGTCCGCGAAGCGCAACCAGCTTGAGTCCATCTTCAAAACTCAAGACTCCTGCTACTGTTGCCGCAGCCCAAGCACCTATGGACAAGCCTGCAACATAATCTGGTTTAACTCCTTGTTCCGACATTAAACAAGAACTAATAACCCCTGAAATAAACAAACAAAGCTGCACAGCATAAGTTGATTTCAGCGCTTCTGGCTGATCCAGCAACAGCACATCTTGTTTAAGAATATCTGTTGCCTGTTCAAGATAATGTTGAACCAAAGTAGTCTGCGGTAAATCACGCAACATATTGACCTTTTGCGCACCTTGACCTGGATATACCCAAATTGAACTCATGCCATCATCCCTTTACTGCCAAGGATTGTTTACCAAAACTGCGCCATCATTTCGTTTTAGTAAGACCTTTCCCGTTGTCCTTGCCCATTCTTTAAGTGCCACACCACCTTTTGGGGTTTGCAGTTGCACATCCAGTTTTAATTCGGTTTGTTCCAACTGATGCAGCAATTGTTTGGCTTCATCCTTGGTCAAAAATCCCTCTGTCCGAATCAACAAGTCAATGTCACTATTTTCAGTCACTGTCTGAATACCCGTTGCTAGTTCAAACCCGACGCTACCTGCATACCCCCAAACCCATGGCAGCATTTTCATTGTTTGCTGCACGCGCTGTAACTGTTTGGCCAAATGTGGAAAATGCTCAAGTTCTACCTGACAGAGTTGCTCAGGCTTCATAATTTGCTTAATCTGCTGACTCGGCATCTCTAGTTTATAGCGCTGATAACGCTCAACTCCCCGAATCCCAACAGGAATCATTCCTCTGTGAGTGACCGCTCTGCGCATAACAACAGGGTCTCCGCGTTGCACAACTTCTTTCACCCAATCAGGCACGGGTGAAGCAAGATCTGCAACAGTGATTCCCCAGAGTAGGTCATGTGGTTGCGGTTGCATGATCATTACCACTGTTCACGCAAAAGTTCACGCACCTGTTTCGAAGCCTGTCGATTTTCACCATGTAAGCGATGTTCAAGTCCCGTTGAACCAGTGGCTTGAATGTCATTTAATGCATGTAAAAATGCCTCTTGAACACATGCAATATCTTCAGTTGTAGGTTGTTCAGGATTCACGACGGTTAAAAGACTGGATAACAAGCCTAATGTGGCATAGCTTTCAATGTCGTATGCCATAGGTGGAATACTAGATGCGAGTTTTTCTAACTCATCAACGGTACGCAGTGTTACACGAGCAGCCGACTCTTTCCCCATGGCATGTACCATAACACCGGTATCTTTAAGTGCAATGATACGATTTGCTTGGTAGCCATGGGCTAAAAATGCACCTGACATCGACTTTCCAACCAATAAACTAATCACAGGATGTCCTGCCAAACGTGCTCGCACATAACTATCGACTGCACCAGCAAGCGCCTGATGAATACCAAAAAGTTCTTCACGGCGACCATAAGCCTGACTTGGGACATCGACAATACATAAGATTGCACGTTTTTGATCGCTGTCTTGATCAGATCGAATCACATCATCTACCGCTTTGGCCAATGTCCAACCTTCTAATAACCCCACCTCACCATTTTGAGCGCGCGGATAAAGATTGTGCTGATCTGGAACAACGGCAATCACACGAACTGTTTTTCCTGCCATTTGTCCATCTGCAACCCAGACTGATTCTGCATCTTGCTCGATTCGGCTAAAGTCAGCACTGAGTGCTTGAAACCAATGCTTGCCACGTATTGACGTTTTCACTGCATGTACATCCATATTCATGCTTGTTCTCCTTGATATAAAGTCCGAACTTGAAGCGGTGTGGCTTGCTCTGTCGTATCAACGCCCTGTAAATGATTCAAATAAAAATTATAGTTTGAGCTGCGATGTAATGTCGGTACACCTTGGTTTAAATACTGCAAAACTTGCTGTTTAATCTGCTGACGGTCATCTTCGACATAGGCATCAACCAAGCCACTTGCAGCACGTTGTTCTCCGCCTGTAACACTCCAGATAAATGGTCGATCCTTCGAATCATATTCTTGCACACCCGCTTCTTGCTCAATCACTTGTGGGCCATTGAGTCCTAAACGTCCTTCTTGGGTCATAATCAAATAACTGCATAATGCTGCTGCAATCGACATGCCACCGAAACAGCCAACACTCCCAGCAATAACTGCGACCACAGGTTGATATTGTCTAAGTGCCACGATTGCTGCTTGTATTTCTGCAATGGCGGCCAATCCCAGATTCGCTTCTTGTAAACGTACACCACCCGTTTCAAGTAACAAAATCGCTGCGGTTGGAATGCCCTTACGGTTATCTTCCGCGGCCAGTTCTAATGCACCTGCAATTTTTGCACCACCGACTTCACCTAGGCTTCCGCCCTGAAAAATACCTTCAATCGAGATAATGACGACAGGTTTTTGCTGAAGTGTGCCTTTTGCAACTACCACACCATCATCCGCTTGTGGCACGATATTCTGCTTTGGCAGCCAAGGTGACATCATTCGTGTAAAAGGATCTAATAACTCACGAAAGCTTTTTTCATCTAATAATGCTTTGGCACGTTCTCTCGCACTCAGTTCAATAAAGCTCTGTTTTGCCAGTAAAGTTTGAAAATCAGCCACCGTTCACCTCCTCAAATGCTTGTTCTAAACGTAGGCGAACAACACCCGGTGTTGCACCAAAGTCATGTATATCAATATGTACAGCGGGTGGTGCTTGATCACTAAACATCCGTTCAAACAAATTTTCCCAACGCTTTGAACTACCATCAACCGATGTGACAACATGGATTGACATCTTTTCCGTTTGACTCGGTTGCATTAAAATTTCTAAATCACCAGAGCCCACACAACCAACCAATGCTTTTTTAGTTGGTCTACTTCCAGCTGCAAATTCAAACTTGAGTATTTCCATTACTGCATTTCCTATTTATTGTTAAAATAAAATTGCTCAACACGATCAATAAATAATGTGGCTGCAAGTAAATCTGCAACCCCACCCGGTGAAGCTCTTAAGCGTAAAAGATCCTGTTCTAAAAAATTAAATGCACGTTGCCCAGCAAAGGCTGAATAACCACCTAAATCCAGCACCTCTTGAGCACCCTGCTGCATTCGCGCTAATCCTGCTTCTCCTGCACGGTACAAAACGCAGGTATCATTCAAGGTGGTCATCATGGCAAGCAAAGCATCTACCCGTGCAGTTGTTTCATTGCCCTGTGTTTGGCGGCTTTTATCAAGTTCAGGTAATCCAAACTTCACAATTGCAGGAAACCCTTGCTGTGCTTGTGCTTTCGCACCAAGGATGCCCAATGCTTTTTGTACCTGTTGACCGTGACTGAGTGCCTGTTGGGGAATAAAACGATCTTCAAATTGGGCAATTTTTCCTGCTAATTGACACAGTTCAACAGCTTGTACTGGTTTAGTATCTAAACTCATCAATGCACTAGCCGTGACCATCAATCCTAATGCCCAGATTGCACCGCGATGGGTATTCACCCCATTGGTGGCGTGCAACATGGTGGCTTCACCGACACGACCAATTTCACCAATCGCTTCACGTAATGCTTGTGAACACGTTCTATGTTGAAAGGCCGCGTGTGCCATTGCCACAAACATCGGCTGTAAACTGTGGGCTGAACGCTCCATCAAATCCAGTGTCAAATCATCATGGGCACCGCTTCCACGTTGATCGACCAACGCAGGTTTGGGCGTTAAATTGACTTCTGCAACTAAAGCATGGACTGCAAAATCTGCGAGCAAAATACAATGTTGACGAATATAGGGTTGAACACGTGCATTCATTACCAACTCCTAAATTTTGCTGGAGGTTGATAAAGCCCATCAGACCATGTCACAAGATCCGCAATATTTTTTGCCGCCAGTAATTCACGCGTGGCATCGGTACGGCGAATGCCTAAATCTTCTGGAAACACCACCAATCCTTCACGTCTTAAACGCTCTGTTGTTTTAGGATTATGGTTTAAGCCAATTTCAGTCACCCCTGCAACCGCAGCAATCATCTCCTGACGTTCTTCTAAACTTCTTGCTTTATACAAGTAAGCAATACCTTCTTCAGTCAAAAGATGGGTTACATCGTCGCCATAAATCATGATGGGTGCTAAAGGCATATTGGCTTTTTTGGCTACGTCTACCGCATCTAAGGTATGTACAAAAGTGGGTTTGCCACCTTCCTGAAAGGTTTCCACCATTTGCACAACCAGTTTTTTACCGCGTGCAAGATAGGTCTCGGTTTCTGTTGCACCTGATGGACGCATATCCAACCATGCAGGCGTAGCGTGACGACGCCCTCGTGGGTCATGCCCCATATTTGGTGCGCCACCAAAACCAGCCAAACGACCTTTGGTCACTGTTGAAGAATGTCCACTGCCATCGACTTGCAAGGTTGCGCCAATAAATAAGTCCACTGCATACTGACCCGCAAGCTGACACATCATTCGATTCGAACGCAGTGAACCATCACGGCCTGTAAAAAATACATCAGGTCGCGCCGCAACATATTTTTCCATTCCCAGCTCTGTACCAAAACAATGCACACTTTGAACCCAGCCTGTTTCAATGGCAGGAATTAAGGTCGGATGCGGGTTTAAAGTCCAGTTACGACAAATCTTGCCTTTTAAACCTAAAGACTCACCATAGGTTGGTAAAATTAGTTCAATTGCAGCAGTGTTGAAACCAATGCCATGATTCAGCGACTGTACATTATGCCGTTCATAAATTCCGCGAATCGCCATCATTGCCATTAAGATATGCACAGGCTTGATATGTTTAGGATCACGGGTAAACAAAGGCTCAATATAGAAAGGTTTGTCAGCCACAACCACAAAATCGACCCAAGAAGCAGGAATATCGACCCGTGGTAAATCTTTAACGTCATCCACCAACTCATTCACTTGCACAATCACAATGCCATCGCTAAAGGCTGCGGGTTCAATCAATGCGGGCGTGTCTTCTGTACTTGCGCCGGTATAAATATTCCCTTCACGATCCGCCATGAAACCTGCTGAAAGCACGACATTCGGAATTAAATCAACCAATAAGCGTGAATAAAGTTCGATATAAGTATGAATCGCACCAATTTCGAGTAAACCATCTTCAATCAACTGACTAATGCGTAGACTTTGTGTGCCAGCAAATGAAAAATCGAGTTTACGAGCAATGCCTTTTTCAAATAAATCGAGATGTTCAGGACGTCCGACACTCGGCATAATCATATGTAGATCATGTAAAACATCGGGATTAGTTTGTGCCAAAGAGCGAGAAAGAAAATCAGCTTGTTTCTGGTTATTGCCTTCTAAAACAACTCGATCACCCGCAGTAATTAAGGTTTCTAAAACCTTAACAATATCTTGGGTTGGAATAACCACGCCATCAGCATACTTACTGACCATTTCTATTTTGAGCTGTTTAGCCTGTCGACGTGTATTCCATTTACGTTCTTTGTTCTGAACCGAACCATCCATGTCATTTATCCTAATTCTGTATTTTGGTCTAAGCCTATAAAAGCGTTTTATTAGATTTTGATCAATCAACCTCCAATCACTTTCATTAACTTAAAGTTAATATTTAAATTAGCTAAAGGTTTTATGCACAATAAAAGCCACTTATGATGCGAGTCATGCCCGATTCAATTCAGTGGAAGATTAATTACTCTTGCAGAAGTTACTGTAGATTTATCCCATTCACAATTTCAGCAATCAAATTCATCCTGAAACCAAATCTATTTTTTTATTTTTATAACATTGAGTTAACTCATTTTTTGCTTTCATAAAAGAGCTATTGAATTAAAAACTCTCTGTATTATTTTTAATGTTTAAAGCAGTTCATGATTATTTTAAAAATTATGATGAATTAAAAAAAAATCAGCCTTGAATGGGCAAGGCTGATTTTAACGGGTCACTGTGAGAATTTATTTATGAGGATAAATCCACACACAGATATTTCATTTCGAGGTATTCATCAATACCAAATTTAGAACCTTCACGCCCTAAACCAGATTGCTTCACCCCGCCAAATGGAGCAACTTCATTTGAAATAGCACCAGTGTTTATGCCGACCATGCCATATTCCAATGCCTCGCCCACACGCCATTGACGCGCGGTATTCTGCGTGAATACATAACTTGCCAAACCAAACTCGGTATCATTTGCCATCGCAACCGCGTCTTCTTCAGTGTTAAAGCGGAACAATGCAGCCAATGGGCCAAAGGTTTCTTCTTTAGCAACCTTCATGTCTTGGGTCACTTCAGTCAGCACGGTTGGCTCAAAGAAAGTACCGCCTAAACTTGAACGCTGACCGCCAATTTTAACCTGCGCACCTTTGCTCGCTGCATCTGCAATATGTGACTGCACTTTAGCAATGGCATCTTCATCAATGAGCGGGCCTTGGGTCGAACCTTCCTGACGACCATCACCCACTTTTAAATGGGCTACAGCCGCAGTCAACTTTTCAGCCAGCGCATCATAAATACCGTCTTGTACATAAATACGGTTCGCGCAGACACAGGTTTGACCGCTATTACGGAATTTACTGACCATAATACCTTGGACAGCCTGCTCCAGATTGGCATCATCAAAAACCAATACTGGTGCATTGCCACCCAATTCAAGCGACAGTTTTTTGATGGTTGGCGCACACTGCTCCATCAAAATACGGCCGACTTGAGTCGAACCAGTAAAGCTAAGCTTCTTCACGCTATCGCTTTCGCACAGCGTTTTGCCGACTTCAATCGCATCGCCACTAATGTGCAGCAATACATCTTGTGGCAAGCCCGCTTGCAGTGCCAATACTTCTAAAGCATAAGCCGTTAATGGCGTTTGCTCAGCAGGCTTCACCAGCATCGAACAACCAGCAGCAATGGCTGGCGCAGCTTTACGGGTAATCATCGCCGCAGGGAAATTCCACGGCGTAATTGCCGCAGTCACCCCAATGGCTTGCTTAATCACCAACAAACGCTGATTTGCTAGGGTTGGTGTAAGTACCTCACCATCAATACGACGCGCCTGTTCTGCAAACCAGCGGATAAATGATGCCGCATAAGCAATCTCACCGCGCGCTTCCGCCAAGGGCTTACCCTGTTCTGCGGTCAGTATTTGCGCCAATTGCTCTTTGTTCTGCAACATTAAGTTGTACCAAGCCCACAAAACATCAGCGCGCTGCAATGCAGTTTGCGCTTTCCATGTAGTTTGCGCAGCCTGTGAACGGGCAATCGCCTGTTCTACAGCCTGACGGTCAAGTGATTTGACCCATGCCAGTGTTTCGTTGGTTGCAGCATCATTCACTTCAATATAACAACCGTTTAAAGGCTGCTCAAAGCAAACATCAGGATGCTGTAATAAATCTTTCAAATGATCTGGAAGCATTTCAATCACTCATTCATTATTATGCAGTTAAAGTTGCAAATCCTTGTTTTAAAATAGCAAGGCCTTCACGAAATTGCTCTGTTGGAATCGTTAAAGGATAAAGGAAACGAATCACATTACCATAACGACCACAGGTTAAAATCAACAAGCCATTTTGCATTGCATGATTTTGCACAGCTTTGGCTTGTTCAGCTGTTTCCAGTTCAACCGCAACCATTGAACCCAATGCGCGAATATCGGTCACGACATTGCTGGTGGCTTTAAGTGTATTTAAGACCGAAACCAATTCAGCACCCAATACATTGGCACGATCACACAGACCTTCACTTTCAATAACATCAATCACCGCATGCGCTGCGGCAACAGCAATAGGGCTACCTGCATACGTACCACCTAAACCACCAGGATTTGGCGCATCCATCACATCAGCGCGTCCAACTACAGCAGAGATAGGAAAACCACCACCCAAGCTTTTTGCCATCGTAATAAGATCTACTTTAGTTTTATAGTGGTTCATAGCAAACAACTTGCCTGTACGGGCAAAGCCTGACTGAACTTCATCAGCAATCATCAAAATACCATGCTGATCACATAATGCGCGTAAACGTGTTAAAAATTCTGCGGGTACAACATTAAAGCCACCTTCACCTTGTACAGGTTCAAGCACAATCGCTGCAACATCATGTGCAGCAATATCTTCAGCAAAAATATCTTCAACACTTTGGATAGCATCATCCACAGTAATGCCTTTTGATTCTACTGGATAACGTGCATGGAAAACGCCTGCAGGCATCACCCCAAAGTCACGTTTGTAAGGTGCAGTTTTACCAGTCATTGCCATCGTCATAAATGAACGACCGTGGAAACCATTACCAAAAGTCACAATGCCGTGACGACCTGTATGTGAACGCGCAATTTTGACTGCATTTTCCACTGCTTCAGCGCCAGTAGAAAAGAATGAAGTTTTTGCAGCACCCTCAATCGGTGCACGTTCATTAATACGCTCAGCAAGAGAGACATAACTTTCGTAAGGAACAACTTGATAAGCTGTATGGGTAAATTTTGTTAATTGTTCAGTAACAGCAGCAATAATTTTAGGATGGCGATGACCCGTATTCAGTACTGCAATGCCGCCTGCGAAATCGATAAATTGATTGCCTTCTACATCCCAAATCGTCGCATTTTCTGCTTTCTCCGCATACCATTGACACATGACACCAACACCACGAGGCGTTGCTTGCTGTTTACGTGCATTCAGTGCAGAGTGTTTACTGTCCATTTCGTACCTCATTCTTGATTCATACATTGTAAAATTTTGGCATCCATATCATGCGATTGATGATATGCAAATGATTCATTGATTTTGCGCTTTTACTGGCATGAAACGAGAGCCACTTTGGATAAGATAGAGAGGGCCAATTTATACTTATCTGGCAATTTAAAATTTTTTTAAATATATAAATCAAATAATTAAAATAAAGTTATAAAAATGGTACCTTTTTTAAAGGTGCCATTCTGATGAGTTACAACAATCATTAAAAATTATAGATAAACAATAAATTCAAGAGTCTACTGTGCCCAGATGCATCTCCTCCTGCCAAAGAACCTGCATCACCGCCAATGAATACATCATTTTTGCCAGTGATATATTCTGCGGCCAGCGAAAACTGCTGAACATCTAGCTGAGCACCCCAAATACTACGGGTCGATGTGGCAAAACCTGATTTATCCTTATCAAATACGGCATAGCTCGCATAAGGTGTTAAATCATAATCTTTGTAAAAATCATTGATTTGATAATCAACATTCGCCACATAATAATTGGCTTTGTTGGCAACATAATACTTCGATTCAAATGAGCCGACCGTTGCATAATCCGCATTGCTCAAAGACTTAGTATCTGCACGATTCTGTCCGGCAGTCAAAGTTACATTGGCATTTTGATAGTTTAAACGACCAAAGATATTCCATGCATTACGATGCCCCGTTTGACCATTGCTGTTTTCCAAATCTGAATGCCAGTACGACCCGCCTAGATTAAGTTTAACTGGACTGTCCTGTAGTGGAATCTGCTGACTGATACGTGCAACCCACATGTTTTTTTCTTCAATGTCATCTGTCGTGGCATCTTCAGGCTTAACATAATTGGCCGCATAGCGCGCTGCATCGCCATCACCCACAAAACTTCCGCCATCACGGAGAAAATAAGCCAAATTTACGCTGGTATTGGCACCTAATTGCTGCTGCCAATTGATGCCCAAATTATGCACATCTTCTAGGCCAGCATTGTCCATTGAGCTGCCGTACCAACTGCTGCTCCAGAAACGGCCGATGCCAAAAGGCATATCCTGCAAACCTACTGTAATGCGGCTCTCATCATTCAGCTTATAGCCCAAATTGGCATTCACCAAAGTTGAAAAATCACATAAGGTATCATTTTGATAGCAGCGGTATTCCACACCGCCAAAAAATGTCTTGGCATCATATTTCAAGCTAAGCTTTGCCGCATTAAACTTTAATTTATGGTCACTGTCCGAATAATCCTTATCTTGATAATTCGCACGTACCCACCCTGACACCGTCAGTTTTCCTAAATCTGTCTCTGCATCTCCCCAAGAGAGCGTATCTGCCTGCACGGCTGCCGACATTGCCATTACACTGGTAAGGGTAAAAAATGAAAATGGTTTCACTAGAAAATGCTGCAACATAATAAAAATCCCAAAAAGAAAGAATAAATTCCAAAAGCCCATCTCTGGCAAAAGCAAAATTTTTGATAAAATTTGATCAGCGAAGGTATTCAAATTTCAAATTCATGGTTGATCCAATTCTGCATCCTGCAAGAAATCTGATCATTAACCCAGATAAATGCCGCGTTCTTTACGCGCCATTAAAATGCGTTCACATGCCAAAATGTAGGCTGCGGCACGTAAAGAATATCTAGCCTTTCGCCCAGATGGAGAGCCTCTTTATCTAACTGCTTAAGCTCATTATTCCAAGCAGTTGTACCTTGCTCCGTATACGTCAGACCTTTCACCATCGTGTTCATTGCATGATCCTATTTTTGTATGCAGACGCATTTCCTTGCGGCTGCAAAAAGTATAAATTTATGTAGGTTTGTTGGCATTTATTGATTCATGTCTTCAGGCTGCCTGATCTAAATTAAAAAATTAAGCTTAGATTTTTCGCTTGGGCTTTAACCAAGATGTGTGTATATTGCCTGCCGTTTACAGGCTCGCATTTACACCAACCACGCAAGAGCGAGATACTTTACAATTACTGCCTGACCAGATTATTTTGCACGTACCGACATTGCTCTCACGAGAGCCACTTTGAATTTGTAGGAGAGAGCCAATTGCGTAGTTTGCTTGGAGATTATTTGCTGCAGCGATTACAGCAAGATATTGATGGAACATTGCAGCTACGATTATTTCGCTGCTTGCGTAATGCCATGATTGATGGCGTATTGGCACCCAAAACTCGTTTACCTGCATCAAGAGATCTTGCCAAAGAGATCAAAGTCTCCCGCAATACGGTATTAAGCGCTTATGAACAATTACAGGCACAAGGTTATGTCGATGCCCGTACAGGACAAGGCACTTGGGTTACAGAGAAATTGCCCGAGTCCTTTTTAATCAAAGCAGAAAACACCAATATTCCGATTCAAGAAAAAAAATCTCAGCAAAGTTACAGCTTATCTCAGCGCGGTTCGTATTTAATCGGCTATTCAGCGGCATCGCCTTATCAATGGGGGGCATTTGTCCCTGGTGCACCAGATGTAACTGAATTTCCTCACCATATTTTTAGCCGAATTCAGACTCGTTTGAGCCGTGAACCAGAAATTACTCGATTAATTTACAGCAATGCAGGCGGATGTCTGGAACTGCGCCAAGAACTTGCGGAATACCTCAAAATTGCGCGTTCTGTACAATGCGATGCCGATCAAATCATCATTACCGAAGGCACGCATCAGGCCATAGATTTGGTTGCGCGTACCTTGAGCGATATCGGCGACGAAGTCTGGATCGAAGACCCAGCTTACTGGGGCGCGCGCAATATTTTACGCATTAATGGTGTAAATTTGCGTTCGCTACCTGTTGACCAAGAAGGCATTATTCCTGACCTAGATCCCAAGAAACCGCCTAAGCTGATCTTTGTCACACCATCACATCAATATCCTTTAGGTTCACATTTGAGCCTTGAACGGCGCAAGCAACTGATTGCAATTGCCCGTCAGCATAAAAGCTGGATTGTGGAGGATGATTATGACAGTGAATTCAGATTCTCAGGTCAGCCCTATCCGTCTTTGCAAGGATTGGAACCTGATTCACCCGTCATTTATATGGGAACATTCAGCAAAACCATTTATCCTGCGCTGCGTATCGGTTATTTAGTGGTACCGAAAAAACTGTTTTCGCCACTGCGCATTGTGGCATCAGAACTGTATCGAGGTGGACATTTACTGGATCAAAAAGTATTGGCAGAGTTTATCCGTGAAGGACATTATGGGGCACATATTCGACGTATGCGCTTACTTTACAGCAAACGCCATGCATTTTTAATTGATTTAATTCACCGTCATTTGGGGCCAGATTTTCTACACGAATACAACACCGCAGCGGGCTTACACCTTATTTTAAAATTGCCAAGCAGCAGTGATGATGTACTAATTGCATCAAATGCACTCGATCAAAATGTAAAGGTCAGAGCACTCTCTCAATATTATACAAAACACTATTCTACGCGGCAGAAAGGATTGTTGCTTGGTTTCGCTTGTGTCAGCGAACAAGAAATACTGGTCGCTTTTGGCATTTTGTTGAAGTGCTTACGCGATGTCGGTATTCCCACACTTAATTAATTAATTTTCTATATTAATCAAAATTTTATTTTTAAATTAAACTTAACTTTTTGTCAGTTTTTAAATCTCTGGCAAAACTATGTATTGCTTTTTTATTTTATTTAGTCTTTATTTTTCTGTAAATATCCTTTCCTGTACTTTTCACATTTTTAAAGCAATTGGCTCCTTTCAATAGATAAAAAATGGCTCTCGTCACCTGCCAACAAAAAAGAGAAATTAGCAGCACACATAAACAACATGTAACAGTTTTGTAACCAAAGTGTGATCTTTCACCCGTTTACAGAACCATCAGATTTATCCAAGTTAACTTAATCTTAATTAAGTGCTTAATAATTCAGTTGCAGTTTCAATGGATAAATAGTGCGAAAAAGGTATAGACCAATATTGCAACTATATCCTTGATATTAAGGGAAATAATATGGCTGAAAATCAACATACCTCCAAGCCAGATTCATCACAAGGCTTAAAAAATGGACTTAAGTCACGCCACCTCACCATGATTTCTATTGCAGGTGTGATTGGCGGCGCATTATTTGTCGGCTCAGGAAATGTAATCTACAATGCAGGGCCAGCTGCACTCATAGCATATACACTAGGCGGATTATTGGTTCTATTCATCATGCGTATGCTGGGTGAAATGGCGGTACTGAACCCCGACAGTGGCTCATTTTCAACTTATGCAGACCGCGGAATTGGTCGTTGGGCTGGATTTTCGATTGGATGGCTATATTGGTCTTTCTGGACCTTACTTATGGGATGGGAAGCCTTTGTTGCTGGCAAAATTCTCAATAGCTGGTTTCCATTTATTCCGATTTGGGGCTACATGCTGTTCGTCATTGTAGCTTTGGTCTGGATTAATTTACGCGATGTCAAAAACTACGGTGAATTTGAATTCTGGTTTGCCTTAATCAAGGTCATTGCCATTGTACTATTCTTGGTTGTCGGAAGTTTAGCCATTATGCACCTTTGGCCTTGGGGCGATGCCACTATGCTAGGCGGGGTGACTTATTTGACCGCTGAAGGGTTTATGCCAAATGGTTTTTCTTCTATTATTACAGCCTTACTGGGTGTTATGTTTGCCTATATGGGGGCAGAAATTGTCACCGTTGCAGCCGCTGAAACTAAAGATCCTGCGAAAGAAATCCGCAAAGCATCTAACTCAATTGTCTGGCGAATCATTTTATTTTATGTCGGCTCAATGCTGATTACCGTTTGCTTAATTCCACACAACAACCCTCTATTAAAAGACCCAACTTGGGGTACATACAGCGTTACCCTTACTGCATTGGGTATTCCTGAAGCGCGCCATATTGTCAATTTTGTAGTGTTAACTTCTGTGTGTAGCTGCTTTAACTCTGCACTCTATACCTGTTCACGTATGATGTATTCTCTGTCCAAACGTGGCGATGCACCGAAAAGTTTTGCATTTACTAACCGCAATAACAGCCCATGGGTCGGTGTTATTTTCTCAAGTCTTTTTTCAATCGTTGCAGTATATTTCACTGCGACAAAAAGCATGAATATTTATGATGTATTAATGCTGGCAACCGGTACGGTGTCTTTGTATGTATACCTTGCGATTGCAATTTCACAATTGAAGCTGCGTAAGAAATTGGAAACAGAAGGTGTCGATATTCCATTTAAAATGTGGCTCTTTCCTTGGCTGACTTATCTCGTCATCATCTTTATTATTGGCGCCTTAATTACCATGGTCATTGAAGGGACTTATCTTAAGGAAGTGGCATATACCAGTGTTCTTGCCTTATTTATTGTTGGCTTAGGAATTTGCGCACAGAAGTTTAATTGGGGTGGCGGTAAATCTGCAAACAATAAAACTGCACAAAATAAAATTAATATTACTGACAATCACTATTAACAAACTGCTATAGATCCCCTTAAGATGTTCTGTGAATGACCTCTATGGTTGTTCACAGAATATGATTGTCTTTTTAGATTAATTCAACTCTCATATAAATTTAATACATAAAATTCATATCATTTCGTAAGTTGAAACTTATCTACCATTGCCTCCACATCAACTATGTAAAACTGAATCGTTTTAGATTTTTAGTATTTAAACTTCAGATTAAAACGAACCATCATTGGATCTCCCCAATTGACCAATTGCGCATTCGGTGTTGTTCCAGCCAGATATTCTTTATCGAATACGTTTTTAATACTTAGACCTGCTCCCCAAGTTTTGGCTTCATAACCCGCATTCACATCAAATAACGCATAACTGGGCAAGTAGACAAAGTCTGTATTGCGCTGTGCTGTTCGAGAACCTTGATAACGAATACCCGCACCAATATTCCAACCGAATTGATCAGGGCTAAAATAATATTGGGTGGATAATGAGCTGGCATTTTTAGGAACATGATTGCTACGTTTACCTATTTCACTGGCAGTCACACTTTCTGTTATTTTTGCAGTTGGAATATAGCTATATGTTGCCGCTACATTCCATTGCTCAGTTAATGCCGCCGCCATTTCAGCTTCAAAACCTTCGGTGACTTGCTCACCCGTTTGAATTGAGAAATTTCCAGAAGCATCTGATTCAGTCACATTTTTACGGGTTAAATCATAATAAGCCACATAGCCTTGCAAACGCTGATCCAAAGCCTGAAATTTTACGCCTACTTCCGCTTGTTTACCTTCTTCAGGATTAAGTAATGTGCCATTTTCCCCTGCATCCGTCACTGGCATAAAAGAAGTTGAATAACTGATATACGGTGCAAACATATCATTCATGCGGTACATGACCGAAGCACTGCCCGTAAAAGCATTGTCTGAATTTTTAGTGGCTGTATTTTTCAATACATTATCAATTTCAACTTGAGTCCAATCATGACGACCTGATAGCCCAACAATCCAGTGATCATCAATTTTAATGGTATTACGCAAATATAAACCTGCATATTGACTATAAGTAACTTCTTGAGTTGGAGTACCGAGTTTGGTACTGGTAATACCATAGACAGGATTATCTGCATTAAACGAATTAATAGTATCTGTGCGACGATAATAATCACTGCGTTCTCGCATCATATCGACACCGACCATGACATCATAGTTGAGCTTTCCAAAATCGAAATTACGCTGTAAATGATTATCTAAGGTATAGTTAATATCTTGTTTATCTTGATTGTTAATTGCACGTTTAATCGTTGGCAGAGTATTTGTACCCGATGCTAATATCGCATTCCCTTTTGTATCGGTTTTTGTCACAGCAAGGTTTTGTTTGAAAGTCCAGTCATTATCAAAATAGTGGGCATAATTCGTACCAATCCGATAAACATCCACATCATAGCCATAATCTGGCTCACCAAAAAACAAGCTAGACGAATAATTTTTATAATCGCCCTTACTATAGGGAATACCCTGCTGACGGATATATTTACGATGTTGATAACTGGCAATGACCGATAAATCATCTTTATCGCCTAAATCAAAATTATATGATGGTGCAATATATTGATTTTTAAAATATACATAGTCTGTAGGATCATCCTGATCAGACACTCGTCCTACCACACGAAAAGCACCTTTTGCACTTTCATTTGGCGCATAGTTCATATCAAAAGTTGCTTCTTTTAAACCATAACTGCCATAACTTAACGCCCCTTTATAAGATGTTTCTGCTTGTGGACGTTTAGTGGTCAAATTAACCAAACCACCTGGCAATGCTAATCCAAAACCCACTGATGTTGGGCCTTTCACAACCTCAATAGATTCTAGGCCCGAAATATCTTCAGCTCTTAAAACATTATCTGATGCTTGTACACGCAATCCATCAATATAGGTTTGTGAACTGGAAATTTGTCCGCGGATAATAAAGTCATCCCAACCCCGACGTCCATATTGACCAGAGGTCACGCCAGCGACCCCTTCTAAAGCTTCCGCAACTGTTTTTGCTTGTTTTTGTTCTATTTGCTGATTGGTGATAACACTAATCGATTGTGCGGTTTCAAATAAAGGGGCATCTGACCGAAGTACTGCACTTGCTGTTTTAGCTGCATAGGGTTTTTCATCGGTTCCAGCTTGAGTAATAATGGTCGGTAATTGATTTCCCGATGACTGTTCTAAATCGGATTCTGATTGAGCATGTGATGCTGTTGCCATAATGGCCAGAACTGAAAATGCTAAAAAGGACAGATTGAACTGCATGATACAATACCGATAAAAACTTAAGCGTAATTATAATCATTTTCATTTAAAAATATCACGATTACTAAATGTAATGTCATCAAAGCTGTTTAATCGTAAAAATAATATACAAATGAAGAAATATCATAAGTTAAAAAAGCTTGGGATTTAATTCAAGCATTAAATAGAGCGGTACAACCAAAGGCAGACCCTATAAATCAACTCAGGACTTTGTAATAACTTATAGAGAGTTGACTCAAATCCTAATATGGACTTGAAGTGAAAATTACTTATCCTAAAATGAAAATATTTCATCAAATTCATAATTTTAAAGTACTGATAAAAACTAAAATACTCTGCTTCAATTTTTCATTATTTACTATGTCTAAGCTAAAGCGCCAAAAACTTACTCTTCCAGATGGTCATAATAAACTTTTACTACACTCTTGCTGTGCACCGTGCTCTGGTGAAGTCATGGAAACCATGATCGAATCAGGCATCGACTTCTCCATTTTCTTTTACAATCCCAACATTCATCCTGTTAAAGAATACTTAATTCGTAAGGAAGAAAATATTCGCTTTGCTGAAAAACACAATATTCCTTTTATTGACTGCGACTATGACACCGACAATTGGTTTGAACGTGCTAAAGGGATGGAAAATGAGCCCGAAAAAGGTAGTCGCTGCACGATGTGCTTCGATATGCGTTTCGAACGTACGGCGCTCTATGCACATGAACATGGCTTTAGTCTAATCAGTAGTTCGCTTGGCATTTCTCGATGGAAAGATATGAAGCAAATTAATGGTTGTGGTATACGTGCTGCTGAGCACTATCCCAATATAACTTACTGGGATTACAACTGGCGAAAAAATGGTGGTGCTCACCGCATGATTGAAATCAGTAAAAAGGAAGAATTTTATCAACAAGAATACTGTGGATGCGTATATTCACTCAGAGATACCAATCGTTGGCGTACGAGCAATGGTCGTGACCGCATCAAATTAGGTGTGAAATTCTACTCCAATGCTATGGATAGTGAAAAATCCAGCACCGATTAAATTATATATCCCTGTAATTAATATCATAAGAAAACGATCCTTTTTCTGGTGCTGAAAATACCCAATTTTCGTTCATCTCGTAGGTATGTTAAACTATATGTACTTTTAACACCTGCGCTATGTCGTGGGTGTATTTTTTTAAATCTCCCTTTTTGAAATTGAATTGTTCTGTCTGTTCAGCGTGATCTCCCCATCGACGCTGTGAACCGTTATTACTTTTCTATTTGCAAAATTATTTTTTAATCTTCCTGCCCGTCAGGAAGTAAGGTCCTTTTATTTCTAAAAAAGTGACTTTGTGCTGACGGGTTGTAAAAACGATGTTGAAAACCATGTCTCCCCCACACATTTCTAAACTCACTTTTGCCACTTTATTGTTTCCTTTGGCATTGGTTTTATTTGAGTTCGCTGTCTATTTGGGCAACGATTTAATCCAACCAGCCATGCTTGGTGTAACCCGTGATTTTGGCGTGAGCAGCGCTTGGGCACCCTCGTCTATGTCATTCTACCTGCTTGGTGGTGGCTGTATCGCGTGGCTAATGGGTCCCTTGTCGGATCGTATTGGGCGTAAGAAAATTTTATTGGCAGGTGCACTATTTTTTGCAATAACTTGCTTACTGATTTTATTCATACAAAATATTCAAAGTTTTTTAGGCTTACGTTTCCTACAAGGCATGGGTTTGACCGTGATTAGTGCCGTAGGTTATGCAGCCGTTCAAGAAAACTTTGAAGAGCGTACTGCAATTAAAGTCATGGCAATTATGGGCAATATGACTTTATTTGCACCACTCTTAGGTCCTTTAGTCGGCTCATTGCTGATTGACCACGTGTCTTGGCATTGGGGCTTTATTGGAATTGCAATATTGGCTTTACTGGGTTGGTTTGGTCTCAAAGTGGCCATGCCAGCAGATCAAAAAGCGAATCTGACGCAAAAACCTATGAGCAGTATTTGGAGTGATTTTAAAACAGTCTTTAACAATAAACAGTTTGTGATCATGACCAGTGCCCTACCAATGGCATGTTTACCAATCATGCTCTGGATTGCATTATCGCCTGTAATGCTCGTTGAAAACCTCGGTTTCAGTGGTATGCAATATGGTATGGCGCAAGTGCCTGTATTGGGTGCGCTCATCTTGGGTAGTGTGATTTTAGTTAAAATTATTGATAAATATCCACTCGGTCAAACCATTCTATTCGGTCTACCAATCATGTTAGTTGGTGCACTGATCATCCTAATCGGCTTATTCATCCCGACTTATTTTGTATGGGCGCTAATTATGGGTATGACCATCATGAGCTTTGGTGAAGGGATTTGTTTCTCTGTGCTGTATCGTTTAGCCATGATGTCATCGGACGTATCGAAAGGTACAGTTGCGTCTGCTATGTCAATGATCATGATGTTCAGCTACTTTGTCGTGCTTGAAGTATCGCGCATGTTGTTTGAAGCTTATGACCTGATGGCATTTAGCTTATGTAGTTTGGCATTGGTGCTAATGTGGTTTACTTTGCCACGTACAATGTTGAAAAAAGTGATGCTTGAGCGTAAAGAAAAAGGCCAGTTCTAATATTTTTTAAAATTAGACCAAACTTAAAAAGGCGGAATCATTTTAGTGATCCCGCCTTTTTTTATAATGTATTTTTAATCAAACAACCATACTTTAACTGGCTTGATTTACATACCAGTTTTTCCATGAACTACTACCACGCACCTCTATCGGCACTGTCGGAATCAAGTTGTTTTTTAAAATTTGCGTTTGATCAACTGCTTTGGCAAGGCGAGCTTTGACCGAGTGAATACATTCACGATCACCAAATTCACAGCGGTCTAATGTTGTTCCACCACAAGGGCCATTGGCGAGGCCTTTCGGGCAGGTTTCAGGGCAAATATATAAGGTATCACCTAGGCGACATTGCCCACAGCTTTCACAGCCCACTACACCATGTTTACTGACAAATTCAGTTTTAAGCAATGCTTGTGCTGCAAGCGATCCATTCCAAAACCGCGACTGGAAAATAAAATGTCCAACACCTTTTGCAACTTTAGACTCGAACAAAGCATCATGCATTAAATTCAAATGCTGATATTTTAAAACCTGCATGGAGCTTACAGGGCGTGAATAATACGTCAGCGCTGGATAAAACTCTTTGCCTGTTTTAACTTGCCAAAGTGCATTCCACAGCAGCTCAAGTTCATCTAAACCAAGATGACGATATGCCTCAATATAGCTCTCTAACAGCAATTGCTCTTCAGGTTTATGACATGCCGAAAGGTGCACACCTGCAAAACCTAACTGTTTACAGATTAAAATTTGTAACGCACAGCGTAGATATACCCGATCAGTCAAACCTGATTCTTTTTCTTCACCCAAGATCTTGAGCATATGCGGTGTAATCACAATGCCCGCCACTTGATGCTTCACCATAAAATTGGCGCGTCCCAATGTTAGCGGCATAACACAAGCAAGTATTTTTTGAGCATAGCCATGCTGAGTTAAAAATACTTTCGCTTCTTTCAAAGCAGACAAATCATAACCCAGTTGAGTAATAATGTAATCTGCACCTGCCTTCAGCTTTTTATGCAATTTTAAATACTGGGCATCGCGTTCAGCTTCAGCATATTTAAACGGATTAAATGCAACACCTACACAAAAATCACCATGTTGTTTCGCTGCCATCACGGCATTTACCGATTCAAGGTAACGTGTACGCTCACTAGAGTCCTTGCCCTTGTGATGGTTCTTAAGCTTATCACCTGTGAGCAATAATAAATTTTGCTGTCCAATCGCTTGAGCGGCATTTAAAAACTGCTCAAAGTCACGAATGTCCCGCCCCTTACCAGCAAAATGCAGCACTTTTTCAATGTGTTTCGGGTAAGCTTGTGCAGCAATAATCGGGGCAAGATCATCATCTGCATGGACGCGATCTGCTAAAGTCATCAATGCAGGAAAGTCAGCAAATTGAGTTTTTACAGGCAAAATCTCTTTCATTGAGCAGAGATATTCCACCAGTACACAAAACTGATTTTGAGTAAAATAAGTCGAAA
Organism: Acinetobacter sp. ANC 4654; assembly: GCF_002135425.1. Taxonomy (NCBI): domain Bacteria; kingdom Pseudomonadati; phylum Pseudomonadota; class Gammaproteobacteria; order Moraxellales; family Moraxellaceae; genus Acinetobacter; species Acinetobacter sp. ANC 4654. The sequence continues at coordinate 28,457 of NZ_NEGL01000012.1, forward strand.
GTTGAGACATAAAGGGAAAGTGATCCAGAGGATCAAGACAAAATAAAAGCGAATTATAGTCAAGATTGGCTTAAAGTGCATCTGATGCCACACGATTTGGCAACATCAGAAGTCATACCGATAAAATATAGGCTAGCCCCATACCTCCTGTGCAATTTCATTCATCAGTTTCAGTTTTTTCCACTGCGTATCATACGAAATACGGTTGCCCTCTTCCATCGAGGCAAAGCCACTTTGTGGACATAAACCCAATTGCTCAAGGGGGAGATACGCTGCCGCTTGCTGAATTTTGGCAATCAGCTTCGTTTTGTCTTCAACAGTCTCCACTTTAGTCGAGATCAAGCCTAAAAAGACTTCAGCATTCGTGCCCTGTAATTTTGCTAAAGGCTCAAAACCACCTGCACGCTCGGTGTCAAACTCTAATAAGTAACGATCAATATTATGTAATTTTTCAAAGATAAAACATTCAATCGCTGCATAGCCACCTTGATACAACCAACTCGATAAAAAATTACCGCGGTTAATATGCACTGCCACCACAAGGTCTTCAGGCTTATTGGCAAGTGCAATATTTAAAGTCTGAACAGCAAAATCTGCTAAATCATCAGGATTCATGCCCAATGCAAGCTCTTTTTCACGTTGTTCTTCATCGCACAAATAAGCCCAAAATTCATCGTTAATCTGAAGATAACGACAACCTTGCTCATATAAGGCTTGAATCGCTTTTTGATAGGCCTGCCCTAAATCTTCAACGTATTCAGTCAAACGATCAGCATAATGACGATTATTGCGCAGATGTGGATACAACATCATGTTGGGACTCGGCAAAGTAAATTTTGCCGTTGCAAAACCATCAATGGCCTGATGTAAAAAACGATAATGCGCAAGGCTTGGATGATCTTCTGGAAAATCAATTTTTCCCGTTACACGAACATCATAGGCTTTGCTAATGACACTTTTAAACTGTAGTCCATCACGGGTCTTATAGCCTTGAATACCGTCAAACTGTTCAAGAAAATCGTAATGCCACCAACCACGGCGAAAGTCACCATCTGTCATAATGGTGCAATCATTATCCAACTGAATATCAATCAGGTTATCAATTTCGGTATCTTCCACTTGGCGTAATGTTTCTTCATAAATCACACGATCAGCAAAATCATAACGGGCTTTTTTCAGTTTTAAGGGTCTTAAAAAGCTCCCGACATGCTCGACCTTATTATTAGCGTACTGGTTTTTTGCTGCTTGGCTCGTGTTGCTCTTCATAAATGTCGTCATTTAAAATGTGGTTTGAATTGAATCGGAGTGTGGAAGAAATGTCGAATTTAACTTTTAGATGCTGTAATTTTTGAATAATGATAAGCATCATAGACTTAACAATATTTATGCATGTTATTTAACATATTTACTGAAACATGCTCATGTTAAGGTGAACTTATTTCATGTTTTACTTCATAAAAAGCCAGATAATGTATCATCTGGTTTTCGACTCGTCACACTTAACCCGAAAAATTAAATATATTTTGAAATTATGCTCAGAGCGCCCCAAAACTTTTACTACAATTTCATTCACAAGTTAAAGCTTACGCAAATGTGCATCATAAGGAACACGATTGCCTTCTTTAGTTGATGAGAAACCACATTGTGTGGCTTAGCTCAAGCGGTAAGAATTTAGAAGCTTCATGAATACGTGCAATAATTGCATCTTTATCCTCAAGCTCTTCGACTTTCTGATACAAAACACAGTTTATTTGGATTATTAAAGGCAACAAACAATAGACAAAAAAAAGACTTATAAGCATTTGATTAGCTTATAAGTCTTTGATTTATATCTGGTAGGTATAAGCAGACTCGAACTGCTGACCTCTACGATGTCAAAGACAATGCAACTTAAATAATATCAAAAGCTTAAATTTTTCCTGTCGTATTCCTGTCGCATTTTATAATTTTTATACTAATTAATCTTTGTACTTACATCTAATAAAACATTGTTCAAGTGAGCATTCCGTTTAAGCAAATATCAGGTCATAGAGTCAGTGTATTTAATAAGCATCACAGCATTTATGAACAGAATATATTTGAAGGATTGAACAAATACTTCATGCCTGAATTCTTGTAATCTAAAATTTTAGGTCATAAAAAAAATAGGTTACTTTAGTTACCAAAATTAATATTAATAGATATATGTATGAAATTATTAAGATTTAATTGAATTTATAAAAGTTACTTTTAGGTTACTTTTGAGTTACCAGTAACCCAATTTTTGGGTTACCACCAGTAACCTTTTAAGTTTTTGTTTTTTAATAATTAATTGATTTTTTAATTGACTTGGTAACCCAAAGCAACCTAATAAAAGTTACCAATTATTTTAATATAAATTAATAACTTATCTATTGTTTTTGATGTTGGTAACCTAAATTGAACTTTTATTTTTGGACTTATAAAATTCATTAAATAGTTCTATTTGTTCTCTATCTTTTAATTTGCATCAGATTGCATCACTTTGCATCAACTTCAACGCCTTGATATACCCTCAAATCCTTTGATAGCATAGGTTTGAGTTATTTTTACTACTGCATCAAAATAATGACTTTTAGTAAGACTGCGGAGGCGTGAGGGAACTGCGTTTGGCTCTGCCCTGCTCTTTAAATTAATTAAAAGAACAAAGCTCTAAAGAATTCAATTCAGATAAAATAATATTATTCATTGTAAATTTATTTAATTTATTGATATTTAAACCAAAAAATAAGTATTTAATAATTCTTTATATGTGCCATTGCAAGTATTGAGTTAAAGGAAAATTTATATAACAAAATTATAATAGTTGACATGGGTTTTATTTCAAGCAATTATATTGCTATCAATTTAATTGTTAGCTAAATAAGGCACTGTAATGAGCACTCTATATTCAACACAAGTTAAAGCAGTTGGCGGTCGTAACGGAAATGTACATAGCGAGGATGATTTATTAAATCTCAATCTTGCTTTACCAAAAGCGTTAGGTGGTAAAGGTGGTGCAACCAATCCAGAACAATTATTTGCAGCAGGTTACGCAGCTTGTTTTGGCAATGCAGTCATTCATGTATCTCGAAATAAAAGCAATAAGGTTCGCGACAATGATATTGAAGTTATTGCCACTGTGGGGATGAAACCAAATGAACATGGTGGTTTTGCTTTAACAGTAGCACTAGATGTAACTATTGCAGATCTGGATCAAGAAACTGCTGAGTTAATTGTCAGTGAAGCAGATAAGGTTTGTCCTTACTCGAATGCAATTCGAGGTAATATAGAAGTATCGCTCACTGTAAAAACTCGATAAAGATTTCTATATGTCTAATGATCATCTAAAGCTAGATAAGCAGTTATGTTTTCCTTTATATGCTGCATCAAACTTGCTAGTAAAAGTATATAGACCTTTACTGGAACCTTTAGGTCTTACTTATTCTCAATATTTAGTAATGCTTGTGTTATGGGAACGTGATTCTGTAAGCGTAGGTGATCTTGGACATTGCTTGTATTTAGATAGTGGAACTTTGACACCATTACTTAAGCGGATGGAAAACTCAGGTTTTATTAACCGTCAAAGAGATCCTAATGATGAACGAAGAGTTCTAGTATCCTTAACGACTAAGGGATTAGAGATAAAGGAACTGGCTGTAAATATTCCCAATAAACTTTCCGAACAGTTAAATATATCTGATATTGGAAAGTTAAGAGGTGAAATACAATCTTTAGTCCAATTATTGGTAAAAGCCATATAAATATTTATTAGGTTTAAGATTATTTAATCTATTTATTGTGTAAACAATTGATTAAAATACTTTTATAAACAAGGATCGACTTATAAAAGTAATCTAGATAATTAACCCATTCAAGTTTTAAAAGGTAGAAATTGTTTTGATTACATTGCACCATTTAGATCAGTCGCGTTCTTTTCGCATTCTTTGGTTGTTGGAAGAAATTAAACAACCATATCAACTTAAACGATACTATAGAGATTCAAATACCCATTTAGCTCCACAATCTTTAAAAGATATTCATCCGTTGGGTAAATCTCCAGTGATTGAATGGAATGGAAAAGTAATTATTGAATCAGGTGCAATTGTTGAATTATTAATTCAAAAACTAGCACCTCAATTAGCACCTGATCTTAATGACCCAGATTATGCTGATTATTTACAGTGGATTCATTTTTCCGAAAGTTCGGCAATGGTACCTTACTTGTTGAAAATTTTTAATTCTATTGAGAGTCAACATGGTACTGAATTAGTATTTTTAGAAAATTATAGCCAAGTAGAATTTGACAAAGTATTTAGTTTTTTAAATGACTATTTAGAGAATAAAAAATACTTAGTTGCTAATCGCTTAACTGGTGCTGATTTTATGATGGGCTTTGTATTAAATAGTCTAGTTTATTCATTAAATCAGGCAGAGAATTATCCGCATATTAAACATTATGTTGATGGTCTAATAGCCTTAGATAGTTGGAAAACCGCAGTTAAAGTTGAAGGTTCTTTAAGTTTGAAGTGAGTAAACTAAATATAAAATAAAATCAGCATAAGGATTGTGAGGTATGACAGAAGTTATACCTTCGCAACAAATATGGAACAGCCTAACAAGATGTTGGGTTTTTTTATTTATAATATATTTTAGACCAAAGGCTTTTATGCCCGTAGATAAACTATCCTACTCTTGAAATCAATAAAATAAGCTTAAGCTCTCTTTCAATTTCACATAAAGTTTATTATGTTAATTTTAGAAAAATTTAAAAGTATAAAAAACAAGGTAACAATAAGTGAAAATATTTTTTATAGTATTAGGTATTTTACTTACTGCTTTAACAACCATTTATTCTTTTGAGAAAATCCAACAAAACTTTTTCCCGAAAAAATTTGTTCTTAATTGGGGAAACAGAATGAAAAATTCACCCAATGGTGGAACAGGAAAAAATTGTTTCCCTACCAATTACTCAACGTCTAAATACCCTGAATTAAAAGAAGAACTATTAGAAGCTAAAAAACTTAATATGTTTCAACCAGATCAATCAGAAAGTGGTCTTTTAATGATTCCGCTAGAAAACTGTTTTAGTGAAGCAAAGCTTGTTCAATTAACTGGTGATGAGTATTCGAATACGGCTTACGCTATATATCGCTGTGAAAAAGATGGAATGGGATTAGAAGTGAAATTATCTAGCTTTGATGAATATTGTAGCTATACCTACTATTTAACAAAATGGAATTTTCCTATAGGAAAATATACTCCCATTTCCGAACCCTAATCTTTTACCTTTTCTCCTCTATTTAAGACAATGGTCATTATGCGAACTCGCATTGTAATGCAGTATGCATTACAATATTCTCATCTATCAAATAAATGAGAATAATATGGCTACTGTCAATTTTAGAGTGGATGAAACGCTCAAAGAGAAATCTTATTCCGTCCTTAAAGAACAAGGAATTGCTCCTACAGAATTCTTTATTAGCGTCTTAGAGTACATTGCTACAACAGGAAAACTTCCAGTTCAAAAGGCATTACTCTCAGAAGAAGATGCGGCGCTACTGGCTATTGTCCGTAAACGTATTAATGATCCTAAAGAGATGTTTGAGGAAATCACTTTAGATGACTTATAAGCTTTTACGTCACAAGGATTTCACTGCTGAATGGGAAAAACTTCCAGTTGCTATACGAGATCAATTCAAGAAAAAACTCATCAAAGTCATAGAGCAACCACATATCCCAAAGAATATGCTTCGAGGAGATCTTGCTGGCTGTTATAAAATTAAGTTGCTAAAAGCAGGAGTAAGATTGGTCTATCAAGTTAAAGATAATGAAGTTGTTATTTTGCTTATTACCGTTGGTAAACGGGCTGATAGCATAGTTTACGATGAAGCCCAAAAGCGTATTAAAGACTAAAAAATGAGAGCTCGAGGCCCTCATTTCTGATTTCGTATAAGGTGTATTATGTTAATAATGGAAGTTTTTTAATATCAAATAATTATGGTTAAAGTTACATGATGGAGAAAAAACACAAGATAACTCTAAAAATAGAAATAACTATTTTCTTAGTAAAATTATTTGCAATTTTATTTATTACGGTTGGTACTATTCTAGTTTTTACAATTTTCCTTGCACCTATTGGTTTCTTTATGATCCCTATAGGAATTGCTCTGTATATAGATATCCCTAAATATTTGAAAAAAATCCTAACAAGAAAAATGTTATTGCTAGATTCTGAAAATCACCTAGATCATAAAAATTGAATTACCCTTTTTCAAAAATGAGTCCATTTAACATAATGGTGCTTATACGAAATTTTTTAAAAATAGTTTTAAATTTCAAAAAGTTATGCTATAAAAAATTGGGACGCAAAACCTAAAAAACCGACTTGGAAACAAGTCGGCTTTTTTATGTACAACTCTGTAAAATATGGCCAGAAAAATAGATCATTATTTGATCAAATTGAAGCTTTAGTGTGTATTATCAACTCATCCACTGCTCAAATTATCCCCAATTTCTGCGAATAACCCTTGGGGTAAAATTTAAACAGTTATGTACGCTTAGGCGCACATGGATTCAAGCCCTTTGCGGCTATACGACCTCACACTGATTTCTTATCATGGGGACATAGAGAGCAGGATGCTCCAGATAAGAATAACAAGATCTGATACAAGGAATGTGAGGTACGACAGGAGTTATACCTAAGCATCAAATACGAAAAACCCCGACAGGATGTCGGGGTTTTTTTATGCAAAAATATTTTTATAAAATATGAATAGTTTTAACTACTCACTAGTGGATAAAAGCTCATAATTTTTAAACTTTATCACTTCCACACCCAATCGTTCATTGACCTGTTTAAGTAAGTTTTGATAAAAAACAATTTCATTGTAATAAAAAACTTTTGCAGCCTTTTCAATATCACCAAACCCACCTGCATTTTGTGGTACTACACCAATGAGTTGCGGTGGTATACGATGCCCTGCAAGTTGGTCATCACGACTGGCTATTTTAATATTATAAAATTCATCCTTGGCAGCAACTTCAGCCAGTGGAATGACTTTAACTCCATCTTTAGTTCCCCCGGGCGTATAAACCAATAAATTTTTAAAATTGCCTGCCCCCTTTGAGTTTTCAAGCGAATCTTCTAAATCATCGACATCTTGCTGACTTTGTAATGCATCAGTCATGTGTAGAATAAAACCTGCATGTGCTCCATTTTTATAATATCGACGACGGAATAAAGTAGCTGCTTCATTGAGTAAAATTGCATTTACACTACTCAAATAATTAGGTATGCCGTAAATTTCCTGTCCAATATCAGTTTCAAAAATATGAATCATATCTTGAGGTTCAAATTTATGGTTATTGATCTGATCATAGCCCAACTGATAATAACTTGATAAATCCAATGCCCTTCGCATATTTAGTGCTGGTCTAGATCCAAGTCCAACAACACCACCAAAACGGTTACGTTTCACATGCACATAACAATTGGCAAAGGTTAAAAGATTCAGAGCCAAAGCATTAAATTCATGGCGACTTAACAACGGATGAGGAATGTAATCACTGGTTAGAATATTGCGCTTCACAATTAAAGCACTGGTGTGATGACTGGTCGCTCGAAACAATTTTGCCGTGGCCAACATATCGTAGGGTAATTCATACCAGTCTAACCATTTTGGACAATAGCCATATTCAAATAAGGCATGGCCATCCAGTACTGGTTCTGCTTCCCCAAAATTTTTACAAATAATTTTACTGGTTGGAGCATCTACAGCCAATTCTTGTTTTTGCAACAAACCAAACCGATCCAATTGCTGATGTAGCATTGATTTTATATTCATGATTTAAATACTCTGATTCGGCTACGTGCTGCGCCTTGTTGAGATGGATCTGTGATGTCGACAATCGGTGCTTTTTCTAAACCATTCATAATTGCCCAAGCGATATCACCATGCCCATTTTCTGCAGAGCGACTGGTGACTAAGGTTTTATTCCCCCCTCCACTGGTCATGGCTTTTTTAATGGAAAGGAAGGCTTTTGCCACAGTGGTGAGACCTGCATCAAAATTGAGTCGTCGTTTTTGAAATAACTCTTTGGCTCTGAGTCCCATACGAATTTTTAATTCGGGGTTATAGTTCAGTCTGGTTAAAGCAGGGAAAAACTTAGATACATATTCAGAAACAGCAAGACCATTACCAGTGTTATCAATGCCAATAAAAGTGACGTTGTAGCGGCCACAGACTTTTTTAATATATAAAGATTGCTCTTGAGCTGTTTGCCCTTTGAATTGTTTTATTTCAAGTACTCGATAAGGCGACAATGATGTTGGTGGTGGCGCAATAACGGCAAGTGCAGCATTGTCACCTGTGAAAGATGGATCATAGCCAATCCATACTTCGCCTTGATAATGTGGCGTTTCATTGGGGTTAAAATCATTCCAGATTTCCCATGAATCCACCATATTGGGGATGATGTCTTTCAGTGGAAAATAAGAACCTGAATCATCGATAAAATCACAATCAAATAAATTGGCATATTCCTCATCGCCATATTCTGCAAGTAAGTCATCCCGATCAAATAAATCACAGCCTTTCGCTTCAGCAGCATCCAATGTCACAATTTGACGAGTCTTTCTATCAGCACATTTAACAGGCATTTTTAATGCGACTTTGCTGACATCAATTTCAATCGGTAATTTACGTTTACTATCTGTACCCGTCCAGAATGCATACGCTTCATGCAAAATACTGGAAGGTGTCGACATATAAATTTGCTTATACATTTTCTGCGATGCCATTGCAGAAGCGACTTTTTTGAACTTTAAAAAACTACGAATCCAAAAGAACTCATCCATGATGACATCACCATGACGGCCTTGAGCTGTTAAAGCATTTGTCCCTAAATAATATAAACTCGCTTGTCCATTTGGTCCGTTGACAACAATGGGATCTCCTGTCAATTCAACTCCTATCACTTCTAAACAAAAGGCTTTAATATATTCAATAAATTGAAAGGCTTGTGCTCTTGAAGCGGACATAAAGATTTTATTTTTACCCGTTTTAAGTAAATCAATAAAAGCCCATAGCGCAATAATATAGGTCGCCCCGATTTGGCGTGATTTCAATAAAATAAAAATCCGTGACCATGAAATAGCATCCATCCATTCTTGTTGATATAGGAATAGAAACTCTGAAAATGCCTGTTCAAGTAAGACTAAATCTTCTTCGGTAATTTGGTTTTTAAGCTTTCTCTTTTTCGGCTTATTGTTGCGGTTTTCTAGTTTTGGATTGAGATCCGCTTGAGTCCCCCCTTGGCGGTATCTTTCAATTTTCGCCCATCGTTCAAATTGAACACCAATAAAATCCATTTCTTTGTAATTGGCATTGCTCTTATTTTCCATAAAAGTCAGTGCTAAATATCGGACTTTAAGTCCAAGCGTTACATCATCAAATAAATCAGATTTTTCCCATCCTTCACGTTGTTTCCAACTTTCGACAGTCGCTCGATTTTCTTCAATTTGCTTGGCAATTTCAGACACAGTCATACCCATCGCAAACAGGATTCGTCCATGTTGCCGTGGATTTAAATTTTCAAAACTAAGCGGATGCGATGTATTCATGCGCCTAATGTAGCCCCATGTCTTCATTTTCCACGAATAGAAAAATCCTGATTAAGCGTTAAACAGGATTCTGGTCGTTGCGACACATATCCATTCACAAGCAGACTGCATACATCAGAAACATAGATGGAAATTTAAATGGGACTAGCAGGAGAAGGACGTGTAGAAAAACGCTTTCGAGTTGCCCGTGAAGGTCAAACCGTGGATGGGCGTGAACTGACTGGACAAGAAATTCAACAGATGGGATCAAGCTATAGTCTGGAAAAATATGGTGCACGAATCAATCTTGAGCACTATTCAGGATGGTCACCAGAACCACCTTTCAATGCCTATGGCGACATCATCAAAGTTGAAGCAGTCCAAGAAGATGGGAAATGGTCACTCTATAACACCCTTTCTGCTCTGCCTCATTTTGTGGTCATGAATAAGGGTGGACAAAAAATTTACCCTTCAATTGAGTTCTATCGCAATTTTGCAGGGACAGGGATTGCCTATCAAGTTGGACTTGGTTTAACCGATACCCCTGCTTCACTTGGCACTGAACCTATTAAATTTTCAGCCAACCAATTTGCTTTACGCACTCAACCCAATTCGGAGATTTATATGTCAATGACAGCTCCAACTGAACCGAATACTTCAGTTCCAAATGATCAAAAAGGTTTTTTCGAGCAATTAAAAACCATGCTGACACCTGCTCAACCCAAACCGACAGCGCAGCCCGATGATTTTCAGGCTGTGGTGACTCAAGGTTTAGTGACGGCATTGAATGGTATTAAAGAGCTGAATGAAAAGTTTAGTACTTTAAGTTCAACACCTGCAGCGACAACCCCACCAGTGAACCTACCTGCTCCTGCACCTGTTACGCAAAATACTGAGCAGCCGACAACAGCGCAAGATGCTTTGAATCAAGCACTCACACCCATTTTGCAATCCATTCAAGACTTACAAACCCAATTCACCCAACTTTCAACGACTCCAGTCAATAACCCACCTGCTGCTGCAGGCGGTGATGCTGACCGTGTTGATTATTAATTAAGGAATTTATCAATTATGGCAGTCGTTCTCAGTTCCATTGCACGTACAAAATTATTCGCTTATATGGCCGACATCGCTCGAGCCAATCAGGTAGAAGATGTTAAACATAGTTTTGCCGTTCAACCTGTACCTGAACAAAAAATCATTGCTGCTTACCAAGAGTCTGCGGACTTTCTAAAGCAAATTAATGTATTTCCAGTGGACAATGCCACAGGTCAAAAAATTGGCTTACTCATCGGCACCACAATTGCAGGTACTACAGATACGCGTGTCAAAGCACGTACACCAACCGCAGTCGGTGCATTAGATTTACTGGATGAATATAACTGTACCCAAACCAACTATGACGTTGCTTATTATTGGTCATTACTCAATGCTTGGAAGCATCATCCAGACTTCAAAGCCAAGCTTCAAGCAATGGTCATCAATGCCGTTGCACTGGATAAGCTGTGTATTGGTTGGAATGGTGTCTATCGCTCAGCGACTTCAGATCGCGTGGCCAACCCTCTTTTACAAGATGTTAAAAAAGGTTGGTTGCAAAAAATTCGTGATATTGCACCAGAGCAACATTACGAAGGAATCGATGACGGTACAGGCAAACTGGTCACCAAAATTGGCGCAGGCAATGAGTTCAAAACGCTTGATGGTTTAGTTGAATATGCAGTTGAAGAATATATTGCCGTACAACACCGTGAAAGTGGCTTAGTCGCTATTTGTGGCCGTGGCGTGTTGAGTGATAAATACTTGCCATTGCTGAATACCATTCAAGATCCAACAGAACAATTGGCAGCACGTACCATTTACGCCAATAAGCAGCTTGGAACTTTACCTGCGCTGCATGTGCCTAACTTCCCTGCAAAAACCATTCTGATTACTCATCCGAAAAACCTGTCGATTTACCTTCAGTCAGGCACTTTGGTGCGTTCTATTGCAGAACAGCCTGAATGGGATCGTGCAGTCGACTTCCAGTCTGTGAATGAAGACTTTGTGGTTGAAGACTATAGCAAGTGCGTACTGATCGAAAATATTGAGGTACAAGCCTAATGTCTAGTAACTCAATGCGAGAGCATCGCGAAAAAATGCTCGCAATCAAAGCACAAAAAATGGCACAAAGCCCAGATCCACGCTTACGAAAAAAAGCAGTGATTATGGGTGTTGATCCTGGTGCAGCAGAAGGTGGTCAAACTGGTTTAATCCCACAGTCTACGCCAACAGCAAATATTGAACTACGCCTGTTCAATCACATGAGCCAATTAAAAGACACCAAATCGACTCAGGACAAAATTGCCAAGAAAAAACAATGGCTACCTGAATATTTCGGTTATATCGATGGCTGTTTAGCCGTTTCCCCTTCTGCACAAAATACAACGCTGGTGACGTTAATGGTGTGGGCAGTGGATGCAGGTGAATATGAACTCGCTGTGCGAATTGCTGAATTTGCCATTCTCAATGACATGGTCATGCCTGAAGGACACATTCGTGGTATTGCGGAATTTGTTACAGAGCAATGCGCTATAGATTTTTGTGATGATTTAGACCTTGCCATTGCCCATGCTGAATTGATTAAAAAAATCATTGAGCTGGGTGTCGGTGAACAAATGGTGGATCAGGCTCGTGCCAAAATTTACCGTGCGCTAGGTGATGCCTTGAAAGATGCTCAACCTTTCGAAGCACAGAATGCTTATAAAAATGCCTTGCGACTCGATAGTAAAGTAGGCTGTAAAAAAGACCTTACAACCCTTGGAAAACTATTGACGAAGCAAACAACCGAGTCGTCTCCCGACGCCACTGTCGGCTCGCAGGCTGATTCACCTGATGCTTCGGCAGCAGATGTGTCAGTTCCTGCGTCCACCGACTCCAATACGGCTGCGGAGTAACGGTCATGCTTCTAAATGCACCGCTACCTGATCGTATGGTTCAAAATCCTGAACCAGAACGTCCAAATGTCAGCATTAAGGATTTATTGGGAACGGTGCGTTTAGATCAATCCAAAGGTGAGGATCTTTTAGCAGAAAAGATTCTCACCGCAATGGATGACATCAATACTCAAGTTATGTTGCTCAAAATCGAAACTGATACACAGATTCGCAAATATAAACGTGCAGTTTGCTATGAAGCTGCTGCACTGATTTGTGAAGATAATTTAGATTTTGATACCACAACAAACGGTCAATCACGTGGCGAAAATCAACAAGCAAAAATGCAGTCGTTACGTCGTATTGTCAATCATATGATTGCTGATTTGACCAACCGCAGACGTAATCGGGTCAAACTGGTATGAGTACTGTCAATGCCATACAGGGCGATACTTTAGATGCCATTGCATACCGTTATTTCAAAGACAATTCAGTGCAAGTTTTGGCTGCATTGATTGAATTAAATCCTGAGTTGCATGAAACATTTTTAGATGAGCATCAAACCGTTATTTTGCCTGAAGCGACTCAAATGCAAAGTACTCCCTCATTAAAACTGTGGGATTAAAGGGGAACCCAATGAATGATCCTATTTCAATTAAAGGATTACCGTGGCTTTTAAAAATTATTGCCGCAATTATGGGCGCAATTTTAGCGCTGATTTTAAGCGGTGATATCGACACACAAGGACGGATTAAAATTACCGTCGGTGTGATTTTAAAATTCGCAATTAGTGTGGCCATCAGCTTATATGGCGGATCTGCTTTTATTGAATATTACCAACTCACCCATTATTCAATGCAGTCCCAAGGTTTTGTGATGCTGATTTTTGCCGTCTTTGGCATGCTGTTAATCGGTATTTGGTATCAATCGATGCAGTTATGGAAAGGTAAAACGGTCAGTGAAATTATTGCTGAAGTAAAAGCAGCTTTCATTGCCATGTTTAAATAGGAATAGAGAAATGTCAAAACAGCTCACTATTGAACAAATACAGCAACAAGCGGAAGAACTGGGTATTGCCCCTGCTGCACTTCAAGCCATTCATGAAGTGGAATGTCGGGGTTCAGGATTTAATCCAGATAATACACCTGTGATTTTGTTTGAACGTCATGTCATGCGAGAGCGTTTAATTGCCAATAAATTTTTTAGCATTGCCGAAAAAATGGAAATTAAGTGCCCTGACCTGTGTAATAAATTATCTGGTGCTTATGGCTTATATTCAGCTCAACATGGTCGATTAGCAGTTGCTGCTGAATATCATCGTGAAATTGCGCTTGAATCTTGTTCATGGGGTATTGGTCAAGTGATGGGTTATCACTGGAAATCTCTTGGCTATCCATCGCTACAAGCATTCATCAATGCCATGTATAAAAATGAAGCCTCACAGCTTGAAGCCATGTGCCGATATATCAAGGTAAATAATCTTGTGAATGCGCTTAAAAATAATGACTGGAAAGCCTTTGCATTGGGCTATAACGGCAAAGCTTATGCAAAAAATAAATATGACATCAAATTAGCAAATGCATATAAAAAATTTGCTGAAGGATCATAAACCATGCAAGCCTTAATTCCGTTAAAGCCCTATTTACAAGCAAAATTACCTTTAATGACTGCAGATAAATGTCATCTGTTTATCGTGAATGGGACTCAAGCAAAGGGCTATATGGAATATACAGCTCGGCTGTTATTTCTAGATTATCGTGGTGACCCGATTGAAGTCATTATGCAGATTCGCGAATGGCTCAAGTCCAAAAATCTGCATTTAGATGCCACAGGTAACGATGTTCAAATTTCATTTAGCTCTGAAATTATTGATGCCAATACCTTTGATCTAGAAGTTGATTTTCCGCAGCGCGATAAAATCGTGATGGATGAAGATGGTTACCATGTTTGTCCAGAACTGGTGTGGAGCGATACATTTGATAAATTTGTACCTGCAGGGACTGAATAATGGATGCTTATGCAGGTTTACACCATTGGCTTGATCAGATTGCGCTGCGCCTTGAACCAACCCAGCGACGAGAACTGATGCGTCGCTTGGCTCAAGGTTTAAGAGTACGCACTCGGGATCGAATCAAACAGCAACGAGATCCAGATGGTCACCGTTTTATTCCACGTAAACGTAATCAAATTGGCAATAAAAAACGCCAAGGCGCTTTATTCCAGAACATCGGTAAACAGATAAAAACCGAATATTCTGCCAATCATGCTGCCGTCGGTTTTGGTGGACGGACGGCTGTCATTGCTGGAGTACATCAAGAAGGTAAAACCATTAAGCCTAGTCACTATGCAAAAGCCACCAATTATCCAATTCGTGCATTGGTTGGCTTTAGTCAAGATGATGAAAAATGGATTGAGCGCGAGATTCAAAATTATTTAAAGTAGTAGCTCATTAACATTAATAACACTATAATTTTGTTAAATTTTTTTATTACTTTCAAATATGATTAATAATACTGCCCCAGATAATTCAGAAAATGACTCAACTGATTTAGATAAAATTGATAAAGATATTACCAAACATAGATTACGTGCATTTCTAATTATTATTTTAGTTGGAGTTTTATATCTATTTTTAGGGGATAAGACTTTATCTCCAAGTGCTCAATCATGGGGAACTTTTGGAGACTTTATAGGCGGCATTCTAAATCCAATTTTTGCCCTTTTTGCGTTTTATTGGCTAACCTATTCTGTTCGACTACAAATTAAAGAGTTAAAAGATACTCGTACAGAATTACAAAAAGCTGCTGATGCACAAGTTGAAACGGCTAGACACCAAGAAAAGATTGCAATTTTAGAAGATAAAAATATAAATACCCAGCAAGAAATTTTACAACTCCAAAAAGATAGCCTTGAAAAACAAATTGAGGCAGCTAGATTACAACAACTCCAAATTGAAATTCAGAATTTTGAAAGCCTATTTTTCGAATTATTAAAAACAAAGTCTAATGCTTTAGATAATATCTTATATGAAGAAATAATATTAAATGAAAACTTTGACATAAATACAGATCCTAATATAAGTAATCAAATTCTTTCAGGACCAAATACATTTAAATCTATTGATGCTGTAAAAAAGCATGTGCATGAGTTTAAAATAACATTTAAAGATGAATGGAAAGATTACTATAAAACTTATCTTCTAGGATACATGGGGAGTTATTTTCGAATTTGTTATCAAATTGTAAAACTTATTGAACAAAATCCTACACTACGCAAATCATCGCCAGTACATGGGAAAAAATATAGTATTACTCAAAAAAAATATTTTGATATATTTAGGTCAACTTTAAGCCAATATGAACTTGAAGCTTTTTTCTTTAATTGTCTTAGTCCATATGGAAATAAAAAATTTAAAAAATTAATTGAAAAATATGGTCTTTTCGAGCCTTTATTAATTGATTTAAATACTTCCTACACAACTATCCATCGTCTAACAAGATATGCTTATGAATATGACCCTAGCGTTTTTGAAAAAAACTCTAGCTGGAACAAATTTTTTGAGGATATAAATAAAATAGATATTTCATATAACACTAAAAAAATCATACAGGATGCTAAACATATTAAAAATTTACTAATTAAAATAGAGCATGAAAAATATATTAATGATTTATTGGGATTTGAATCAATTAAAAATAAATTAACTGACCTAAAAAATAGTTATACAGAAATATTTAAAAACACTAAGAATCCAAGCTTGCTCAATTCGCAGTATTTAGAAAAATATAATCAATTAAATGTCTTAAAAAATGTAAATTTTAATCATGAAGTCTATATGGTTTTGAAATATAACATCGACTTTAATAATTTTGTTGCTTTTAAAACAGCATCACCCTCTACTCTTTATCCAGACTCAAAAAATTTTACTTTATAACAGCACTTCAAGTGGATGAGATCAGTACCTCTGAAGATTTGATCTACCTTTCATATGGTAGATCGTACGAATTTTTATACACAGTCTTTGCTTTAAGTTCAGCCGTACACCAACTTCGTTCAATCCTCCCCAAATTTAGTTAATTACTGCTGTAATAGTGTTTTATAAAATTCCTGATTAAGCGTTAAACAGGATTCAAGTCCTCGCACTTTAAAATCAAATTGCCCATGATTTCGGTCATGGGCAATTTACGTTTATATGAGCATGACGAATCAACTTTTAAGACAATTTCAAAACCTTTCTAGCATCGGTACCGTAATCGCTATCGATGCTTCAGCTTGGAAAATTCGCCTAAAAATTGATGAAAATGAAACGGATTGGATACCCATTCCAACGATGGCTGCAGGTGTCGTCAAAATTTGGCGATGCCCATCGTTAGGAGAACAATTTTCTGTTTCAGCACAAGGTGGTGAGCTCACCAGTGCAGTACCTCAAATCAGCCTTTTTTCTGATGCGTTCCCTCCCCCAAGCACCGACCCTGACGAAGTTTACATCCAGTTAGGTGAACATTTTTTTGTCGTTAATGTCGCTTCAGGTGAGGCCCTATTCAAATTAAACAAATGCACTTTTGATGTATCTGAAACTGTTTTTACTGGCACTGTGCATGCCGAAAAAGCGATTTCATCGAATGAAGATATCACATCTGAGACAGATGTAATTGCCCAAAATATTAGCTTAACCAAGCACAAAACATCAGGTATCAAAGGTGGATCAGAAAATTCAGGAGTACCCATTCCATGAAAGGAATGTCACGGCATACAGGAAAAACCATTCGTGATGATGGGCAATTGCCTGCCCACCTTCAGCAATCACTGCATGACATTTTAAGCACCTTAATTGGTACCCGAATATGCCGACGACATTACGGCTCACTTTTACCGCATTTAATTGATCAGCCCTGCAATGACATCACCAAGTTGAAAATTATGAATGGCTCTGCCACAGCGATTATTCGCTTTGAACCTCGTCTTAAAATCAAACAGGTTCAGGTCCGCAGCGCAGATCGTCAGAATGCTTGGGATGTCACCCTCATCGGCACTTATTCGCAATATAACCAAGATCAAACTTTCAAACAGAGCTATACATTTGGAGCAGCTGCATGAGTACCATAAACCGTGTTGATTTATCCTCATTACCTTTTCCAAATGTGCTGCAACAACTCGATTTTGAAGCAGAACTTTTAGCGTGTAAGCAAGAGTTAATTTCAAGAGATCCTGAGCTGTTAGATGCCTTAAATTTTGAAAGTGAACCTTTGGTTAAATTACTAGAAACCTTTGCCTATCGTTTTCTTTTAAAGACCGGACAAATGAATGCAACCGCCAAAGCATTGATGTTGGCCTATGCAACGAAATCCGATTTAGATCACTTAGCTGCCAATCGCGATGTGTACCGAAAAATCATTATTGCTGCACAACCTAATACAAATCCTCCAATTGAAGCAGTGATGGAATCAGATGAAGATTTACGTCGACGCGTACATTTACAACCAGAAAGCATGTCCGCAGGTTCAATCGGTGCATATCAGTTTTGGGGTTTAAGTGCGCATGGCCATGTCAAAGATATTTCCGTCGAAACGCCTGAAGAAGGTCATGTCAATATTTGGGTGCAAAGCCATGTTGATGCGATTGCCCCTCAAACTTTACTGGATATTATCGATGTCACTTTAGATCCAGAGACCCGACGACCTTTTACCGATCAGGTTCATGTCAAAGCTGCGACTGTAGAAGAATGGCAACTCAATGCCACACTGGTCCTTTTCCCTGGTCCCGACTCTGCTGTGGTTAAAGCTGCTGCTGAAGCGGACGTAAATTTATACATCGAAAAAATTTCATCATTGGGCTATGACGTGACGCGCAGCGGACTATTCCGAGCATTGCACCAGGGTGGTGTTCAAAATGTAATCTTAAACAATCCGCCTACAGATATTGTCCTACCAAAAAGCCGTTATTCCAAGTGTATAGCGATTAAAATCAATATTGTGGAGTTTACAGATGTCTAATCTTCTTCCACGAAATGCCACGAAACTAGAAAAAAATATTGAGCAACTTGGTGAAAAAATTTCCCTTATTCGAGTGCCTTTTGTCGATCTACACAGTATCGATCGTTGTCCTGTGCCTCATTTGCCTTGGCTTGCATGGGAACACCGGGTCGAATATTGGCAACCCGATTGGAATGAACAAGACAAGCGAAATGCCATCCGTGAAAGTGAGTCTTTCAATGCTGGGCGCGGCACACGATCATCCATCTCCAGTCTTATTGGCACCGTAGTCGATCATTATCAATTAAAAGCATGGTATGAGTTTAATCCCCCACAAAAACCATTCACTTTTGTGGTCATCATCAGCCCACAATATCTCCTCTCAATTGAACAACTGCTGCAAGTTCATACCGCCATTGATGCGACCAAATCAGCCCGAGATAACTATTCAATTTCAGCCAAAGTAAAAACAAGCTGTGATTTTTACCTCACAGGTTCAGTCACGTCTGGCACTAAAATTCATTTAGAAAGTATTTAAAGAGAAAAATATGTCTGCAAAATATTACATCACACTCACTAATTATGGTGCTGAACTTGTTGCTGCAGCACACGATCTGCAATCTATCACATTGACTGAAATGGTGATCGGTGATGCAAATGGTATACCGTACCAACCGATTGACCATACTGACTTAACCCAACTCGTTCATCAAACTGCTGCAATCGAAATACACCAAATTAAAGTCGAAAATAATAGTGCCACTGTTTCAGCAATTATCCCTGCCAATGTGGGTGGCTTCAATATTCATGAAATCGGCCTAAAAGATACGTCAGGAAAACTGGTGTATATCGGTAATTATCATGGGGCATATAAACCAGTGATTGCTGAAGGTGGCGGTGGTGAACTTGAATTGGTGATCGATATTAAAGCCACGGCAGGTGCACAGGCATTGATTGAAATTGATCCGCTAATCCTTTCTGCAAGTAAAACATGGGTATTAGAAAAATTTAACGAACTAATGGAAGCCATCAACAATAAAGAAGACGTTAAAGTCGGTGATTTGTTCATCACAACCTCTAATTTTGCCGATTCTACAGCTGTTACAGCGCATAAAAAATATGGCGTATGGGAAAAATTTGGTGATGGCCATGCCCTTGTTGCACGTGCCTCTGCTACTAATGAACTCGCGCCAGAATTCATGAAAACCATTGGCGACTCTGATGGTGAATATGAACATCAAATAACAAAAGCTGAAATGCCAGAACATGATCATATTGATGAGGGTTCACCTTACAATAAACTTGTGGCTTCATTAGGGGACATTACACCAAGTGATGGCGATGGCATGAGCGGTACAAATCCTGCAGGAGCAGCCTCACCCCATTACAACAATAGCTACATTCAAACTTCAGATATTACTGCTGCACAATTTACCAAGATGAAGATTAAAAAAAATGGCAGTAGTCAAGCCCATAACAACATTCAACCCTCTATCATCGTTGACGTATGGAAACGAACCGCATAATCATTTTTTGTAAAATCCTAATTAAGCGTTAAACAGGATTTTGCTCATAGAATATTAAAACGCCTCCATTCATTATGACTTTAAAAGCACAACCACTTTTGGAGTCATAATAATGGCTGAATTTCATCACGGTATTACAGGCCGAGAAACAGCTTCAGGAAAAATCCCGATTCGCGATGCAGCCACGGCTGTGATTGCAATGCTTGCCTTTGCAGATGATGCGGATGAAGAAATATTTCCACTTAACACCCCTGTTCTGGTCACCTCAATTAATCGTGTTTTACCCAAAGCCGGTACAACTGGAAATCTGCGTAAAAATCTAGAAATCATTTCTCAAATTACATCACCAACCTTAGTGGTGATTCGAATTGATCACCCCCTAGTAGAAGGTTTAGATCAATCTTTGGTGATTGGCACTACAGAAGAAACAGGTCAGCGAACAGGTTTACAAGCCTTACTGACCGTTAAATCCATGCTCGGCATTACACCCAAAATCATTTGTGTTCCTGATGTTGAAACAATTGATATCGCTAATGCCATCGGTGCGATTTGCAAAAAGCTACGCGCTTATTCATACATCACACCACGCAATAATAACGGTGTCATTTTAGAGTCGGCTGAAGCTGTAGTGAATTTCCGCAATATGCTGGCATTCCGTGAAGTTGAACTGATCTGGCCTGAATGGACCAGTGGCAATGTCTTCTTAGGCAGTACTGATTCAGACCTAGATTTTAATGAAATTTCAATTCAAGCAGCTCCACCAGATCTTTCCTCAGTTTCACTGACCTATGATCTTTATCGTAATGGTGAAAAATTAGAGTCTAATCAAACGATCGTCATCCAAGAACCAAACAATACCGCTGATGCTTTCTTAGACAGTATTGTTAATATTTTGGACGCATATCCTGATATTACTGTGAATCACGGTGGTGGCGGTATCGCACATTTCTTTAGTCCCATCCAATATACGATTCGAGGCAATGCGGGTGATTTAGAAAAAGATACAGTCCGTTTTGTGTTCAAACAAAATTCATCAGAAGAAAATGACCTCTTTCCTATGCTCCGAGATCGTTATAGCGGACTGCCTTTTACCAGTCCGTTGGAATTAATTACCTTGGGCAAAACCATGTATGAAGGAGTCTAACCATCATGACCTTAAAATATGGAACAGGCATTTTTACCGCTGCCGTCGCAGCTGCTGCATTACGTGCTGAAACGGATCAAAAAATCGGATGGCATAAATCACTGTCTAATATTCCTGTGACGGGTCCAACAGGAATCAGCCAACCGATCACATGGGATTTAGAAGATCCTGACACCGATGCAGGTTATTTAAATAGCCATGACATCACCACCATGATTCAGCATATGGGATTTCGTTTTTGGGGCAATCGTAACTGTTCTGATGACATTCGCTTTTCTTTTGAAGTGGCAACACGTACAGCTCAGTTTTTATTAGACACCATTATCAATGGCTGTTTTCCTTTCGTCGACCAACCGCTTACCCCTTTCTTGGCCAAAGACATTATTGACTCGATTAATGCCAAATTACGTGAGCATGTCGATGCCAAGCATTTGATTGGTGCATCCGTCTGGTATGACCAAGCTGAAAATTCAGTCGAACAATTATCGCAAGGTGTGATGTGGATTGATTATAACTATACCCCTGTCCCTACGCTTGAAAACTTGGGGCTAAACCAACGTATTACCGACCGTTATTTAGTTGACTTCGCTCAACTGATCAATGGTGCAAATACCACTGAAGGAATCTAAGCCATGCTTCCACGTACGCTCAAAAACTTTAATGTATTTGTGGATACACATTCATGGGCAGGTGTCGCTGAAAGCGTCACCATTCCCAAAATCACCAAGAAAACTGAAGACTATCGTGGCGCAGGCATGATTGGCGATATTGCATTGGTGATGGGCTATGAAAAGCTTGAAGGTGAAGTCACCTATGCAGGTTTTGATGTCAAACAGTACCGTCAGCTCGGTGTCTGCGGTACTTCAGATTTACCTGTTCGTTATGTCGGTGTCTATGAACGTCAGGACAATTGCACCACTCAAACAGTAGAAATTTATACCCGTGGCCAAGCCCTCGAACTTGATCCGGGTGATTCCAAAAACGGTGAAAAAACCGAAATCAAAATGTCTTACAACTACACCTATTTCCGCATGGAGGTGGATGGTGTAGTTGAAGTTGAACTGGACTTTATCAATGGTACCGAGCGTTTTGGCTCAACCGATATCGCTGAAGAAATTAAAAAATTACTTGGTCTGTAAAGACCAGGTAACCCCTACCCACAATTTTTTAAATGAGTATTAAAAATGGCTAAAGTTACTGATGAACAAAGTAAAAACCTTGAAACAATTACAGATCCAAATCTACGCGTGGTGATTTTAGAAAATCCTATTCTGCGTGGTGATCAGTCAATTTCTCGCATCGAAATCCGAAAACCTAACGTAGGAACGCTGCGTAATCTCAGCCTTCAAGATGTTTTGAAATGGGATATCAATGCGACCAATACCGTACTGTCACGGGTGACTTCTCCAACATTAAACCCTGCCGAACTTAACAATATGGATGTATCTGATTACACCTCATTGGCAGTGGAGTTGACCAATTTTTTAGTCAGTGCGAAAGCCAAATCCCAAGCAGCGTTGATGACGTAATCGCCAACCTTGCTGTGGTTTTTCACTGGGCACCGAAAGATTGCGAGTATTGGGAAATTGAAGAACTCATGCAATGGAATGAACGTGCGAGAGTGCGTTCAGAAGTAAGTAAATAAAAGGTCAGAATTGAAAATGAGTAATCTAAGTTTAAGTGCGATTTTAAAAATTGTGGATGAAGCATCTAAGCCTCTCAAGCTGATTCGCCAACAAACTGATGCTAGTTCAGATTCAATTGAAGACCTTACGCGCAGTATCGACCGCTTAAATCGAACTTTAGGCGGTTCAAATACCCAACGCTATAACCAGTCATTAAATCAAACTGAAAAATCCTCTCGTGCTGTACGTGCAGCGACACGCATGATGGTGACAGAGTATGGTCATGTAGATCATGCTTTAACTGCGTTGCTGCACAAAACCGATCAATGGAATACAAAACTTTCTCAAAACCGCCAAGCGATGCGTCAGGAATTTAAAAGCCTTGCTATTGGTGGTATAGCCGCAGGTGCAGGTTTATATAAATTCTTTCAGCCTGCGATTGCTTTTGAAAAACAAATGAGTGGTGTACAGGCTGTACTTGATTTAGAAAAACACAGTGCTGCCATGAAAATGCTTGAAGCAGATGCTCGAAAATGGGGTGCAGCTTCGTCCTTTAGCCCTAAAGAGGCAGCAGAAGCACAATTTAATTTAGGCTCAGGTGGCTTTAATCCGAGTCAAATTCGTGATGCTTTGGGGGGAACATTACAACTGGCTGAAGCAGGTAAAGTTGAACTGGCTGAAGCTGCACAAATTGCCATTGGTACCTTGAATGGTTTTGGTCTGGCAGCCAAAGAAATTAACCGGGTCAATGATGTTTTTCTTCAATCCACCAACGCCACTGCAACCAGTGTCCAAGGGCTTGGCGAAACCATGAAATATGTAGCCCCTGTTGCGAAACAATATGGTGCAAGTATTGAAGAAACCACCGCAATGGCAGGTTTACTTGGCAATAATAATATTCTCGACACACAGGCAGGTACATCCCTTCGCGGCATTATG
Organism: Acinetobacter sp. ANC 4654; assembly: GCF_002135425.1. Lineage (NCBI taxonomy): Bacteria > Pseudomonadati > Pseudomonadota > Gammaproteobacteria > Moraxellales > Moraxellaceae > Acinetobacter > Acinetobacter sp. ANC 4654. Next base: position 52,176 of record NZ_NEGL01000012.1, read on the forward strand.
CTTCGTTTGGCCTCCCCCCCAAAAGCTGCATATTTAGCATTAAGAGAACTCAATGTCACGACTGTAGATGCCAAAGGTAATCTGCGATCAATGGCCGATATTTTAGATGATGTTCGCAAATCCACCAAAGGAATGGGATCACAAAAACGGCTTGAACTTATCTCTGATATTTCAGGCGTAGAAGCAGCTTCAGCAATGGCGGTGTTGGTCGATCAAACAGCCGTACTGGATGAAAACTCAGGAAAAGTGGTCAATAAGATTAAACAACTGACCAGTGAATTAGAAAACTCTGAAGGTGCAGCTGCACGTGCTGCTGCAATTTTAAAAGACAACCTCGCAGGCGACATTGAAAATATGGGTGGTGCTTGGCAAGACTTCAGTATTTCTATCCAAAAAGTGTTGGGTAATGATATGCGGAATTTTATTCAGCAAATCACTGCCATCATTGAACGTGTTAAAAACTGGGTCGATGCCAACCCTGAATTGGTTCGTACATTAGCCAAAATTGCGATGCAGCTACTTCTGTTTAAAGTTGCTTTACTTGGGGTTCGATACACCACTAACCTTTTCTTTGGGGCAATCGTCAGTGTTATTGCGGGTATTACCAAACTCACCATTTTAATGTTTGTTCTTAGAGCAATTGCAGGCAAATTAGGCATTGGTTTACCCAGTCGTATTAACCTAATTACCAAGGCAGTCGGGTTATTAAGTCGGGCATTTATGTTCTTAGCACGACAGGCTATTCCATTGCTCATCCGAGGCATTTTAACCATGAGTGCTGCCCTACTAACTAATCCACTGACTTGGATTATCGTGCTGATTGGTGCAGTCGCGCTTGCGATTTATCGCTATTGGGATCCAATCAAAGCATTCTTTAAAGGGTTCTGGTCAGGGCTTCAAATGGGCCTATCCCCTTTGATTGATACCCTGCGTACCTCATTTAACAGCTTAAAAACTACACTTGCGCCATTAAAACCAATATGGGACGGCCTAGTCACTGTTTGGGGCATATTCAAAGGCGTTTTGGCTGAAGCACTGACACCATTTCAAGCCACCAACCAACAATTAGCCAATGCCTCTTCTTATGGCCAAATATTCGGTCAGGCACTGGGAATCATTCTGGGCGTATTGGCTGAAGTCATTGTTACTCTGGTCAAATTCGGTGCCACCATTTTTACTGTTGTGGGTACAGCAATTGGTGTGTTTTTTGGTTGGATATCTTTAATTCCAGAACGTGTGAGTTCTGCATTCAGCTCTGTTAAAGCCAGTGTCATGGAAGCAGGTGCAGCATTTATCAATTACCTCCTTACCCCATTAAGACAGGTGATCGGTGCAGTTAATTTGCTGATTACAGGAATGAATAAAATTCCGAACGTTAATATTCCTAAAATTCCGAAAATCCCTCAAGTCAGTGCAACAGGAACATCTGTTCCAACCAAAGTGGTACAAACCAAAGCGATTATTCCGTTGCGAGCACCTCAATCTGGGCAAACTGTTAATCACTTTGGCGCACCGCAAATTAGTATCACAGGCGTAACAGATCCGAAGGCTGTCGGTGTCGTGATTGACCAAAAAATGAAGCAATGGCAAAGCAGTTTTGCGGCACCATCTTCAAACCGCAGCTACAGTGACAAGGACTGAACAGGAGAATTGTTATGTTAATGAGTCTAGGGCAATTTATTTTTAAGACCAGTACGTTGGCCTTTCAGGAAATTCAACGGCAACGTGCGTGGAATTATGCAGATAATGCGGTTGCTTTTGGTCGTCCCAAAAAACAATTTACAGGTGCAGGTGCAGACACCGTCACTTTACCTGGTCTCATTTATGAAGAGTACGGATTCGGTACACGTTTTGCTTTGGATGAATTGGCAAGTATGGCAGATACAGGTCAAGGCTATGTGTTGATGGATGGCTCTGGGTATTTATACGGTGTCTTTGTCATCGATAGCATTGACGAAACCAAATCCATTTTGATGGATAACGGTGTACCAAGAAAAATTGATTACACCCTTAAATTATCTCGTACCGATGATGAACGCATTGAAAATCAAGCTGCACCTAAAATGATGGATGATTCGGTATGATTAAAACACCAATTTGCATTATCACTGCCAACAACCAACCATTAAATGCATTGATTTCAAGCCGTATTATTAGTGTCACTGTGACTGATAATCGAGCCAATGAAGCAGATGAATTGAGTATTGTTTTAGATGACTCCGACGGTGCTTTAGAGTTACCCAAGCGTGGCGTAAAACTGAATTGTAAAATGGGCTATTTAGGTGAAGATATTCATGATAAAGGCGACTTTGTTGTAGATGAAACTGAATGGTCAGGTACACCCGATCTTATTACAGTGAAAGCTTCTAGTGCCAATTTCAAAAGCAAAATTAAGGAAGCAAAATCGAAGTCTTATCACCGTAAAAAATTTGGTGAAATAGCCTCTGAAGTTGCCAAAAATCATGAGCTAACTTTGGTCATGACTGCTGACTTAAAAGCCATAAATTTAGCCCATGTTGACCAGACCAATGAATCGGATCTCAACCTATTACAGCGTCTAGCCAAACAAAATGGTGCTGAAATGGCGGTGAAAAAAGATCGCTTACTTATATTCAAAGCCGGTTCTGCAAAGACAGCCTCAGGTAAGAATTTACCTACCATCACATTAACCAGAAATGATGGTGATCAATTTCGTTATAGTGAACAGGATCGTGAATCTGACCATACTGGCGTATCAGCCAGTTATCAGGACACAAGTAAAGCCAAACGTGAAAAGGCTGTCGCAGGTGAAAAAGGAAAAGTTAAGCATCTGAAGGGAACTTTTGCCAATAAAGAAGAAGCTGCACGTGCAAGCAAAGCAAAAATGGCTGAAATTAAAAGGCAGATGGCAAAATTCAGTATCACAACGGCTTATGGCATACCTGAAATGAGTACCGAGTCACCAGTCAAACTAAATGGCTTTAAAGCTGAAGTTGATAAGCTGAAATGGATCGTTGAAAAAGCCACTCATAGCTATGCTAAAAGTGGCGGATTGACTACACAACTAGAGCTAGAAGCAGGTATATAATTTATAAATAGTAAAATACACTTAATCTTCAAGACAATCAAAATGACAATTATCACAAATATAATTAACCATATTATATTCATCTTTATAAGAGCGTGTATAAAACTTTTCGAATGTGATACTACACCGTTCACATGTAACGGGTATTTCATCAGAATCTATTTCACCACAATTTTGACACTTATATCCTGTAGAGGATGTATTATCTCGAATCATTACATCTGATTCACAACAATAAAGGCAATCTAAAACATTCCACTCAACCCAATGCCATTCTTTAGGTCGATATCCTCTATAGGCATCTTCTGTTTCTTCAGTCACTGTTTCACGAGCAGCTTTAAGTTTATGCTCGTATTCATCCATTAATAAATTATATACTTCTATATTAGATGCACTTATATGTTGATCAAGATCAAAAAGCTTAAAATCGACTGTAAATTTTTTAGCCGATCTGACTAACCTACCTATTACTAAACGCGTATCTTTAAGACTTAATTCAAATTCAAAATGTTCAATATTATTTCTAAGTATTTTAAGCAAATTAATATCATCTAAAAACTCTGTATTTAAATTAAAGCTTTCTGGTAAAGTTATTAAAAATTTCTTCGCATCATTCACGGAAATAGTATGATTACTTTTTCCAACCTCAGGATCATAACTATAATTAGCAACCTTCATTTGCTCAGACATTTCATATAATGATATTTTTTTATTATTTGCTCTTTTCTCCATTTCTTTAAAAGCACTTGTATAAACCAAATTAGAATTTATCACTAAAACTGCTTGCTTTAATACTAATTCCAAAAAATGCGCCATATGTAATACTGCGAATTTATATGGTTTAGAATTATTTTCAGTACCTAGATCATATTTTTCTAATGCTTCATTAAAACTATCAACTGCATTTTCAACTAAGTTTAGATTTAACTTACGCATTATCATGCCCAATTATTATTTATTTAGAATATGTCTAAATGTTAATGAAACACGTCTTTGACGTATAAATTCATGACTCTGCCAAATATCCTTTTTCCGTTTAGGAATAGCATGCTTCCACTTGTAACGCGCATCATCTTGAACTTTTAATAAACTACCTCTTTCTAGAAGCAATGATACTTTTTCTCCATATTCTTCTTTTAATGGGATGAAATCCATTACACAGGTAGAATTTAGTGAAATCATTATAATAGTGTCTTGGAAAGCTGATGGGGAGTCAACATGTTCAAAAATACCTTGACCAGGTAAGTACTCGTTTATAATTAGCTGATCAGGTGCATTAGACAGACCACATTCTTCTATCAAATCATAAACTAACTTATTCAAAAAACTTGGTATTTTAGGTACTATTTGTGATCTATCTAAATTCCCTTTTTTATAATCATATCTAGCACCATAATGTTGTACCCTACGGTCTAGTTCTGTAATCCATGGTTGCTGATCTATATGGTTGAGTATACCCTCTTCCTGCTCTCTACTTAAGAAATCTGATAAGTACTCTAAACCCAAAATATTTACTTCAATAGGCTCTGGCTTAAATTCACCAAAGAGATCAGCAGTATCCATAAAATTTAATCTCGTCTAATTTCTAACAATTGATAATATAGTGGTCCCATATTATATATATCCGATACATTACCTGTATCAAAATCTCGAATAGCTTTACCATCATACTTTGTGTTGTGCATGTAAGGTTTACCACTTCTCCAATCACTATCTGGATAGATGGTGAAATCGGCTTCCTCTATTGCCTTCACAAAAATATCATAAGCACTACCATCATGTTGATAATCCTTATTTAAATATAAAATATGGTAAGTTTCAGCAGTTTCATTTTGTTCTATAATTTCACAGATATCATTAATAAATGACTGAACTGAGTCAGCAACTTCCCCCTGACTAAAAATATAGCTAAAAACAAATAGTATTGTTTTCGGTGCTATATAATTATTAATACGTATTTCTTTAGGTTTAAACTCTTTAACACCATTCTCATCAATATATTTACCTTTTAAATATACAAAATTCTCATCATTATTAAACAAATCGCTAGAAAGAATATCTTTAGCCAAATAAATCATATCGGATGACAAATCCTTCCCAATATAGTTTATGTCAACAATTGCTTCCCTCTTAGTCATTCTATGATAGTAATAGGCAAATGCTAAAGCTACAGTAGCAGGGCCACAACCAAAATCCACCACTAGAGTATATTCTAAATTTCTTATTATCCCTTTTAAATCCGCTATTCCACGAATGGCACTAAATATGGCCTCACAACGACTTAAAGTATAAGTATATGCGTACATACGTGCCAATTGCTCATTGTCACAAATAGTACCACCCTGCTTTAGTATTTCAACTCTAATATAATCATCAATGTTAGCTGCCTTAGGTTCAGGCTTTTTATCCAGATATTCTTGAAAATCAGCTTCTATATCTTGAATTTCAATACCCTCAACAACATAATAATTGATAGCTTCTAATAACTTTTCCATACACCCTCTTTTAAATTTAATAATTAATTAAAACTGCTTTATATCCCCCACAACCCCACCAACGCCCCTTTCACTTTATAATTGCTATACCAACTTTGATCGTACTTAATAAGCCACCCACGTCCTGCTGCACCTTCAAGGCTCATAGCTTCTACTTCAGTAAATCTTTTAAATACAGAACTGGCAAAGATTTTCTTCTTTCGTATTTCTTGCGTGTTTAACCACACCTTCGCAGTTTCTTTTGGTGGATGGGTTTCAACAGTTTCACAGTCATAACAAGACCACGTAAAATTTCCAAGCCAAGCATGATCATTACAACGAGTATGGTAAACACCCATAGATTCAGACAGCCAAAAGCTTTCCATATATGATTTTAAAATGACGGCATCACTGTTATCGACCATTTTCCCCTGACAAAATGGGCATTTTTTTATGGGTAATTTTTTGAGGTCATTGATGATCTCATCAAAAACTAGCTTTGCTATTTTATAATCATCGCTACCAAACTCATGGATGAAATGGCTAAGCTCTATTTCATCATAAATAGAATCCGAACCTTTTAAAATTCGTTTTTCTAACGCTTTCATTTCTTTGAGTCGGTCTTGCCCTAACTCATTTACCCAGTCCACTAAACGTGAATTAAATTTCTTTTTCATGAAGTTAGTAAGCTATTACTGCTTATATATTAAATTTTCTGCATTCTCTCACAAATTCACAAAGTTAAGTATACCAATCCACTAAAATCCAATATTGTAGATCTCTTAAAACCAACCATTAACTTATCTTAAAAATAAATACTATGTTACATAATAAAATATGACCCAATGAATCAGCTCATATTGACCCAATGGCATAGTTCATCTTGAACCAATGGGATGGGTCAAAATGAACTTTTCTTCTTTATAATAAGAATAAATTAATAAGAATAAATATAAGAATAAATATAAGAATAAAGAAAAATCAAAACTGAAAAATTCCAAATTAAGAAAAACTCGACAGCAAACAGATTTAACAAAAACACTTGCAATAAAAAAAAATTAAATTATATTGTCCTTATCACAGCAAAATCTGTGATCAGGCGTAGGAACCTGTTTTATTATCTACAAGCGCAAAATCAAAGTCGCTTATGCGGCATTTTTTTTGCCTGACTGTTTAGGTCTGTCCGTAATGGTAGGCTAGACAGGGCAGCTTCGTGCTGGCCGTTACTTGTAGAGCGGTATTCCTACACCCTGTTTAGTCTGCCACCATCCCGTAGGAAGGATGCTGGTAGGTGTTAGAAATTATCTACAAGAGACTTAAACATGAACACTCAAAACAAAAGTGTGCATTCAGCACCTGTACGCCTCGATACCCTCTGTCTACAACGCTTACAAGCATCTAACTTTGCCCAACCCCAAATTCATAAACAAATTTTAAATTTCATTCGCCTACGTTTCACACGTTAAGGGGAATCGCATGTCTAAAATTTATATCAACACTGAACTCGGTACAGAAAAACGCTGTACCCGTTGTGGCGACTACTATCCTCTCGACACAGACTTTTTTTATAAAAATGGTACTTGGCGCGGAAAACTGCAATGGAGATCAAATTGTAAAGCTTGTTTCACTGAAACCTATCGGGGAGAAAAATAATGTCTAAAATCTTAATTGCACCCAAAGAATTTGCACTTCATGTTTCTCCAACCATTGTAAAAGAGCTAGGTACACCTGCTGCGGTATTTCTACAAAAGCTTTACTACCTACTCAACCATGCAAAACGTAAAAATGGTGAGCCGATCAAATGCCTCATTCATCAAAAACGTAAATGGTACTGGCATAGCTTTGAAAACTGGAAAGAAACTCTTGGTTTATATAGTGTTTCCACCATCAAACGAGCTATTGCTAAACTAAGTGAACTTGGCATCATTGAAGTTCAAAAACTCAATCCTGTTAAGCGCGAACGGGTCAATTACTACAGCATCAATTATAAAAAATTAAAGCAACTCTTTGGTATATCAGCAAGTGTTACAAAGCCACAACCGCAGTCAAAACCAAAGCCAGCACCAGAAAAAATCCAAGGTACAGAAGTGCCTATTCATGCTGAAGCCACAGCAGAGGATCTTGCCACCATTCCCCGTGAACACCGCACGCTTTACAAACAGCTTCGTCAGTACAAACTCGACATTTCTTATGATGATCCACGGCTCTACTTTTGGGAGAAAAAAGCCAGATCCGTAACCAGTTACACAGCTTCGGCAACGAATCGATTTGATATCAATAAATGGCAATGGCACACACCAGAACAAATATTACCTGAAGAACTTTTAAGGACTTAAAAAATGGGAATTGAAAAACACATTATTCGAGTTCAAGAACCATATTCTAAAAAGCGTAAGTTCTTTATCAGCTCGAAGCATTTATATCGTTTGCTGCAAACAGATATTTCCTACAAAACCTTTGTAGAAACCAATATTGTCTGGTCACGACTTCGTGAAAACATTGACTACCACTTCAGTGAACAGCACGACACATACAACCTTTCAATCTGCGCTGTACAGGCAATTTTGATTCTAGAGAACACAGAAAAGAGTTGGCAATTTTTCAATGAACTGACTGACCTGATAAATAACGGTTTTAACCGTTCCTAGGGGATTCTTATGGATATCCAAGCAAGATTATCGTTATTAGACCAGCATTTAACTTTATTGATCGAGTCGACTGGAAGTTGTGAAACACTAACAGGTGAATCTGTAGCTGCAACCATATTTATTATTCAGGAACAGGTACGTCAAATTCAAAAGGCAGTAAATAAAGAGTAATAAAAAAAAGCCCTCTTAGGAGGGCTTTTTTTTATTACGCTGCTTCCACTTGTCGCCTTGCCCACCAAGCCATCTTATCTTTTAAGACTTCTTCAGAGTATTCACTTTCAATTTTAATACCTTGCTGTTCTTGTTTACGATTCAGACTTTCAATTAATGAATCTATTTGATCAGCTCTATTACTATCAAGCTTATTTAACTCATCATCAGAAGGCGTTAAAACAAAAAATGTAGGTTCTTTATTCTCAATAATTGCAGCAGTTTTTAAATCATTAACATTTGTTAAGTAATTTGCTTTTATTTTATCAGTGTTTGAAGATACTACTGAAACAATACTTCCAAAAGCTTTCTCACTTCGTAATGGAACTAAAAAACTATCATCCTGATGTTGTATATATTTTTCTGATGGTAAAAATCTTAATAAGTTTTCCTCATTCTTAAATGAATCTCTTAAGTTTTTTGTAATACGATTAATTAATGCATTACTATGAACTACTTTAAATTCATGTCTAATCACATTTTTATTTTGACATGGTTTACCTAAAGTAATAACACGGTTATATAGCCTATCTAAAATTTCACTTTCACTTGAACCTTTAGTATTCCCTTTAGTTTTCCAGACAATTTGATCAGAAAAATTAGTACAATTATTTTTTAAAGCATGTTCAGACAATTCAATTACATCTTGTAAATGTTGAACTACACTTTCATCAAATAAACAGGTGAGACGCTCAAAATAATCAAGCATCTTAAACTGTAACTCTCCTTCTATATTTAAAGCGACTCCTATATTTAATAGTTCTTCAGTCGCTATATCAGGATTCCACTGAATTAGAGACCATTCACCTCTAAGTAGCCTTTGATTTTGGCTATTTTCTACTATATATAAATTGCTCATGGTGCTACAGCTCCAAGGCTAGAATAATGAGTGGAAAGACTTGTAAAACGACTAGCAGAACTTAATACTCGATTTTTTAAATAATTAATAAGTAATGCTGCTACTACGCTTACTGTTTGTATATTTGGAATTAAAACTTGAAATACTGGAATAATTTTATGAAATAATTTATCCCAAAAAGTAGAATACTTTGAAACATTATTAGCCGCACAATCTATAACTGGTTGCCAAGCGATATGTGATGGTGCATTGTTATGTTGTTGAATAAAATTATTCAACATCAAATTTTCAAAATTATTAGCATTTTGTAAACCATCAATCGACCAATAAGAACCACCAAATATTAGACCATGATCAATTATAGCCAAATTATTTTTTCCTAAAAAAATAATATTCCCAGGATTTCTATCGCAATTGCCAACACAATCATCAAAAGCAATTAAATTTGAAAAATGATCCCATTCACTCAGTGCATCAAAATATTGTAAGAATTCTTGCGGAGATCCACTATCGTAGGGTGGCTTAAAATACATTTTTTTCATATTTTCCCCACCTATACTTCTGCAAGCCCAAGCATAGTAATATCCATTTTCTTGAGCAAAGATATCATTAGCCACACTTGGAATATCATCAACAGAGATTTTTATTAGAGCAACTCTAGGGGATTGACGTAAATTTATTTCTTGCGCCATTAAAAAACCAAAACTTTCATTAATTATTTCTAAAGATCTTGTTTCTACAGGAAAAATTTTAATAAACGTATCTGCTTCTTTTCCGTCTGGCCACCGTACTGTTGCCAGACGTGTGTTTGCAGAGACTCCCCCACTAGATCCACCAACTATTCTCAAAGTGTCGAGAAAGCCATCTTCTCCAATATTTTCTATACTCATAATAGTTTTATTAAGTGCTAATAACGTCCTGTATGATATATCATTTTTTAATCAATTTAATAAAGTTTAATTGCTACAATTCTTATTTTTATTTGTAGTAAATTTAAAAATGAGTAAATGAATATTTACTCATTTAGCTTCATTTTTTCCCAAAACTCTCCGCAAAATTCCGTACCAAAGTCATTAAAGTTTCTCTTTGGCTTGGTTCTACAGAATCCCACAATTTCAACAACTCTTTTGCTTCGTCAGACAGCAAATCTAGGCGGCTACGCTCACCTGTTAATAAGAACCAAACGTCAACACCTGCTTTTCGTAAGGACTCTAAATCTTCCTGATTCATCACTCTTTCGCCTTTCTCATAGCGCAAAACAGCCATCCATTTTTTATCAAATAAAGCAGCAAAGTCCTTTTGTGATAAGCCCAGTTTTGATCGCTCTAAACGTAGACGCTCACCTCTTTCATTGATATTTTCACTTGCCATTTGGTTAGTATATCCATTTAAAACTATCCAAAAGGATAGTATAGTTGTACGTATATCATTTTAACAAAGATCTTCATTTACCACAGTTTAAAACTGTGACTTACAAAGGAAATTGTCATGACTCTTAAAGAATCTCAAAAAGAAGTACAAATCAGCTTTCGTACAACACCAGAAAATCGACGCTTAGCACGTATTGAAGCGGCTAAAAGTAATATGACCCTGAATGAATGGATTAAACATCTTGTTGAATCAAAACTGGTTGAAGCTTCTTCTCAAAATTTAAAATAATCATAAGGCACGGTCTTTAGGCCAATCACAGAAAACCAATACAAATTTTTCAAATATTTGAAAAATTTTGTAAATGAGAAAAAGAAATTAAGTAAGTGTCGTCGGGAGCAACAATTACTTGATTGAATATCTAGAGGTACTCCATGAGTAAATCAATTGGTTTTTATTGCCCCCACTGTGGCACACGTATGCATGTATCTAGCCGTAAAAAGCCATCTCCTCTTTTACATGAATTAATTGTGTCTTGTCGTAATGACCAATGCCTTGCCAGTTTCGCAGCAAGTCTTGAAATGGTGAGACCGGTTCAAAACAGTATTAATCCAAATCCAGAAGTACAGACAGGATTACCACAGCATAAACGTCAGTGGGAAACAGAACTCGAGCATCATTTAACAAGTTTGGAAATTCAAACTGAACTTGATGAACATCAAAAGAATTATGTTGAAGGCTTTATTTCTGCCTTATTCCACTCGTCGACCATTGATCTGACACGGGCATCTACATACCGCGATCGTCTCAAACAAATTAAACTTTTATAGGTTTTTAAATGGATCTCCAACGTCGTATTGATGACAGACTCAACCAGCTTTTCAGTTTTAAAAGAGTCGGTGAATGGTATCGCGAAGGCCGCTGTCCTAGCTGTAATGAAAAAGAACTCTATACCCATGCTGAAACACCACGCATGGTGAAGTGTGGGCGTATCAATAAATGTGGCTACGAAGAATACGTTAAAGATATTTGCGAAGAGTTTTTTAAGGACTGGACTGAATATCACCCTAGAACACCTGAAAATCCAAATGCAGCAGCAGATGCATATTTAAAAGAAGGGCGTGGTTTTGATCTTAAAAATTTAAAAGGTCTCTATAGCCAAGAACTCTATCAATCACCAAAAAATAAAAACCTCGTCAGTGCAACAGTTCGTTTTAAATTGGCTGAAGGTATTTATTGGGAACGCATCATCGACCGACCAGATCGTTTTGGTCGTCAGAAAGCCAATTTCATCGGCAAATGGACAGGCTTAGCTTGGACAATCCATAATTTAGATGAACTCTGTCATGCAGGTAGCATCTGGATCACCGAAGGTATCTTTAACAGTATTGCACTTTCACAGTCTAAAATCATTAGCCTGAGTAATATGAACAGTGGCAATTATCCAACCCAATTATTAGATGCAATTAAAAAACGCTGTCATGAACTCAATAGAGATAAGCCTCGTTTAGTTTGGGCATTAGACAACGATAAAGCAGGTAAAAAGTTTTTATCAAAGCATCATAAACATGCAATAGATGATGGATGGATCTCCACCGCAGCTCTGCCTCCTGCACCTATAAATGGTAAATCACTGGACTGGAACGACCTTTTCCAACGTGAACAACTGAACGAAAAGGATCTAGAGAAATATATCCATTTCGGCAAATTACAAATTGTAGAAACGGCTGAAGAAGCAGGCCTACTTATCTATAATTTTTACGGCAGCAATCTTAGTAAATTCTTTTTCAATCACCATTTCCGCACCTACTGGTGGGAACTTGATTATGAAAAATATAACAAAGCTGTCCAATATGTTGAAGAAACTCAACAAGAGCAAATGCTGTCAGAAGAAGAAGTTCGTATTCAGGCATTAAAAACCTGTTCTTCAGCTAAAGAAATCTGCAATGCACAACTTGAACCACTGTATTTCCAACGCAACGAAATCACCGATGAATCTTGGTATTACTTTCATTTGCAAAGCCCTTGGGGTGAAACCAAAACCACATTTACAGCAGAACACATGGCATCACGCAGCAAATTTAAACCACGTGTCATGTCAGTGCTTTCAGGTGCGATGTGGACAGGTAGCGACCAACAACTTGAAACCTTTATTAAACGTAAGACTGAAAAATTACGTGAAGTTAAAACGATTGATTTCATAGGTTATAGCAAAGATTATCAGGCCTATATCTTTGATCAATACGCTGTGCATAACGGTCAAGTTATCCACAAAAATGAACATGATTTCTTTAAAACAGGAAAAAAAGAATTGAAAAGTTTAGCCAATTCTCCAGTGATCACACTTAACCCAAAAAAAGAATTTTCACCTACATGGTGGAAAGACTACTACACCTTAAATGGTGCCAATGGCTTAATCATATTGGCGTGGTGGACAGGAACTTATTTTGCTGAACAAATCCGCGCATTAAATTCTTCCTATCCTTTCTTCGAATTTGTAGGGCAAGCCGGTGCAGGTAAATCGACTTTACTAGAATTATTATGGAAGTTCAGTGGTCGTGAAGCTTATGAAGGCTTTGACCCAAACAAATCAACCAGTGTGGCGATTTATCGTAACTTTGCCCAAGCATCCAATATGCCCATCGTCCTCATCGAGGGTGATCGTAACGATCAAAATGGTGGTACTCAAAAAGCAAAGTTCAGTTGGGATGAACTTAAAGATGCTTTTAACGGTCGTGCAATTCGTTCTAAAGGCTTAAAAACCGCAGGCAATGAAACCTATGAGCCACCATTCCGTGGTGCTATCATGATTAGCCAGAATACGCCTATTCAAGCCTCTGAAGCGATTCTGTCACGGACTTTGCACCTTATTGTGACCACTAAAGGCCATAACCTCGATAAGAAAAGAATTGCCGACCGTTTATCACGTATAGAACTTGCAGAAGCATGTACCTATATGACGCATTGCCTAAAAAATGAAGCAAAGATTCTGCAAACTTATTCAGACAATATCCAAGGTCTTGAAGAAGAATTTCATCAAAAAGGCATTACTCATACTCGTATCGCTCTTTGTCATGCACAAGTATCAGCAATGATTGATGCTCTTTCAGAACACGTTTTAAAAGGTGTGATAGATCTGGATGAAATTTGTGATGCTAAACGTATTTTAGAAACGATGGCACGTGAGCGTATAGAGCAGCTTGGCAGTGACCATCCTCAAGTACAGCAATTCTGGGATGCGTTTGAATATATGAATGTCAGTCGCAGTGCTTCCTTCAGTTTGAATCATCATGACCAGGATGCACAAAGCATCGCAATCAATCTAAATGAAGTCTACAAAGTTGCTGCTCGAAACTATCAATCTTTACCAGATATCAATGAAATGCGAACCCTACTTCGCTCAAGTCGTCGCTATAAATTCATTGATATGAATAAGCCTGTGAAGTCTAAAAACTTCCCAGCAGATGATGTTAAAAATGCCACAACGGACATTCGGGAACGTGTCGTTAAATGTTGGCTTTTCACAAACCCATACTTCAACCAACAGCCTAAAAAAACTAAATAATTTTTAAGTGAAAAAATAGAAGCTATCACTAAATCAGGAGACTAAAACTATGCAACACGATCCTAACGTAGAACTACAACGTCCGACGACCAAATTTAGAGGAGATAAACTTAATGGCTGAATTCATCGTAACAATTGAAGCTGACTCTGCACCTCAAATTGTTCTTGGTCAAATTCTTCTTGGTGGTACTGTGACGGCTCTTAAACTTGAAAAACGCAAATTAGTATCGGTTTCCGAACTTGTTGCCAAATACGGGTATTCTGACGAAACAATAAGAACCAAATGTATATCGATCAACCAAGGGAGCAACGGCAAACATATGTATGATCCTGATGCTGCCGATGCCCTTCTTAAAAATCCTAAATTTCGACGTGGAGCAAGGCGGAAAAACTAAAAAATGCCCGCTATATGCGGGCCTATTTTACCCATTAAAAGCTGCAACCAAATCTTCTGCATTCGGGTTGTAATAAGTATTAACCAAAACATCTATCTTTTTATGACCAGTAATTTTAGCTAGAACCTCAACTGGTAACTTCCTCACTCGAACCATCCGCGTAATGGCCTCATGCCGGGTATCATGAAAATGTAAATTATTTAATCCTATTGTGATTTTTTTCTTTTCCCACATTAACCGAAAGGCATTTTCTGACTGTGGTATAATCCTACGCCCGTCATGCTTAATCAGTTTCAGTAATTCTTTTGCTTCTTCAGACAATGGAACAATACGCGGATCTCCATTCTTGGTTTTAGGTAAATGAACATAACCATCAAAAATATCTTTCCTTTCCATTGAAAGAATTTCGCCACGACGCATTGCTGTTTCAATAGCAAATAGAAAGCCCCAAGCAACATAATGCTGCGGCAAAACTGGTACTTGCCCCATCTCATAACTTAATGCTTTAAGTATCAGTTCAATTTCAGATATATGAATACGACGTGAACGTGCTTTAGGTTTTTTGGGCTTCGTCATTTGCATCCAAGCATTTTCATTCAAAATGAAAAGCTCTTTTTGTGCATAAGTAAACATAGCACTGTAATGAGAAATTTCTTTTAGAACTGTATTCTCACCCACTTGTTGAAGTCTTTTGTTGCGCCAATTTGTTAAATCTTTCGGAGTGATGTCATAAATAGATTTTTGTGCCAATGCACCAAATTTACTCTCAAAATTATTGTGTTGACCTTTGATCCAAGCACGTGATGATTTAGATTCCTTCCATTGGCCAACGCTCTCATAATATTTATTGTTTAAATCTCTAAAAGAAAATTTAGGTTTAACCTCTCCATTTTCAATTCGAGTTTGTGTTTTTAATTCTAATAATTTAAGTGCAGCCCATTGCTCACATTCTTTGGCCGTATCACGGGTACAGTAATATCTTTTACTTTGATATGAGACAGTAATTGTATATGTCTCACCTCTTTTTCTTGGTGTAGGTATCTTCATTTTGTCGCAAACTGGTCGCAGATGGCTAAGAAATACTGCCATTTTTCACCAAGTTAGCCAAGTCTGACACAATATAAAATGCGACAAATAAGCAAAAAAAAGACTTATAAGCATTTGATTAGCTTATAAGTCTTTGATTTATATCTGGTAGGTATAAGCAGACTCGAACTGCTGACCTCTACGATGTCAAAATTAAGGTCTAACTCTACATAACCTTATAATAAATATAAAAAACATGTGTTTTTAAGCACATGGATTAGGTCTTAAAAACAATAAACTAAACCTATAAAAATTAGCTACTTAATGAGTCATTCCCCGAAGTATTTTTTAGCTAAAAACTAGCCTAACTTCGACCTTGGAATTCTAGAAATCAGCAAAAAAAATGCTCTTATAGACTTGAATATTTTATGTTCAGCAACAATAAACTAAACAAATATAAAGGGGTTTTCATGGACTTAATAATTAGATTTTTTGTTTGGGTTGCTAATTGCTTTTTAAGTGGGAAAGCATGGGCTTTAGGAATTTCTTTGATTGGTGTGATTATATCTTTGGTTTTTTTAAAGGTTACACCAGTCATATTAAAAGGCGCTGTATTTCTCTACCCTGACTTTGGTCACTTGATGTGTGCTGAAAAAAACGTAGGCTTTAACTTGGTAAACTATAGATACTCATTAGGAGTTTACCATGAGCAAAAAGCAAAAAAATTATACAGCTGAATTTAAGGCTGAAGCGATCAAAACTATTGAGTCCAATAATGGTAATGTCTCAGAAACAGCAAGACAACTTGGCATTTCAATGCAAACCCTTTCAAATTGGTACAATAAAGCCAAAGCAGGAACATTGGTGGGTACAAAACAATATTCGCCTGATCTAGTTGCTCTGCTTGAAGAAAATAAAAAACTA
>NZ_NEGL01000013.1:0-91529 GCF_002135425.1 Acinetobacter sp. ANC 4654
CCACAGTCGGTGTTGAACCGCGCATTATGGGCTTTGCACCTGCACCTGCAATCAAAAAACTCTTGGCGCAAACCGGTTTAACCCTTGAGCAAATGGATGTGATTGAACTGAATGAAGCTTTTGCCGCACAAGCCTTAGCAGTAACACGTGATTTAGGCATTGCCGATGGTTCGACACAAGTCAATCCCAATGGGGGTGCAATTGCTCTGGGTCATCCACTCGGTGCATCGGGTGCGCGTTTGGTCACTACAGCACTGAACCAACTTGAAGCCACAGGTGGAACATACGCCTTGTGTTCAATGTGTATTGGCGTCGGTCAAGGCATCGCGCTCATTATTCAACGCGTTTAAGTCAAAGGATTGTCGTCTTATGAGCCACTTATATGCGAGTTTATTTTACCAAGCAGATATGACTGAAATTTTCAGTGATCATGCTTTGCTTAAGTACATGATTCAGGCTGAAGTGGCTTTGGCGAAAGCACAAGCGCAAGTTGGCGTAATTCCTGAGTCTGCTGCCGCAATCATTGCAGATGTTGCAAATACTCAAGGTATTCAAGCGATTGATTTTGAAAACCTTGCAATAGCGACAGGACTTGCTGGAAATATCGCAATTCCATTTGTAAAGCAGTTTACAGCAGCAGTAAAAGCCATTGACGAAGATGCTTCCCGCTATGTGCATTGGGGGGCAACCAGTCAAGATATTCTGGATACGGCGTGTATTTTACAAGCGCGAGATGCTTTAGACATTGTGGAATTTCAATTGCGACATGCATATGCAGCATCACTTGAACTTGCAGAAGAATATCGCGCTGAAGTGATGATAGGACGCACTTGGTTGCAACAAGCATTACCCATTACTTTTGGACATAAAGCTGCACGTTGGGCAAGTGGTTTTAAACGTGATTTAGATCGTTTAGAGCAAATGAAAACACGTGTACTTACCGCTCAACTCGGTGGTGCAGTGGGTTCATTGGCATCACTACTGGATCAAGGTTCAAAGGTTGTAGACGCTTATGCCGCGCAACTGAACCTGAGTGTTCCAACCTGTACTTGGCATGGAGAACGAGATCGTATTATCGAAATCGCAGGCTTTCTTGCCATTGTCGTGGGAAATACGGGGAAAATGGCGCGTGATTGGTCATTGATGATGCAAACTGAAATTGCAGAAGTATTTGAACCTACAGCAAAAGGGCGTGGTGGTTCATCCACCATGCCACATAAGCGCAATCCCGTTGCCGCAGCTTCAATATTGGCAGCAGCCAATCGTGTACCTGCACTCATGTCGAGTATGTATCAAAGTATGGTTCAAGAACATGAACGTAGCTTAGGTGCTTGGCATGCAGAATGGTTGGCTTTACCTGAGATTTTTCAGCTTTGTGCAGGTGCATTACAACGTACAGTTGAAGTGCTGCAAGGTTTAGAAGTCAATAGTAAAAACATGCAGCGCAATATAGAGACGACACAAGGGTTGATTATGGCTGAAGCTGTGATGATGGCACTCGCACCGAAAATGGGGCGTTTAAATGCACATCATTTTGTTGAAAAAGCCTGTAAACAAGCCGTTGCTGAGCAAAGTCATTTACAAGATATCGTAAGTTCATTTGTAGAAGTGAAACAGTATTTCAGTGCAGATGAATTAACACTTATTTTTAAACCTGAATCTTATTTAGGCAATATTCAGGATCAGATTGATGCTGTGCTTAAAGAAGCAAAAGGAGAGGCAAAGTGAATAACATTATCACCAACCGACAAGGAAAAACTTTATCTATACAGGTTGATGGATCTGAAAATTTGCCGGTCATTATCCTGTCTAATTCTTTAGGTACAGATAAAGGCATGTGGGATCCACAAGCCACATATTTTAAAGATAAATATAAAGTTGTGCGTTATGACACGCGTGGTCATGGCAAAAGTGATGTTATTGACAACACAACCTTAGCCAATTTAGGCGAAGATGTGATCGACATTATGGATGCTTTAAATATAGAAAAGGCCCATTTTTGTGGCATTTCTATGGGAGGAATTACTGCGCTGTGGTTAGGTTTAAATGCGGCTCATCGTTTTAATAGCATTACAGTTGCAAATTCTGCTGCAAAAATTGGCCAAGCCGATGCATGGATTAGCCGTGCGGATGCCGTTGAACAAAATGGTTTGGCTGATTTAGTGAAAACAACACATAGCCGCTGGTTTAGTGACAAATTTGATTATCAACATAATGCTTTGGCACAACAAACGATCCAAAGCCTAGCGACCACCCAAGCGAAAGGGTATGCAAATGCTTGTCGAGCTTTAGCATATGCAGATGTTCGTCATGAATTACCTCAACTCAAAATTCCAACTTTAATTATTTGTGGTTCGAAAGACCCTGTAACCACAGTAGAAGATGGTGAATTAATTAAAGAACACGTACTGAAGGGTGAGATTGCAATTTTAGCCGCATCTCATTTATCGAATATTGAATGCCCCGATGAATTCAGCCAAGTGCTAGAGAGATTTATCGAGAAAAATCAATAGAGTAATTAACAAAAAGGATTTGGCCTTAAGGAGGCAACAATGGCGTCTCAGGATAGTTATACGCATAAATCAGGAATGGATGCGCAAGCATTAATTAATCAATCGCCAATAAGCAAATATCAATGGCTTATTGCAGCCGTCTGTTTTCTGATTGTTTTTGTCGATGGTATTGATACCGCAGCAATGGGTTTTATTGCACCTGCACTTGCTCAAGATTGGGGCATTGATCGTTCACAGCTCGGTCCAGTAATGAGCGCAGCTTTGGGTGGGATGATTTTTGGTGCTTTATTTTCAGGCCCCATGGCTGACCGTTTTGGACGAAAAATCGTATTAGCAATTTCAATGCTGATTTTTGGTGGCTTTACCTTAGCCTGTGCCTATGCAACGGATCTAGATAGTTTGGTTGTTTTTCGCTTTTTAACGGGTATTGGCTTAGGCGCTGCCATGCCGAATGCAACCACTTTGTTTTCTGAATATTGTCCTGCACGCAGCCGTTCATTGTTAGTGACCTGTATGTTCTGCGGTTATAACTTAGGCATGGCAGTGGGTGGTTTTTTCAGTAGTTGGCTGATTCCAAACTATGGTTGGCATAGCCTGTTTTTAGTCGGTGGCTGGTCACCGCTTATTTTAATGTTGGTGGTGGTTTTCTTTTTACCAGAATCGTACCGTTACCTCATTTTGAAAGGCAATAAAGCAACCCAAGTTAAAAAAATCCTGACGCGTATTGCCCCTGAGCAAGCCGTACATGCAACAGAATTTTATGTACCAGAAGAAAAGAACGAAAATACGGCAAAAAAAGGTGTATTTGGAATCCTGTTTTCAAAACAGTATGCCAAAGGAACCTTCTTGTTGTGGTTTACCTATTTTATGGGTCTGGTCATCATTTATTTACTCACCAGTTGGTTACCAACGTTGATGCGTGAAACTGGTGCCACGATGGAACGCGCTGCATTTATTGGTGGGTTATTCCAGTTCGGTGGTGTGCTCAGCGCATTGTTTGTCGGCTGGGCAATGGATCGTTTTAATCCAAACAGGATCATTGCTGGTTTCTATTTTGCAGCGGGTATTTTCGCTTTTATCGTAAGTCAAAGCCTTGCTAGCCCAACCTTACTGGCCATCTTTATTTTATGTGCAGGTATGGCAGTGAATGGTGCGCAATCCGCAATGCCAGTCTTGAGCACGCGTTTCTATCCAACCCAATGTCGCGCAACAGGTGTGGCATGGATGTCTGGTATCGGTCGTTTTGGTGCTGTATTTGGTGCATGGATTGGCGCAGTTTTACTGGGTAATGATTGGTCGTTCAGTTCAATTCTGAGCATGTTACTGATTCCAGCGACAGCTGCTGCACTTGCCATTCTTATTAAATCATTTGTTGCCCATACAGATGCAACTTAAGAGGTATTCATCATGAATGACGAAGAACGTTATACACAAGGCATACAAGTTCGTACTGAAGTATTAGGCGAAAAGCATGTCGGGCGATCTTTAGAAAATTTAAATGATTTTAATGAAGATTTTCAAAATTTTATTAGTCGTTTTGCTTGGGGTGAAGTGTGGTCACGCCCAGGTATGCCACGTCATACCCGTAGTTTAGTGACGATTGCGATTTTGCTCGCACTTGGACGTAACGATGAATTACGTATGCATATTCGTGCGTGTTTCAACAATGGCGTGACCAAAGACGATTTAAAAGAACTCTTTATTCATTCTTCTTTATATGCAGGTTTACCTGCTGCCAATGCAGCCATGCATATGGCTGAAGAGATTTTTGAAGAAATGGGTATAGCGGCCAAAAAAATTGTGAAAGACCAATAAGGTATTTAAGGGAGAGATCAAATGTCTCAAATTATTTGGGGAGCTTACGCACAGCGTAATACCGATGACCATCCGCCAGCACATACGCCAGGCTATAAGACCAGTGTGTTACGTTCACCGAAAAATGCATTGATTGCGATTGGTGAAACCGTTTCAGAAGTCACTGCACCACATTTTTCGGCTGACCAATTTGGGCCGAAAGATAATGATTTAATTTTAAATTGTGCCAAAGAAGGTTTGCCTGTGGGTGAACGTGTGATCGTACATGGTTATGTCCGTGATCAATTTGGTCGTCCTGTTAAGAATGCGTTACTTGAAGTTTGGCAAGCCAATGCTTCTGGGCGCTATCGTCATCCAAATGACCAATTTATTGGTTCACTCGATCCAAACTTTGGCGGTTGCGGTCGCATGATGACCGACGAAAATGGCTTCTATATTTTCCGTACCATTAAACCGGGTCCGTATCCTTGGCGTAATCGTATTAATGAATGGCGACCCGCACATATTCACTTTTCACTGATTGCTGATGGTTGGGCACAACGCTTAATTTCACAATTCTATTTTGAAGGTGACACCCTGATTGATTCATGTCCAATCTTGAAAACCATTCCATCAGAAGAACAACGTCGCGCACTCATTGCTTTAGAAGATAAAAGCAATTTTATTGAGGCAGATAGCCGCTGTTATCGCTTTGACATCACCTTACGTGGTCGTCGAGCGACTTACTTCGAAAACGAACTACATTAATGGATGGAGTATAAAAAATGAAAGGTTGGAATTTTGAAGAATTACATGAGACGCCATCACAAACAGGTGGGCCTTATGTACATATTGGCTTATTGCCTAAACAGGCCGGCATTGAAGTTTTTGAAAATAACTTTAATAACGATCTGGTTAAAAATAATCCGCAAGGTCAACGCATCCGTTTAGAAGGTCAAGTTTTTGATGGTATTGGCGTACCTTTACGTGATGTTTTAGTTGAAATTTGGCAAGCCGATGCCAACGGCGTTTATCCAAGCCAAGCAGATTTCCAAGACAAAGTAGCAGACGTTAATTTCCATGGTTGGGGACGTGCAGGTGCTGACTTTAAAACAGGAATTTGGCATTTTGACACCATTAAACCGGGGACTGTTCCGGGTCGTAAGGCATCAACTCAAGCACCACACATTAACTTGATTATTTTCGCTCGTGGCATTAACACCGGCTTAAATACCCGTGTGTATTTTGAAGATGAAAGTGATGCCAATGCTCAAGATCCAGTACTTAACAGCATTGAATGGGAACCGCGTCGTCAAACCTTAATTGCTAAACGTGAAGAGCGCAATGGTGAAGTGGTTTATCGTTTTGATATTTATATTCAAGGCGAGAAAGAAACCGTTTTCTTAGATATTTAATCGAGCAAAAGCTATTTTAGGATATTCGGCAGTCGTGATTTGAGCACTGCCGACTCACAAGGAAGAATAATGATGAATCTAAATCAATTTGCGAAACAACTCTGTTTAGCAGCATCTATTTCAATGGCTTTTGTTGCAGCACAGGCCGAATCTGTAAATAAATATATTTCTCCTGCAATTTATCACGTTAAAAATTTGAACATTGGCGAATTTCCCGTCAAAACCATTGTACCGATTACTGCAAAAACCAAGCAACAAGCCTTAGAACAAGCGCAAATGATTGCTGAAAATCCAAATGCGGATATGGCTGAATTTCGTATTGATCTATTAGATTTTGCATCCGACACTAAAGCGGTAATTGCACTTGGCAAAGAGCTCAATCAAGTTCTGAAAAATAAACCGTTAATTGCCACAATTCGTACAGCCAATGAAGGCGGAAAACTGAAGGTTTCCGACGCTGAATATGAAAAAATCTATAGCGAATATTTAAAGCAACCTTTTATGCAGTTGCTGGATATTGAAATGTTTCGTGATCAATCCCGCGTAGAAAAACTCACCCAACGTGCGCATCAAAAAAATGTCTTGGTGATTATGTCAAACCACGATTTTGATAAAACCCCAACTCAACAAGACATTGAACAACGCTTATTAAAACAAGATCAAATGGGTGCAGACATCCTCAAAATTGCAGTGATGCCCAAGTCTAAACAAGATGTATTCACCTTAATGAATGCAACGCTCAATGTCAGTCAGAAAAGTAAAAAGCCATTATTGACCATGTCGATGGGACGCCTAGGCACGATTTCTCGTATTGCAACAGCCAACATGGGCGGCAGTATGAGTTTTGGCATGATTGGTGAAGCCTCTGCACCCGGTCAAATTGATGTCGCTCAATTAAAACAATTTTTAAAAACCGTTCAGCCAACCCCTTAATTTTTGGACAAGGATATCGCCATGAAATTAGCTTCACTACGTTTAACAGCACTGACTTTAGGATTAGTAAGTTCTGGATTTGCAGCCGCAGAAACCTATATTGTCGATCGTTATCAAGATGATAGTGCTAAAGGTTCATTACGTTGGGCAATAGAGCAATCCAATACAAATACAGCTCAAGAAAATGAAATCTTAATTCAAGCCGTGGGTAAAGCACCGTACATTATTAAGGCAGATAAACCATTGCCGCCTATTAAATCATCGGTCAA
Source organism: Acinetobacter sp. ANC 4654 (assembly GCF_002135425.1). Classification (NCBI taxonomy): domain Bacteria; kingdom Pseudomonadati; phylum Pseudomonadota; class Gammaproteobacteria; order Moraxellales; family Moraxellaceae; genus Acinetobacter; species Acinetobacter sp. ANC 4654. Next base: position 6,925 of record NZ_NEGL01000013.1, read on the forward strand.
AATTATTGGCACACAATGGGACAAAACGGGTGAGTTTATTGCCATTGATGGTTCAAATTATATTCAAGGTGAAGGTGCTAAAGCTTGTCCAGGTGCAAACCCTGAACAGTATGGAACCAATGTGCGTACTACGACTTTACCGGGTTTGGTTCTACAAGACGTCAATGGCGTGACCTTAAAAGGTTTGGACATTCACCGTTTCTGTATTGGTGTTCTCGTCAACCGTTCAAGCAACAATCTGATTCAGCATAACCGTATTAGTAATAACTATGGCGGTTCAGGGGTCATGCTGACTGGTGATGATGGTAAGGGCAATCCAACTTCAACTACGACCAACAATAACAAAGTACTGGATAACCTGTTTGTGGATAACGGTGATGGTTTAGAGTTGACACGCGGTGCAGCATTTAACCTTGTCGCAAACAATCTGTTTACTTCAACTAAAGCCAATCCAGAGCCATCACAAGGCATTGAAATTTTGTGGGGCAATGACAATGCCGTTGTGGGTAATAAATTTGAAAATTATTCAGATGGTTTGCAAATTAACTGGGGTAAACGTAATTACATTGCCTATAACGAACTGACCAACAACTCGATTGGCTTTAATTTAACTGGTGACGGTAATATTTTTGACAGCAATAAAGTGCATGGTAATCGTGTCGGTGTGGCTATTCGTTCAGAAAAAGATGCCAATGCACGTACCACATTAACAAAAAACTTAATTTGGAATAATGGCAAAGATATTAAGCGTTGTGAGGCAGGTGGTTCTTGCGTACCGAATCAACGTTTAGGCGCAGTCATCTTTGCTGTTCCTGCACTAGAACATGCAGATTTTGTTGGTTCTCGTGGTGGTGGTGTGGTCATTGAAGCGGCAAAACTACAAAAAACCTGTACTCAGCCAAATGAACAAGGCTGTAATGCCGTTCCAAATCAAGCGATTCAAGCACCTAAATTAAGTTTCAGTAAGGGACAAGTGATTGCAGAGGTTAAGGCTCAGCCGAACCAACGCTATCAATTAGAATTCTTTGCGAACAGTCAATCGAATGCTCAAGAAGCTGAACAATATCTTGGCTCACAAGTGATTACCACCAATGCTGAAGGAAAAGCACAGGCATCTTGGAAGCCTGTTACTGCTTTAGCAACAGTAACAGCGACTTTGATCAATCACTTAGGCGCAACTTCTGAACTTAGTCCAGCAGTACGCATTAAATAAAACAATTAAAACGTGGAAAACTCACATGGCGTGAGTTTTCCAAACAGAAAAGGGATATTTCGTTATGCAACACTTTTTTAAATTAAGCCTTTTGTCAGTCGCTCTGTTGGGTAGTCAATTTGCCAGTGCAAATGACTTTTGGTCACAAGATCGTCAGTGGTTACTCGGTGACTGGAATGGGGAGCGTAAGCAACTTGAAGATCAGGGTTATAAATTTACGACATCCATTATGAGTCAGGCGGCAACCAATTTGGCAGGTGGTTATAACGATGACAATACCTTGGAAAATGCAGGGCAGTTAACGCTCGGTGCGACTTTTGACTTCAACAAAATTGCAGGTTGGGAAAACACGACAGCAGCAATCATGATGACTAAGCGAGATGGTAATTCACTTACGCTAGAACGTATTAAAGACCCGCGAAGCAGCGCTTTGGGCAATACGCAAGAAATTTATGGTCGTGGAAAAATTTGGCGCTTAACGCAAGCTTGGGTCAAAACAGGATTTGCAGACAATACGGTTCAGTTCAAAATTGGACGTATGGGCATGTCTGATGACTTCAATAGTTCACAGTGTGAATTTCAAAATTTACTGCTTTGTGGCGGTCAGTTAGGTAAATCAATTGGTTCAATTTGGTACAACTGGCCTGTCGGTTTATGGGGTGCAAATGTTAAATATCAATTTGCACCAGAATGGACATTAGGATTAGGTGTTTATGAAGTCAATCCAGACAATGTGAAAACTCAATCAGACAGCGATGGTTTTAACCTTGATATGAATAATGTTGAAGGTGCCACGATTCCAGTCGAACTGGCATGGAAACCAAAACTGAGCATGTTTGATGGTTTGCCGGGGGAATATAAACTCGGTGCATTGTATTCAACAGCTGAAGCCAAAGATGTCAAAACAACAGGCAAAGTCCATGACGGGAAACAAAGCTTTTGGCTGAATGCTCAGCAACAATTAATTCAGCAGGGTGCAGATCCAAAACGCGGTTTATATGTCAGTTTTAATGGTGTGATTAATGATAAAGCCACCACGACAGTTCAAAGTACTCAACAGATCGCACTTTGGTACAAGGGGCCTTTAGAGAATCGTCCAAATGACTCCGTTGGTTTTGGTTTGGCGAATTATGTGGTCAATGAACGTGTGCAAGACCGACAAATTGCCACCAATCAAAGTCGAGGTTATGACCGCTATGACGCATTTTCCAGTGACTATACACCAATTCAACGGGATGAATTAAACGTTGAATTAAACTATACCTATCAATGGTCTCCAGCAGTCATGTTACGTCCAAATCTTCAATATATTCATCAACCGGCAGGTGTCAAAGAAGTCGATGATGCATGGGTTGCAGGATTAAGTATGCGCGTTAATTTTTAACAGTACACAAAATCCAAAGTGCTTAAAATCTAAATAATAAAGCACTTTGGATTTAAACATTTTTTAAATTGCTCAAGCAAATCTATTGCGACAGCAACACATTATCCGTGATTGAAAATGATGCTCAAAGGAGAGGGTGTGATCATTTAAACTCACAATACTTGGAGTAAGATGTATGTCTGAACCTCATTCTAAGTCTCAACCCATATTCAAAATATGGTGTTTTATACTTGGCTTAGCCTTGTTATTGACGGGCTTATTTTATTTGATTGGTGGTGGAAAACTCATTAGTTTGGGTGGTTCATGGTATTTCTTTATTGCTGGATTGCTGACCACAGCATCAGCATTTTTTGTTTTTAGAAAAAAAGCATTCGGTGTGTGGTTATTTGCGCTTGTATTTGTAGGCACCCTTGTTTGGGCATGGTTTGATGCAGGTTGGGACTTCTGGGCACTTTTTTCCAGACTGATGTTCCCTGCGGGTGTCTTTGCAGCGTTATTGTTTACTTTACCCACTATTCGTCGTTATCAAGCACAAAGTAGCTTGGTTGCACCCGCTTATACAGGTGCAACAGTTGTCGTTATTGGTATGTTGATTGCTTTTTATCAAATGTTTCAACCTCATCCGACGGTGGCTGCTTCGGGTCAAGAATTACCCCTTATTCCAGTTAATGCAGATAAACAGCAAGTCAATTGGCAGCACTATGGTAATGATACTGGTGGTAGTCGTTTTGCTGCCCTAGATCAAATTAACCGAAATAATGTTAAAGATTTAAAAGAAGTTTGGCGTTTTCAAACAGGTGATTTGACGACAGGTACGGGAAATGGTGCAGAAGATCAAACCACACCTTTACAAGTTGGGGATAAAGTTTTTGTTTGTACACCGCATAACAACATTATTGCTTTAGATACAGATTCTGGGAAACAAATTTGGAAAGCAGAAGTTAATTCCAAAGCTGATGCATGGGAGCGTTGTCGTGGAGTAGCCTATTTTGATGCTACGCAGCCTTTGGTACAACCAACTTTAGCGGGTGCGACTCCTGTAACAACAGTTGCAGCAAATACAGCTTGTCCACGTCGAGTCTATACCAATACACCCGATGGACGCTTAATTGCAGTCAATGCGGATACAGGTGAACGCTGTAAAGACTTTGGTGTCGATGGAACTGTCGATTTACTTGTAGGCTTAGGAGATGGAACTAAAGCACCTCGTTTTGAGGTGACATCAGCACCGACTATTGCAGGTACAACTATCGTAATTGGTAGCCGTATTGCAGATAATGTTGCAGCAGATATGCCGGGTGGTGTTATTCGTGCATACGATGTCATTACAGGTAAATTACGTTGGGCATTTGATCCACGTAATCCAGATCCTAATTATGTGCTCAAAGCTGGTGAAATTTACAAGCGTAGTTCTGCGAACTCTTGGGCTGCAATGTCTTATGATCCACAAATGAATACAGTATTTTTGCCAATGGGCAGTTCATCTGTGGATGTTTGGGGTGGTAATCGTCAACCGATTGATCATAAATATAATTCTTCGATATTGGCCCTTGATGCCACCACGGGGAAAGAAAAATGGGTCTATCAAACGGTACATAATGATCTGTGGGATTTTGACTTACCAATGCAACCGAGTTTAGTTGATTTTCCAATGAAAGATGGAACAACAAAACCTGCTGTTGTGATTGGAACCAAGTCAGGGCAGTTCTTTGTACTTGATCGTTTAACGGGAAAACCTTTGACCAAAGTTGTTGAGCAACCGGTAAAAGCTGCGGATATTCCAGATGAACAATACAGTGCGACACAACCACGTTCAGTTGAAATGCCACAAATTGGTAATCAGACATTAACTGAGTCCGATATGTGGGGCGCGACACCATTTGATCAACTGATGTGTCGTATTAACTTTAAATCAATGCGCTATGATGGTTTATTTACAGCACCTGGCACAGATGTAGCACTAAGTTTCCCAGGTTCATTAGGTGGTATGAACTGGGGCAGCATAGCCTTTGATCCGACGCACCGTTATATGTTTGTCAATGACATGCGTTTAGGGTTATGGATTCAACTTATTAAACAGACTCCAGAAGACCTTAAAATTCAAGCCAATGGTGGAGAGAAAGTGAATACGGGTATGGGTGCTGTACCGATGAAAGGTACACCATATAAAGTAAATAAAAATCGCTTTATGTCCGTTTTGGGTATTCCGTGTCAAAAACCGCCATTTGGAACAATGACGGCAATTGATATGACGACTCGTCAAATTGCATGGCAAGTTCCTTTAGGCACAGTACAAGATACGGGGCCGATGGGAATTAAAATGGGCTTAAAAGCACCGATTGGTATGCCAACGATTGGCGGCCCAATGGCAACTCAAGGTGGTTTAGTATTTTTTGCAGCAACGCAAGATTACTACTTAAGAGCATTTAACTCTTCAAATGGTCAAGAACTTTGGAAATCACGCTTACCCGTCGGTAGCCAAGGTACACCTATGAGTTATATTTCGCCTAAAACTGGAAAACAGTATGTTGTCATTTCTGCTGGTGGTGCACGTCAGTCTCCTGATCATGGTGATTACGTGATTGCATATGCTTTAGATAAGTAATGTATTAATGCTATAAAAGAATTTATCCTAATCAATGCCTGTTGGTTTAATACTGGCAGGCATTTTTGTTGATGATTGACCACTGTATTAAATCATTGCTCTAATTTCATAAGCCGTATTTTGAAGTAAAGGTAAAATACTCTGAATAAGATATTCCTCTGTAACACGGTTAACTTGTGACATACAGTTCAATGCTGCAATGGTTTTACCTTGACGATCTAACACTGGTACAGCAATTGCAATAACCCCAAGTTCGTGTTCTTCTTTTGATAAGCAATAATTTTGCTGAGTCACGTGATTAAGCGCTTGATAAAATACCGATTCATCTTGGAGCGTAAAAGGGGTTAAACGTTTTAAACAATATTTATTGAACCAACTTTTTTGTTCTTCTTGATTTAAAGATGCGAGCATTTAGTTACAGGACCTTCAATTGAAAAAAGTATTGCGCCTTTACGCAGTTTTGTAACCGAGCCAATGCGTTTTGGAAACTTATTTTAGCAGGTGATGCCGCACATATTGTTCCACCAACTGGTGCAAAAGGGTTAAATCTAGCAGCTTCTGATATTGCATATTTATCTAGTGCATTAATTGAATTACTTAAATGCTTCTAAGCAAGGTATTGATGAATACTCTGAAAAATGCCTAAAACGGGTATGGAAAGCTGAGCATTTTTCTTGGTGGATGACAAATTTATTACATCGGTTTGAAAATGAAAGTGAGTTTGATTTAAAAATCAAACATGCTGAATTAACCTATATTCTTGGCTCAGAAGCAGGGCAAACAACTTTAGCTGAAAACTATGTTGGACTTCCTTATGAACTCAAAGCGTTTGAAGAATTAAAAAAGGTAAGTTGATTTAACTTTGTATGAATAAAAAAAACAGTAATAATCTGGTTTTTTTATTCTTGTACTTAACAAAATTGATTTTGAAAAATAATTTTTTTTGAAGAAATAAATATTTATATGAATCAATAAAACTTAGGTTTCCTTAAATTGATATTTTTTTAAAAGCGATTAATTTGGGATGTAATATTTGCACTGCTTCAGCATGTTGATTTTTAGTTTCACACTTAAAGGTCACCAGTGCCTGATTTGGTTTTGATTTCGAGGGTTTAATTTCAATAATTTCTGATTCAACCGATAAAATATCAGTCGCTCGCGTGGGTTGGGGCCAAACAAGATCTCCACCAGCTCCAATAATGCCATGATGTAAATTTAAACTGTTGACTAGTAGTCGCATAGTAATAGCAGCAGTATGCCATCCACTTGCAGCCAAGCCTTTAAAAAAAGTATCTTCTGCCGCAACAGGATCTAAATGAAAGATTTGAGGATCAAATTCCTGAGCATATTGAATAATTTTTTCTTCACTTAAAGCATAAGATTCACTGACAAATTTTTGTCCTACGTATAAATCATCTAAAAAAAGTTGAGTCACGTTTTCTTTCCTTGTCTAGAAACATTTAAAATTGTATAAAATGATTGAATATATTTGTATATACAACTATTGTATATACAACATTTTAGTAAATTTCAATATGAAAGAAATAAAAGAAGAATTAAGACAAAGCTGTACCAGTTATAAAGTCAGGAAATTAATGCGTGAGTTATCCCGTCATTATGATACTGAATTAAGCCATGTTGGTTTAAAAACCACACAATATGCTTTGCTTAATACTGTATATAAAGTCGGAACTATTCGTCCGACAGAATTATCCAATATGATGAGATTAGATAATTCAACATTGACACGTAATATTCAGGTGATGGTATCGCATGGCTTTTTAGCTTTGGAAAAAGGGCAGGATGAACGCAGTCGTGAAATTTCAATTACCGATTTAGGTCGCGAAAAAAGAAACGAAGCCTATGTTTACTGGGAAAATGCACAGCAGAAAATGAATCATTTAATGGGATTAGATAAGGTGCAAGCACTACATACTTTAATTAATGAAGCATTAATTGCATTGGATACTGATAAATAAAAATTTCAAACATCTAACATCAGTGCCACGGCGCATGAATAGCAATTTCAAAGGTAGATGTATGCGCTTTAGCTTCACGCATTTTGTGTTAGATCATTATTAGTTCATTGAGCCTAAATCAACATTAAATAAATTACTTAGAAGCGTAAACCAGATAAATCTTATTTGTTATAGGCATTGAACCAAGCAAAGATGAAATGATAGATCCAAAGACTGGTAAAGCATTATCCAAGTAACAACTAAACAAGGTCATGGCACTTTTTATAAATGAAAATACAGTAAAATATTGTTTTATATATTAAATACTTAAGTGTTATTTCGTATAATGTATATTATGTTAAATAACATATCCAAGACTGTGGCCTACACAACCTCAGTTGTTGCCACAGCTCGGCATCGTGAATCTGGACAAGTTTATTCACGATGCCGAGTAAGCTAAGTAACATAATATACGTTATGCCTAAATCCGACGCGCTATCTCATACGATCAACATGATGATCGAATTTAATAAAGAATTGTTTTAAACGATCTATTTCTGAATTTTGTAATTGTTCTAGCGCAGTCTCCAGTAGATCGCGCATGTACACATAATCAGCCTTGGTTAAAACACCCTTTGATCTATCATAGCTGACAGTGGCAAATCTACTTTTTTATTATTTAATGTTTGCCTTAATGATCTTAATAGTAAATTGGAATTATAAAAAATAGTCTGTATCACTCTGAATTTTAGGCGAAATATGCTGCTCAACCCACGTTAACCATGCTCTTGTTTTAGCATCAATAAAATTACGTGATGGTAGTAAGGTATAAACACCAATATCAGGTGATCTCCAATCTGCTAAGACGCGACGCAATCGCCCAGTACGTACAGCCTCAATCACAGCAAAGGTTGGAAGCAATGCGATGCCCATGTCTTGCTGCACCATGTCCAGTAATAGTTCTGGTGTATCTGCAATCAATGGCCCTGTAATATCGATTTGATACGAACAACTATTTTCACTCACGAGATGCCATTGCGGTGTAATAGATGGGTTAACCAATCTTAAACACGCGTGTTTTTGTAGATCATCTAATGATTTCGGTTCGCCATATTTTTCTAAATAGGCTGGTGATGCGCAAAGTAATGAAAATATTGTCCCAATTCGACGAGCAACAAATCTTGAGTCAGCCAAAGATTCCGTGAGATATAAACTTACGTCAATTCCTTTACCTAAAAGGTCTGGTACATTCTGCGAAGTACGGTATTCAACCGTAAGCTCTGGATAGGTTTGACAGAACTCGGCCAGCATCGGAGACACATAATGATGACCAAAACTTGCCATACTCAAAACACGTAACCGTCCCTGCGGTTTACTTGCCATTCCCATTGCTTGAGCTTCGGCCTCTCCCACCATTGCCAGCACTTGACGGCATTGCTCTGCATAAGTTGCACCAATATCGGTCAACGCGTGCTGTCTCGTAGATCGTTGTAGTAATTTTGTTCCTAAACGCCCTTCTAACTCGCTAATGAGTCGGGACACTTGCGCTGTTGTCAGTTCCATCTGCTCTGCGGCAGCCGTAAAGCTGCCACTATCAATGACTTTTAGGAAAGCATGCATTGCATGGAGTAATCCACCATCAAGATTTTTGCGCATAACGTAAATATGTTTTTCTTAATTACGCATTGTTGCACCAGTCTGGATCACCCACAATGACATTAATGTACATACATTGAACTGTTCTACTGTCTTAAATGAACTGATCAATCTTTATCCAAGTGTGTCATTTACTCCAAATATTCAACTGGATGTTGAAATAAGAAAGTAGCTCGAACTACAAGATTCTAAGGAGACATAAATGAATATAGCAACAAAATTTACGCCAAATAAAATTCCAACAAAGGATGTATCACTTGAAGATAAATATCTCAGTGATGACGGTACTGCTTACATGACAGGTATTCAGGCATTGGTGCGTTTACCACTTGCGCAAACACGGCGGGATACTTTAAACGGTTATCATACTGCTGGTTTTATCTCAGGTTATCGTGGTTCCCCTGTTGGGAATTATGATAATTTTCTCTGGCAAGTTGAAGGCATACTCAAAGACCATCATGTTGTTTTTCAACCTGGCGTAAATGAAGATCTCGCGGCTACTGCAATTTGGGGTACTCAACAAGCCAATCTCGCAGGTCAAGGTAAATATGATGGTGTGACTGCTTGGTGGTATGGCAAAGGCCCGGGGGTAGATCGTTCTGGAGATGTTCTGCGTCATGCCAACCTTGCAGGAACAGCAGAACGAGGCGGTGTGGTTGCCTTCTTTGGTGATGACCATTCTTGTAAATCGTCGAGTATTCCACACCAGTCCGAACACGTGATGATCGGTTGTGGCATTCCAATCTTTTACCCGACTTCAATACAACACATTCTAGATTTAGGTGTTCATGCGGTCGCCATGTCACGTTTTGCTGGTGTATGGACGTCGATGAAGTTAGTCAGTGAAATCGTTGAAACCTCTGCTTCTGTGCATGTAGATTTAGATCGAGTCACCCCTGTTTTACCCAAAAATGTTCAAATGCCAGAAGATGGTGTCAACATTCGTTGGCCCGATCATGGCATTCAACAAGAACAACGTCTTTATCAATATCGCTTACCCGCTGTATTGGCTTATGCACGTGAAAATAAACTGAATCAGGTGACATGGCATTGTGCTGATGCGCGTATTGGTATTGTAGCAAGTGGTAAAGGTTATTTAGATACCATTGAGGCATTACGTATTCTCGGAATTGAAGGTGAAACGGCGCAACAGCTCGGACTAAGAGTGTATCAAGTTGCTTTAATTTGGCCCTTAGAACCGCAAGGTCTGCATGAATTTGCCGAAGGTTTAGAAGAACTAATCGTTGTTGAAGAAAAACGCCCAATCCTTGAAGCACAAATTAAAGATGAACTCTATGCGCTTCCAGATGGCAAACGCCCTCGTATCATCGGCAAAGCGAGTGATGGAAAGGGTGAATGGAGCACATCTATTGATGAAGCGCCTTTGATTGGTCACTATGAGTTCCAACCTGAACCTATTGCAAAAATGTTGGCCGCTCGATTCTTAAAATTAGATCTTCCAGAAAGTTTAAAAACGCAAATTCAAAATAGAGTTGAGTTGTTAGAAAAAGCAGAGCAAGCGTCACGGCGTGTTCTAGATATTGCAGAACGCAAACCTTTCTTTTGTAGTGGCTGCCCTCACAATTCCTCAACAGTATTACCAGAAGGTAGTCGTGCATTAGGTGGCATCGGTTGTCATTTTATTGCTGTCTCACTGAATCATGGTACAGAAACTTTCTCGCAAATGGGTGGTGAAGGCGTGAGTTGGGCTGGCGCTTCCCATTTCACCAATGAAAAGCATATTTTTGCCAATCTAGGTGATGGAACGTATTTCCATTCAGGTTATCTTGCAATACGCCAAGCAATCGCGGCAAAACTCAATATGACCTACAAAATTCTCTATAACGACGCAGTTGCAATGACGGGTGGGCAGCATGTCGATGGTCATCTCAGCGTGGCACAGTTAACCCGACAATTGAATGCTGAAGGAATCACAAAACAAGTGATTGTCATGGATGAACCTGAGTTGATTCATGCCGAAGAAGGTATTGCTGCTCACGTGGAGATTTACCACAGAAATGAGCTAGATGATGTGCAACGCAAATTACGTGAGATTTCTGGGGTTACTGCATTAATTTATGTTCAAACCTGTGCCAGTGAAAAACGTCGTCGCCGTAAACGTAATGCTTATCCCGATATTGCAGAGCGAGTTTTTATCAATAGTGAAATCTGTGAAGGTTGCGGTGACTGTTCTAAGCAATCGAACTGTTTATCGATTGAACCCGTTGAAACAGCGTTAGGAACGAAACGTCAAATCAATCAAAGCAGTTGTAACAAAGACTTCTCTTGTGTGGAGGGCTTCTGTCCAAGTTTTGTGACAGTACATACCCGTGATATGAAACGCCCAGAGATATTTAAAGGTATAGACGCTGGCTGGCCAGAAAAACCACTCTTTCCTGAGCTTGATCAACAACCCATCCGTATTATGGTTGGTGGTGTTGGCGGTACAGGCGTGGTTACAGCAGGTGCTTTACTTGGAATGGCTGCTCATTTGGAGGGTAAAGCTGCACGTATTATGGACATGGCTGGACTGGCTCAAAAAGGTGGTACGGTTTATTCCTATATACAACTCGCTACAGAAGATGATCAAATCTCTGCAACCAAAATCCCTGCGGGTCAATGTGATCTTTTAATTGGTGCAGATGCCATTGTCGCAGGCAGTAATGCTGCACTTTCACGTTTAAAAGCTGATGCTGTTGTCATCGTCAATGAGGATGGTTCCCCTACTTCTGATTTCCTTGAGTCTCGTGATTGGTATGCGCCAATTACAGATTTGATTCATCGACTTCGTAGTCGAACTACACAAGGAAAACTCGTATCTTTACCTGCAACACGTATTGCCACACAAGTGCTGGGTGATGCGATCTTTGCAAATCAGATATTACTTGGCATGGCTTGGCAATCAGGTCAGATTCCGTTGAAGCGTGAAAGTATTGAGCAGGCAATCCATCTGAATGGTACGGCAACTGAAAAAAACCTTGAAGCTTTCCGTATCGGCTGTCATTTAATGAGTGACCCTGACTTAGCCAAACGCATTATTGCAACGACACCAAAAACGCGTAAACCAACCACGTTGGCTGAACTCGTTAAAGATCGTTCTGCGCGTCTGGTCGAGTATTGGAATCAAGATTATGCAACGCAGTATCGAACTCTTGTAGAACAAGCTGCCAAAGTATTGCCAGAAGAACTCGCTGGAACAATTGCGACACAGCTATATAGAGTCATGGCGTATAAAGATGAATACGAAGTTGCGCGCTTACTTACAGGAAAAAGCTTTAAACAATCGATTGAAACGCAGTTTGGTCAAGGTCTACGTTTAACCTATCACTTAGCACCTCCTGCTTTGGGTACTCATAGCGCCATACGCAAACGTGCTTTCGGATATTGGATGCGTATTCCGATGATGATTCTTGCTCGTCTACAGTGGCTTAGAGAAACGTTCCTTGATCCATTTGCTTTACAGCAAGAACGTCAAAGAGAACAGGCTTGGCGTGATCGTTATATCGCATTTGTCAAAGCAGTCATTTCTAAACCTGAAAATTATGACTTATCTGTTGCTAAGCAAATCGCTCAATTACCAGCAGATGTACGAGGTTTTGGTCATGTCAAAATGCAAGCGATGGAAACAGCGATACAACGGTGGGATGAGCTTTCATTGAGTCTTCATAAAGAACATTCATCTAGGAAATAGGTTTATCTAAAGATGATGAGTTTTCTATTCTACGATCCATCGTAATCGTTGGCAAAATGATCTTTGAATATCGCACAACCGAACTATGTTAAATTAAAGTATTCTAATGAATAGCACGTGATCCACTACTGATTATGAAAAATCCATTTTCTAACAACACTCAAATTGGCGTGGTTTCCACGTTCTCTGAACTTGTAAATTCCAATTTTCAAGCAGATATGAATGCTATTTGCTGGAATAGAAATTTGGTTGGTGATTTTAAAGAAATTGTGACTAAACTTGAGTTAAAAGAAAATATTACAGAAGTTTCTATTGAAGATCTTTTAGCACTACAACTTTCAGAAAACGGTCATTTTGCACGAGAAATTATCTTAAAAGATATACAGCTATTAACTAATTTTGGCGCATCCCCTACGCTTAACCTACTAAAAAGTTATGAACGTGATGATGAGCTAGATTTCATTTCAACAGATGTATATTCTTATCATATTGATCGCTCACCCATCGAAACAGATACGTTCTTATGCACCTATCACGGCGCTGCAAGCGATATCGTGCCCAATGATCAGGTAGAGCAAAAGATTTTAATTCCCGAGATCAGGGAAAAGCTTAAACAATTACATGATGGCCCAGAAGACGAATTTGAAACGTTCCTAGAAGACTATTTCTTTGATCTGCACTATCAGCCTAAACCCAATGCAAAACCTGTGAATTTAGGCTCAGGACATCTTTGGCGTTTAGCGGTAGATCATCCAACACAACAGGTTTTGCCCTGTGTGCATAGAGCACCTGTTGAAAAGGATGGTGAGTATAGACTGCTATTGATTTGTTAAATATTTATTCGATATATAAATTATTGAATTTGATCGCTATAAAATTTGGATGTTATATCTGTTTATTTATTAAATGGCTTAACTATCTAACTAAGATGTTACGACCAAAAATGTAAAAGCCCATATTGAATTAATGCTGATCAGTTAAGCCTAATTTAGTAGTTACTCATCTAAGAATCTCCCCCAACCCTGAGCCATATATGGCGCAAGGAAAAAGAGGGGGAACTCTTGAGAATTTAAAATAATTTTAGATTCTAATACTCCCTCCTTTGAAAAAGGTGAGCAGCATTGCTGCGCAAGGGGAGGATTTAAAAAGGCTTAACTAATCAGCATTACACATATAGTGAGCTTTTTATCATAGGAATTAACTGAATATATTTTAAAGTATTCCTTTAAAAAGGAAAAAGCATCCTACGATAAGCAACAATACAGCAAAGCATTTTTTCAACATCTGTGGTGATAAGGCATGTGCCACTTTAGCACCTAACTTCGCTGTAAAAAAACTCATTGAGCTTATGCCAAAAAAAGCATAAATATGAACATAGCCAATACTGTTTGAGACCAAAACCTTGTCTTGTACCCCAAAAAATATAAAGCCTAGCGCACCAGCGACTGCAATTGGCAAACCACATGCTGCTGATGTTCCAACAGCTTTTTGCATGACCACACCATAATGATTTAGATAAGGTACTGTTAAACTCCCTCCTCCAATCCCAAAAATTGCAGAAGCCACTCCTATCCCCGTACCTGCAAATACTTGTTTAGTCGCCGGTGGAAGTACTTTATTCTGATCTACTGCCTTTTTTGCACCATCAAACATCTTATATGCAACCCAAATTGCAAATAAGCCAATAATTAACTGCAACTTAGCACTCGATAATAATCCCGCAACACCAGCCCCCAAAAATGCACCCAAAACCAAACCCGGTGCTAAATTTTTGAATACCGACCATAATACAGCTCCATTTTTATGATGCGCCATCAATGAACTTATCGATGTCACAATAATGGTCGCTAACGAAGTACCTAAAGCTAAATGCATCACGACTTCAGGGTCATAACCCATTTGCGTAAAGACCACATATAAAAGTGGTACGATAATAAGCCCACCACCAACACCAAAAAGCCCAGCAGTAAATCCTGCTAATGCGCCTATGGCTAAGAAAATAATTAATTCCACGATATATTTACTTGCTTAAGAATTGATATGAATTGAAAAGTTACTTTAGGCAGTTTCAACTTGCCCCACCTGATGATAAGCGCGATTAAAATAAACTAGACTTTGATCCTGTTCACTTTGCTGAATCGCGGCAACACGACACATGAAAATACTATGCGTTCCGACTTCTTGAATGTGTTCAATCTCACAATCAAAACTCACCAAAGCATCCTCTAAAACGGGTGCACCAGTTTCTAATTCTGTCCAACGTCCATATTGAAAACGCTCTTCTGAACTCATTTTAGATGCAAATACGTTAGAAATATGCTGATGATCTGCGCCTAAAACATTTACAGTTAAAATTTTATTTTCTATAAAATGTTCATGCGACCTAGATGCTTTATTCATACAAACCAATAATGTCGGCGGTGTATCCGTGACACTACATACAGCAGATGCAGTGAATCCATAACGACCAGACACCCCTGCTGTGGTAACAACATTGACCGCACTTGTTAACAAAGACATTGCATTTTTAAAGTCTGTTGCTTGAATCATCACTTTGTTCCTAAATTGCACCGTATCTTTTTTTGATACTTCGCTATACCGCGTAATTTCGTTACACTGGCATAGCATCTGAATGAGTTCTGATCTGAGTGAGTTCGGAGTAAAACACTTAATCTTGATTGAGCTTAGGGTTACTCGTTTGATTTGATCAGGAATTTCAACCAAACCGAACTAAGTCACCCTTTCATATCACTATATCGGTGAGTACTAGGCAGAGAGTTCTTTTCGAACAATTTCCGCGCCTGCACTTAAGGCATTGAGTTTGCCGCGCGCCACTTCACGAGATAATGGCGCCATCCCGCAGTTGGTCGATGGATAAAGCTTATCCGCATCGACAAACTGAAGTGCTTTGCGTAAAGTATCAGCCACTTCTTCTGCCGTTTCAACCGTATTGGTTGCGACATCAATTGCACCAACCATCACTTTTTTACCGCGAATCAGTTCAATCAGATCCATTGGCACACGCGAGTTTTGACATTCTAGCGAGATGATATCAATTTTCGATTTTTGCAGTTTAGGAAATGCTTCTTCGTATTGACGCCATTCTGAACCTAAGGTCTTTTTCCAATCTGTATTGGCTTTGATGCCATAGCCATAGCAAATATGAACTGCTGTTTCACATTTCAGACCTTCAAGTGCCCGCTCGAGGGTTGCAACACCCCAATCATTCACTTCATCAAAGAACACATTAAATGCAGGCTCATCGAACTGAATAATATCCACGCCAGCAGCTTCTAATTCTCGCGCTTCTTGATTGAGAATTTTGGCAAATTCCCAAGCCAGTTTTTCACGGCTTTTATAGTGACCGTCATACAGTGTGTCAATCATGGTCATCGGGCCAGGCAGCGCCCATTTAATCGGTTGATTGGTTTGGCTACGTAAAAACTTGGCATCTTCAACAAAAACAGGCTTTTGGCGAGAAACAGCGCCTACCACTGAAGGTACACTCGCATCATAACGATTACGAATACGAACGGTTTCACGTTTTTCAAAATCTACCCCGTCAAGATGTTCAATAAACGTGGTGACAAAATGTTGACGGGTTTGTTCGCCATCACTGACAATATCAATCCCTGCATGCACTTGTTCTTGCAAAGATAAACGCAGCGCATCTTGCTTTGCTTCAATTAATGCATCACCTTCTAATTTCCAAGGTGACCAAAGTTTTTCAGGCTCTGCAAGCCAAGACGGTTTTGGTAAGCTGCCAGCGGTTGATGTTGGTAATAAAATTGCCATTTTTAATCTTCTATCTCTATTTTAGGTGAATTACGCAGCGTTCGTTTTAACGTCATTACGCTCTACAGCGTAGTTGGCAGCCCATTGCTCAAGAATATTTTGATAAGGTTTAATGAAGTTTTCTTCAGTCCATTTACCTTGTTTTACCGCTAACTGACCACGCTCAACGCGGTCATATACAATTTGCGTCAATGAATAATCTGGGTACTCTAGACTTGCTTGATACACTTGCGCCGCTGACGAATTTGCATTGTAAATTTCAGGACGATATACCTTCTGGAAAGTTTCCATGGTACTAATCGCGCTGATCAATTCAAGGTCGGTGTAATCACGCAGCAAATCACCCGCAAAATAGAATGCTAAGGGTGCGGCGCTGCCTTTCGGCATAAAGTAACGAACCTGCAAGCCCATTTTGTGGAAATAGTCATCCGTACGTGAGTATTCATCTTGCTTGTACTCAACACCTAAAACAGGATGCTGATTGGCAGTACGGTAATACGTTTTGGTCGTTGAAACACTCAAGCAAATCACAGGCGATTTTTTAAATTCCGCTGTAAATGCATCTGAGTTCACCAAATATTGATAAAGCTTGCCATGCAAATCACCAAAATTTTCTGGTGCATTCGATTTAGGCTGATTTTGAAAATATGCTGGCAGAACCACGCTAAAGTCATAATCACGTACATAAGAAGAAAAACTGTTGCCAATCATGCCATCAATACGCTGATTTGTTTTGTGATCTGTAATGGTACTTTTCAACATTTCAATGACAGGGAATGTTTTACCATTACCCTCAATATCTAAATTTGCAGAAATAATATCAATTTCAATTGTATAGCGATCACCGTTAGGGTTATCACAATCGGCTAAAGCATTAAAACGATTGTTAATCATTCGAAGCGTATTACGTAGGTTTTGTTCACGGCTTTCACCACGAGCTAAGTTGGCAAAGTTAGTCGTCAAACGTGTGCTTTCTGCTGGCTGATAGCTCTCATCGAAACGAATGCGTTTAATTGAACATGCAAATTCTTTACTCATGGTGATCCGCTACCCTAATTTCTAAAATAAAAGCAAAATTTCTGTATGTAGTGATTTATACTTGAAATGAAACATGAATAAAAATGATTTAATCTAACCACAAGATGAAAAAAATTCACTGTCTGTGTTCTGTCGTACTTATTAAGCATGAAAAGTAGAAAATTTGAATATAGCTATCTTTGATAAATTTATTTATTAAAAATGTAGTTAAATTGCTGATAATAAATATTTATTATTTATTTGAACGTCTATACCAACAACATGGAAAATTGAAATAGCTAAACATCTGTTTAGGAACAATAGGCGTTACTTGCTATGAAGTCCAAGAGCGCTTGTGATGAATATACTTCATCTTAAACTGAAGAAATGTCATTATATTCACCCTGTCTAATTTAATTGCTGTAATAATTAATTGGATGCTCTTAAATTAACTTTCGCAAGAGATACAAGGTCTATTTATCACTAAAATAAAATTTAACTGCCTAAGCTAAACACTCAGACAGTCTTTTAGCGCAGTCTAGCCGTTGAATTAGAAATTCACAGTCCATGATAATTGTGCTGTACGTGGTGCACCAAGGAATAAATAATCATCTCCAAAGAAACCACCTGCATCTCGCCAGTATTTCTTATTGAACAGATTATCAATGTTGAAACGAAGCGTATTGTCATAATCATAAGCACGGAAGTTATAGGCTGTACCTACATCAAACACGGTATAACTTGGTACTTTCACGGCGCCTGTTTTGTTGGCATATTTGCTACTGCTGTATTGCATGCCTGCGAGTAAACGTAAACCTTCTACTTGTGGCATTTGATAAGACAGATGACTGGCGAAACGAACTGTTGGTACATTTTGAGTTTGATGCCCCGTATACTCATCCACTTGTATATCTTCTAAACGTGAACGAGTCAGTGCCAAAGTAGATGTCATCTCTAGATTTTGCGCTACACGTCCTTGCAATCCCAGTTCCAAGCCAAGGTTATGCTGTTCACCATCTGTGACATAGTAATTGTCTGAGTTTGTATATTGATTGTCTTGTGTTAAGTCAAACAATGCCGCAGTAAAGAGTAAGGATTGCCACTGCTGCTTAATACCCAGCTCATACTGTGTTGAATGTCTTGGCGCTAATGTTGCGAAGGCATTACCTACGATACCTTTGGCAGGATTACCTGTGGCATACCACGGCGCTTGACTGCCATCACTCAAACCTTTGGCATAAGAAGCATACAGATGAGTACGCTCCCAAGGCTGATACATCAACGCGAGCTGTGGCAAGAAGCGATTAAAGTTGCTATCTCGGATGCTGTTGCCATCCGCAGCATAGGCATTTTCATTCAAATGTAAGAGTTTACCGCCTACTAAAACTGACCAAGCATCATTAAAATCAATCTGGTCGAGTAAGTTTAGCGCTGTTTGCTGGCTATCCAATGATTTGTAATGATTGCCTAAAGCTTTGTTCGTAGGTGTGTAAGTGATAGGATCATTATCAATATTCCCTGTACCCACCCATTCATTAATTGCATCATACTGTGTATGACGTTTGTAAGCATGTGACAGCTCTAAGCTCAGGTTATGTTGCCATGCCCCAGTATTGAATTTACCGTTTAAGCCTGTTTTAAATTGATTGGTCAGATAACTATCATCAGGGCTGCGGAAATCATAAATGTCATAGTTACCATTTTGGTCAAAGGTATATGCAAAGGCTGAATAATCATCCACAACCACACGGCTTTGTGAAGCTGACAAGTTCGTTGTCCAATTATCATTGATTTGATAGCTATATTTTAGGCTGGCATTTAGGCTTTCATTGGCTACAGGTTTGCTCCAACTTTGATAACCTAGTAAACGATCCCATTCAACTCCAGTGGGTACAGTTTTACCACCAAGCAATTGATAGCCGGGTACAGAACGCTGACGTTGGCGCTGTGATTCAAGATCAAATTCTAATTTTGAACGATCCGAGATTTTCCAGTCCAAAGCCAAAGAACCGAACGAGCGCTTTCCATCGGCATGCTCAACATAAGGATGGATTTCTTCATGCGCCAAATTCACTCGATAGCCAAACTGCTGATCTTCTCCAAGTAAACCACCAAGGTCAGTTGCCACACGATTGCCACCCCGACTGTCGGCTTCAACAGTCATAGAGCGAATATCTTTGGGACGTTTGCTGACATAGTTAACTACACCGCCCGGTGTCGACATGCCACTTTGAATGGCACTCATACCCTTTAAAATTTCGACTTGCTCTTTGTTTTCAAGTGCGACATTTTGCTCACCACGAAGCAAGTGACCATTTAGCAAATAACTCGATCCCGAATTTAAGCTAAAGCCGCGCATTACAAAGTTTTGATAGTAGCCAATTGGCGCGTAGCCATCACCAACGGATGCATCATTTTTGATTACATCGGCAAGTGTTTTCGCATGTTGATCTGCCATACGCTCGGCTGTTACTGTGCTGATGGATGCAGGAATGTCAGCAAGATTTTGCTGAGTAAAACCTGATAAATTCACTTTTGGTTGATAGTAAGCAGTTTGTGCTGTTTGAGCGGTGACAGTAATCGTTGCGAGTCGTGGTGTATCATTTTCAGCTTCAGCATGTGCCAATACTGGGCTCAGCCCTAGACATGAAAATGAACCAACCGCCAGTAATGCTTTTTGTAAACGAGAAATTGAAAATGGATACGTTTTCACAATAGTTGCCTAACCCCAAAATATGATTTTACAGCCTGAATTTTGCGAGCGTGAGTATTCACAATTTTCTCAGGTTGAACAAGCATGTTCTATAACATATATCAGCTTTTTTTAAATTATCCTGATACGGTGCTGTACACAAGGATTTCTGATAGAGTTTATCCCTTAATCATTCAAATTCAAGTCACAACTTGGGGTGATATCTAGCTAATTCAGCCAATTTATTTCATACGGCGATATTCAAGGCTATGATTTACCTACGCTTATTTGACCGCTTAATTTGAGTCACAATTAACAAACTGCTCTGTATTTGTTTATCACACGTGGAGTTCGAGATTTTTTATTAATATAAAAATAAGCATCACTCGATTTTTTTAATGCCAACAAACACAATTTTTCTGAAGGATCTTTTATATAGCGGATAGTTTCATAATCTAAAGAAATAGCCAATTGGCACATAGCATCATTTGGAGTATGAATATATTTGAATGACTTTGGATTTTTCTGAATTGCAAATAAAATGAGTTCCTCTTTCTGCTCCTTTAAATATCGAATCACTAAAGCATTTTTTTGTATCGCTTCTTTCCATGCTTTCTCGGAAGCGTTTCTAATATATTGAATCATATTGGGTTTACGACGGACTGCTAACAGAATAAGTTCTTCAGACGGATTCTGAATATATTGGATTGCAGCAGGATTTGATTTCACCGCAATCAGATACAACATTTCATTGGGATAGAAAATATCTTTCAGGGTTAAACCATCCTTTTTTACGGCCAACACACATAAATCATCTAACTGGTTTTTTACATATTTAATAGCTTGCGGATGGGTTAAAATCGCTTCATGACAGATTTTCATATTTTGCCCTTTAATATACTTCAAGGCATAACCATTTTGTTTCACCGCGACTAGACACATTTCTTCAGTCGGTTGATTAATATACTGGATTGCCAGACCTTCATTTTTAAGTGCCAGCAAACAAGTTTTTAAAGTTTTATTGAATACATACTGTAATAAATCACCACATCGTGAGACTGCCTCTCCACATAGAAATTCATCCTGATTTTTAACAAATCTTAAAGCTCTAGGATTATTTTTAATAGCCTCAAAACAAATATGAAAGTCCTGTTTTTCTACGTATTGTAAGTAAAGCCCATTTTCTTTGACTGCATTTAAATTACGCTTATAAGATAGGTTATATAAGTTGCGGAATTCCATTTTAAATCTACTTTCAAATGCAAAAACTTCCTTTTATGGCATTTAAGGTTTACAGCATAAAAGGAAGCACTAAATAAAAAAATTGAGGCTCAAGCTTTGAGCCTCAATGTACCAAACTTAGATTTGTAGCTCTTTTGACTTCAGCATATTTAGCGCGACATCAATAATCATATCTTCTTGTCCACCGACCATACGTCTTTTGCCAAGCTCCACTAAAATATCAAAAGCAGATAAACCATATTTTTCTGCGGCGGTTTCAGTATGACGTAAGAAGCTTGAATATACGCCTGCATAACCAAGTGCTAGGGTTTCACGGTCAACACGCACTGGTCTTTCTTGTAGTGGACGAACAATATCTTCAGCCGCATCAATCAAACATTTAACGTCACAACCATGCTTTAGTCCCATACGCTCAACTGCTGCAATAAATACTTCAAGCGGTGCATTACCTGCCCCTGCACCCATCCCCGTCAAACTGGCATCGATGCGATTACAGCCATGCTCTAACGCGACAATACTATTTGCCACACCTAAGCTTAAGTTGTGATGAGCATGCATACCTGTTTCTGTAGCTGGATCAAGTACATCTTTCATGGCTTTAAAACGCTCAGCAATATCATACATATTCATAGCACCGCCAGAATCGACTACATAAATACATTGTGCGCCATAGCTTTCCATCAGTTTGCCTTGCTGCGCCAAACCTTCAGGTGTATTCATGTGACTCATCATTAGGAAGCCCACTGTATCCATCCCGAGTGATCGAGCATATTCAATATGCTGTTTTGATACATCGGCTTCTGTACAATGGGTTGCCACGCGTACTACACGCGCTCCAGCATCATAAGCGGCTTTTAGGTCATGCACCGTACCAATACCCGGCAATAAAAGTGTCGCCACTTTGGCATTTTTCACTTCGCTGGCTACTGCTTCAATCCACTCCAAATCGGTATGTGCTCCAAAACCATAGTTAAAGCTTGAACCTTGTAAACCATCGCCATGAGCAACTTCTATACTGTCTACACCCGCTTTATCCAAAGCACGGGCAATCTGACGCACTTGATCGAGTGAATATTGATGACGAATCGCATGCATACCATCACGTAAAGTCACATCTGACACATAGATTTTTCTTTCTTGATCAAACATTTTGATTCTCCTTACGCAATTTTTTGAGTCAGATGGGTTGCAGCAAAGCGTTCTGCGGCAGCTAAAGCAGCACTGGTCATGATATCCAGATTGCCTGCATAGGCGGGTAGATAATGTGCTGCACCTTCTACTTCTAGAAAAACGGATACTTTTAAGCCCGGTAATTTGCCTAAACCTGGGATATTTAAAGGTCGATCTACATTAAATTCTTCAAATTGCACTTCTTGTTTTAAACGATAACCCGGTACATACGCCTGTACTGCATCCGCCATCTCTTTTACTGATTGTCGGATGGCTTCTTGGTCTGCGCCCACTTCAGCAAGGCAATATACGGTGTCACGCATGATCAGTGGCGGCTCTGCCGGATTCATAATGATAATCGCTTTGCCTTTTTCTGCCCCACCCACTTCTTCAATGGCTTTAGAGGTCGTTTCAGTAAATTCATCAATATTGGCACGTGTGCCGGGACCAGCTGACTTACTGGCAATAGAAGCAATAATTTCTGCATAGTGAACTTTGGCAACCCGAGATACCGCATGCACCATAGGAATAGTGGCTTGTCCACCACAAGTCACCATATTGATATTTGGTGCATTCATGTGTTCATCTAGGTTGACCACTGGAATGACATAAGGACCAATCGCAGCAGGGGTTAAGTCAATGACTTGTATGCCATATTGTTGTAGCACAGCATTGTGATGTTGATGTGCCCCTGCTGAAGTCGCATCAAATACAATCTTAATCTCTTTAAAATTGGGTAGTTTGAGTAAACCTTCAACACTTTCCGCAGTGGTTTCAAAACCAAAACGCGCGGCACGTGCTAAACCATCTGAATTTGGATCTACACCAACCATTGCGCCCATTTCCAGATATTGAGAATTACGCATAATTTTAATCATCAGGTCAGTGCCAATATTGCCCGAACCGATAATTGCACATTTAATTTTTGACATTATTTTTTCCTTTTTGCAGATTATTGCGCAAATACAGCTGTCACTGGGTCAAACCCTTCAATTTCAACGACAAATTCATCACCCGGATTTACAATCACCATTGGTCCTAATGCTCCAGTTAAAATGATGTCACCCGCCAATAATGGACGACCACGAAGCATCATTTCATCTGCCAGCCATACCGCAGCATTTAATGGGTTGGCTAAACAAGCTTGACCAACACCTTGTGATACGACTTCGTCGTCTCGGGTCATGCGCATTTTGCAGTTCACTAAATCAAGATTTTCCAGTTGGACTGGACGTGAACCCAACACAAAAGCAGCAGATGAAGCATTGTCCGCCACGGTATCAATCAGTGAGATCTGCCAGTTTTCAATACGGCTATCTACAATTTCAATTGCCGCCAAGGCATAATCAGTCGCACTAATAATGTCAGCAAAAGTATGTTTTGCTTTGTTTAAATCGTGCTTAATGACTAAAGCAATTTCTGCTTCAATTTTGGGTTGAATCAGTAGGTTTGCTGGAATTGCTTCACCATCACCAAAAGCCATATCTGCAAACAACATCCCGAAATCTGGTTGGTCAACCCCTAATTGGGTTTGCACCACTTTTGATGTCAAACCAATTTTCCGACCCACTAAACGACGACCTTGAGCAAGAGCATTCTGAGTATTTATTTCTTGTACTGCGTATGCAGCATCGACATTCGCTTGATCTCCGCCAAGTTCGGTACGAATAGGTGGTATTGCACTTCGTGAAATTTCCGCTTGTTTTAATGCAAAAGCGACTGTTTCAATGTTTTGATTTGACATGTGATAAAATCCTTACATCTGATATTGATTCCATAGTGCAAAATTCAAAAAACTTAAATCGAGAGATGAAAAGGCTCTGCGCTTAATTGATGCAATTAAACGTGTTGTCTAAATTTTTAATTTTTTATCTTGCAAGCAAAGTACTTAAGTAAAATGCCTACAAGACTATGCATTGGATCTGAATAGATTTTTAGTCGGTAATGCTCACATTTTTACCGCTTTTGAGTTCTGCCATACGGTCATTTAACTCGCCATCAACATAGTACAGTTCGGTATAGCAGCCCAACTGTTCACGCGTATCAAAATAAGCCCAACGACAGTTACCGAAAGGCCCTTCAAAAAAACCAGCCATGGCTTTTTTAATACCTAAATCTTGATAATGCTTTTCTGCGAGTGCATATTCATCTGCATCTTTTTGACGAAAACCAATATGATGCGGCCCCTTGCCCTTTTCATCCAACCAATCTTTATACACACTGCGACCACCATCATGGCGTGCCAGTTCAATTAAGGTTTCGCCTGCAAAACCATAAGCACAGCTAAACTGAAAATCACCGGGTTCACCAAAATATTCTTTTTCGGTTTGGCTTTGAGATAAACCTTCAGCAACATTCCATACTTCTACGCCATTGGTTTGAGTAAAGAAATCCATCGCTTGCTGTAAGTCTTCAACGACAAAGCAAATTTGGTCAAAACGTTTACTTAAAATACTGTTAATTGAATTTTGCATATTTATTCCAATCCTATTATGCGTTTTCCAAAATACGAAAACTAATGGCCTGAGCTGGACAAGCACCCACTAATTCGTGAATTTCATCTTCCCGTGAAAAATCAACCAAATGTTGTTTTAAGGTTGCGACTTGACTGCCTTGTGGAATTTCAAAAATATCTTCAGACATCAAACACATACCATAACCTTGACATTGTTTTGTGTCTAAAATTACTTCAATTTTTTTATCGCTCATGCGCTTTCATCCTTTAAATACGGGTGTCATCAATGACGAAAAAATTATAAAAATACGCCTAAGTTCGGAGTTCTTAAGACCGCATCAGTCAAGATGGCTTTACGCTTCAGTAAGCGTATCCCTTGTGCGGTAATTTTTAAGGTATCTACGCGGCGGTAAGGAATAATATCACCCGCTTCATCATGTCCACGTTGACGGTACATGATTGAGGCACTATGCACAGTGACCACATCCGCTTGTTCAGTTGCTTCAATCATGATGCTACCAATCAATCTTAAAGTACGTGATGGTGGAACTTCTGCCCAAGCCTGCCCTGTCGCTAAGCGATCAATACGAGTTTTGATGTGGGCTTTTTTATCCAAGATACGATAAGCATCGCCTGGGAATTCGTCTTTATAATTATTCATACCAATACGTAATGGTACTTCATAGACAATTTCATCATCTAACAAAGCAAACCATTCATCGAAGCGGCGTTCATCCAGTAGCAAGGCTTCATTGGATAAAAAATGGTGAATCTGTTCACGAGAAGCGTAATCCATTAGGCAACTCCTTTTTCTGGTTCTGCATTTGATTCGGTTTGTACTTCTGGGTCAGCACTGCACTTCACTGCAACTTTTTTACCATCACGCATTTCTTTCAACCAACGTCGCCAAAATTCAATTTGACAATATTCGCCATAAATAGACGGATGGAAATCACCTGGGCCTGTCCATGATGGATCTTTACCTGACTGCTTCTGGCTGTAGTGTAAAT
This sequence comes from Acinetobacter sp. ANC 4654, assembly GCF_002135425.1. Taxonomy (NCBI): domain Bacteria; kingdom Pseudomonadati; phylum Pseudomonadota; class Gammaproteobacteria; order Moraxellales; family Moraxellaceae; genus Acinetobacter; species Acinetobacter sp. ANC 4654. The sequence continues at coordinate 32,813 of NZ_NEGL01000013.1, forward strand.
TCACTTGCTCTTTACGTAACCACGGACTTTGCGCACCTTTGGCAATGCCTTCCCAAACAGCAGTATCATCTGCTTCAAAAATCCCACCTGAACCAAACGCATACTGACCAGCCGCATAAGCTTTTTCAGCATATTCATCAGGGACAAAAGCAAATTCGAACTCATAGTTCCAAAGTTCCATCACCCCGGGTGACACAGGTTGCCACATGCGAATATTGGTAAATGGAATTGGCATTTCACCCGGTGCTGGCGGATGCGGTAAACGCATATAACTAAAATTTGGGAAAATCGTACCAATCGTAGGAGGCACATCACGAATCATTTTAATTTGCGTTTCATCAAGATTGCTTAAATCAAATTGCGCTTGAATCTCTGGTGGGTAACCCCAGTTTGGTAAAGGCACACCAATCATTTCAGATAAATTATGTCCAATGAAACTGTTGCCATGACCAAAATCATAGCCCGATGCATGGGTACTGACTTGGTTTACACTTGGAATAAATCCAGCACCTGCCGCTGACATATGGGCGGTACTGACATGATAGGCATCGCCACAGAAGTTTTCTGCACCACTTTTCCAGTCTGCTTTGACTTGAAAACGTTCTGGTTCTTTGAGTAATTTGACCCCATCTGGATGAATACCGAAAATCGCATCAAGTGCCCACAAAGAGTCACCTAAATATTCACGTAGCGGTGGAACATCTGCATTTAGGCTCGCAAAAATAAAGCCATAAACGCTTTCAACTTTAGCCGCACGCAGTAAGCCCCATTCTTTGGCATCAAGTTTGCCGCCATACGCATCTTTCATATGCGGGGCACCCATCCAATCACCATTATTTTTATAAACCCAACCATGGTATGGACATTTGAAACTAGATGCATTACCACGATCGGTATGACAAACTTCCGTACCACGATGACGACAATGATTCAGTAAGACATTAATTTTGTCTTCACTGTCACGTGTCACAATGACTTTATCTAAACCTAAGCGACGTAGAACAAAATCCCCTTTATTAGGAATTTCAGTTTCATGTGCAACGAAAATCCAGTTACGGGTATAAATACGTTCCATTTCGGCACGAAACACCGCTTCATCATTAAAAATATCAATTGGGAGAAAACCTTGATTGATACTTTCTTCTACTCGATCACATAAATGATCGACATATTCTTCATCGGTTCCTGATGACACTTGAATATATTTAAACATGTGGAAATCTCCTCCATAAGAGCATTTGTATTTGGCGCTATAGGTGTGACCTAGCTGTAATACAAGTGAGCCTCCTATCTAACCTGTATTTACGCCAACACACTTATGTGGCTATTTTTCCTTATCTTCCTTTAAGAAGATTAGCTTGCTTTTTTCACAGGCCCATTAAATGGTGCCCAATTTTTATCTTTAAATTCAAGTAAATAAGCTTGTGCATTATCTTCATGCAGTGGCAATTCACGTGGTACCCAATTTTCATCGAGTTGATCCATATCTGCGTCATATTCAAAACGGCAGCCTAATGGGCCATCAAAATACCAAAACCAGTTTGAACCCAAGCCGTGACGACCAGGTCCCCAGAAACTTTGATGCCCTAATTTTTGAAAACGGTTGCCAGCAAGCATTAATTCACTTGGACCGGCCAAGTGAAATGAAATATGTTCTACACCTTTAATATGAGCAGGTGCTTGAATTAAAAATAATGAATGATGATCTGTGGTGCCACCTGCACGCAAGAAAGGGCCTCCGCCTAAACGGTCACTGACACGAAAGCCTAAACGATCGACATAAAATTTTTCGGCTTGCGCCACATCTGGTACAAATACAGCCAAATGAGCTATGGTACGTGGGTAAATTTCAGCATCTTGATTGACGCCTAATTCATTGTAAGATCGTTGATGTGGCGCACCAGGTGCATTAATTTTTTCTACAGGAAGATTTAACTCACGGCGTTTTGAAATTTGAAAACCAATTCTGATTCCAGAGTCATCATGACTTTCTAAAGCGCCATCAGCCAGTACAGCCACTTGACGATCTTTGCTTAATTCTGCATGCACAGCATCTAAAGCCGCTTGGTCTTTTACTGCATAAATCATTTTACGAAGCTGGCTGATGGAGTCTGACTTTTGCGGCAAACTTTCATCTTCAGTCGCTGCAATATAAATTCCAGATCCATCTAAAGTTTCAAAGTAGTGACCTGACTCTTCAGTCAGGACTTCTTTTAAACCAAAGTCTTTTACAAATTTAATGGAAGCAGCTAAATCATTTGCTCCAAAAATCAGTTTTTCTACACCTAGAATATTCATATCCATACTCCTGTGAATCCATCCTCGGATTGCACTATCCTATATTTTTGTTCTATTCCATGATTAAAATAGAGCTTCGCTTCTTCCCAAACCTACTATTCGATGTTCACCATTGTGTAGGCAACCAAACTAATCCGAATAGTAGGAATACCGCTAATTGACTATTGACTTAGCCTGTGAGCAATCCGTCCCAGCACATGTACTTTATTTCAAGAAATTCATCGATACCATAATGTGAGCCTTCACGACCTAAACCGCTTTGTTTTACCCCACCAAATGGTGCAATTTCATTAGAAATCAGTCCGGTATTAATACCAATCATGCCTGCCTCTAAAGCTTCAGCTGTGTTCCAGATGCGGGCTGCATTTTGGCTATATAAATAAGCAGCTAAGCCAAAATCAGTATTGTTCGCTTGAAAAATCACCTCATCATCATCTTTAAAACGAATTAAAGGTGCTATAGGTCCAAAGGTCTCTTCTTGGGTAATAGCCATTTCAGCAGTTACATTCGCCAATACTGTCGGTTGAAAGAAGAATCCACCTAAGTCGCTACGTTGACCGCCACAAAGGACAGTTGCACCATGTTGAACAGCATCAGCAATGTGTGATTCGACTTTTTCAACCGCATTTAAGTCAATTAAAGGACCTTGCTCTATACCTTCATCTAAACCATTACCAACCTTTAAGGTTGCAACTTTTGCAGCTAAACGTTTTGCAAACTCATCATAAATGCCATCTTGTACATAAATACGATTGGCACTGATACACGCTTGACCTGTATTACGGAATTTGGATGCCATGACACCGTCAACGGCGCGTTCTAAATCTGCATCATCAAACACAATAGAAGGTGCATTGCCGCCCAATTCCATTGAACATTTTTTAATGGTCGATGCAGATTGCTCAAGTAAAGTACGTCCAACCTCTGTTGAACCTGTAAATGTGATTTTACGAATAAGTGGGTGTGATGTTAAAATCCCACCAATAATTCGTGTGTCATTTCCTGTAAGTACACTGAACACACCATCAGGCACACCTGCACGGCGAGCAAGTTCAGCCAAAGCCAGTGCTGTTAATGGCGTTTGACTGGCTGGTTTAACCACCATCGTACATCCCGCAGCTAAAGCAGGACCTGCTTTACGGGTAATCATCGCTGCTGGAAAATTCCATGGTGTAATGGCTGCACAGACACCAATCGGTTGTTTCAAAACAACGATGCGTTGACCATCTTTGGGTGCAGGCAATACATCACCACGGATTCGTTTTGCTTCTTCAGCAAACCATTGTAAAAATGAAGATGCATAATCCATTTCACCACGTGCTTCAGACAGCGGCTTACCTTCTTCCAACGTAATTAAGGTGGCTAAATCTTCTTTATGCTCCACCACTAGCTGATACCAACGATGAATAATTTCATAACGCTGTTTAGCTGTGGTTTTGCGCCACTTTTCAAATGCTACTTGTGCTGATTGAATGGCTAGTTCTGTTTCTTGTTCCTTACAACGTGGAAGTTCAACGAGAACTTCATCCGTCGCTGGATTTTTAAGGCTGTATTTACCATGAGGGGTTTCATTCAACCACTGCCCATTTATAAATGCACCTGTACGCCACAATGCTTGATCTGTTAAAAGATTTTCTGGGTTTGGACTTGTAAAACTATTCATAATTCATCACCTCACTCAGGGAAACGACCAACGAGGAATTGACTATCTGGATCATCTGTACATGGTAGACCTGAAGCAACTAAGCCTTGGCGTAAAACTTTCATCATACGATCTGGAATACGTGCTACTGGCGCACGAAGTGGACCACCATTAAAGCCTGCTAACCAATCCATATATTTCCAATGTGCACGGTTAATGTAGTTTGAACCCGGCATATAAGCACCTGTTGCTGCACCTACTGCACCACGTGCAGGCTGTGCTTGCCAGTACAGTTTCATAGCTTCGTCAAAATTGCCTTCTTTCGCTAGATTAAAGGTTTTCACAAAATGATCACCCATCCATTGCGTATAGCTGGTTCCTGAGAATTGCATATCCATGTAACGTAATAATGGAATCACGTCACTTTCAATTGGACACGTCACCACAATTTGGTCATTAAAACGTTCATAGCTGTCTACTAGACCCGCAATATGAGGAAAACCTTGTTCAGCTTTTAAAGAGACAACGTTTGGACAATCATCAATTAAACGTTGAATCAGTTCCGGTGACATACCTTGTGGATGCACACGTTCAAAGCCCCAAAGTGGAATAGCAAATAACATCACCCCAAGATCAGTGGCATCACAAAATGCTTTGGTGTAGTCATAAATATCTTGTTCAGATGTTGGCCAAAAATTTGATGGATAAGACAATAGAACAATGTCTGCACCCGCTTTTTCAGCCAGCTTTACTGCATAGATATTTTCTTCAAGGGTGCCAAAACCTGCATGAAAAAATAAACCCAATTTATCGCCTGCTTGATCTTTTGCCCAAGCGGTAAACTGGGCATTTTCTTCAGGGGTAATCGCAACTTCAGTACAGAGCAAGGTATAGGTATAACCAAGATCAATAACTTTTTGAATATCGTGACGAATACCTTTCTCATTTAAACGGGTTAAATCTTGGCTATAACTTGGGATGGTCACGGATGAACAGCCTTTTAAATGTTGTTTTGCCCAAGCACGCGCATCTTCACGTTTATAATTTGCCATGTTAAATATCCTTTCTTGTAGAGTCTGTCTTTAAAATTAAATACGTTGATTATCGATCAATGGTGACAATGCTTTCTGGCATGTCTTGAAATAACGATTCAAGCTTGGCATTTCGTAGCAGCATTTCAGCGGTAACTATGTCTTGCAATGCTGAACCCACTGATTTATAGATCAAAATATCTTCTGGATTTTTTCGAGCGGTAACGTTGTTTGAAACAACATCAGCCAATGACACAGTCTTACTGGCAATATCATCCCCAATGGCTTGAACAGCTAAAGCATCACCCGTTTCATGCAATACTTCTTCTGGCATGTCTGCCACAATTAAAGTCGCGCGCTGCATAGTTTCCACATCCAGTTCGCGTTGTTCTGGCAGTGTGGAACTTACTGAAACAATAGTCATACCCGGTTCTAGCCAAGCTGCATTGAATACTGGAGATTCATCTTTACTACGTGATGCACAGATCACTACATTGGCACCCGCAACAGCTTCTTCCGCACTGGCAACCGCCAAGATGTCTAAGCCATACAAATTTTGGAAAGTTTCAGCAAATTTTTCCCGATTGGCTTGAGTTGGACTAAAAACACGGACACGTTGCACACGTCCAGTTGCATTTAAAGCATGTAAATGACCACGTGCTACAGCCCCTGAACCAATAATGGCAATATCCAATTTATCTTGAGCTGCCAAGGCATTTACTGCAACAGCAGAACTTGCGGCAGTTCGAATGTCGGTAATGCGGTTACCATCAATCAAGGCAGCCAAACGCATGGTCTCTTGATCAAACAGTGAAATCAGGTAACTGGCTTTTTTATTTTTTGGACTGGCTGCAATTAATTTACAGCCCATATATTCTTTAGAAGGCGAAACAGCACAGAGGCTACGCAACCAGAAACCGTCACCTCGTGCCATGGTACGAGGTGGAACCATCGTTGCAGTCATAGGTTGAGCATAAGCGTCGGTCAAAGCCGTAATGACATCAGACCAGTTAGCCAAGCGGCCAACATTCTCATCATTAATAAAAATCGTGGTGTGGTGTGAGTTGTTCACATCCGAACTCCTTTTCAGCGTTATTTTTACAATCTACTGATTAGGAGGAGTCGGAGCTAGAGTTGAAATCGAAAATCAGATATCTCTTAAATGGATAGCTTAAGCTTATCTATCATCTACCATTCGTTTAAGTATAAGCGGTGCTTCTTTTTCTAACCAACGTTGTACAACACGCGTTGCACGTGTATGCGGACGGCGCACGGTGTGACTCAGCACAATACTCCTCGGGAGTTCAGGCTCCACAATTAACGAGGATTGTAATAGTTTCGAACCTCGATCTGACTGGAATAACCCCGAAGTAATCGCATAGCCACCGCCTGCCACAACAAGCTCATGTTGCAAACGGTTAGAGTCTGCTTCTATGACACAATTAAACTTATAACCATAAGCTCGTGCTAAATTTTCCAGTCGTGCCCTAAGCGGATGAGGCCTAGAAGGAACAATGAGCGGTAAATCTTGAATATCTTTAAGTTTAATGGTCGGTTGTTGTACCAAAGGATCATGATGTTGCCCCACTAACATCAGTCCAAATTCGGCAATCACAACTTCTTCGGTCGATACTACCTCACCTTCTCGAAGTATTAATGCCATATCGGTACGCCCTTCCGAGATAAGTTCTTCGAGTTGAACACTCGCGCCCTCACTCAAATGTAATTCAATTTTGGGGTGATTTTGCCGTATATAAGAATATAAAGCGCCAGAAAGTTGATGCACCAAAAATGGCAATAATCCCACCCGTACCTCACCCATCGGCTCACCACCGAAAGTACGAATGTCATCGGCAAGAATTGAAGCATCACTGGCAAGTTGTTGAATCCTTGGTAATAACTGCATGCCAAGTTCAGTAAGTACGACCCCACGGCCAGTACGATTAAATAAACGTGCACCGCATTGCTCTTCCAGTTGAGCGATATGCCGACTAATCATCGATTGCGGTACATTAAAGCTATTTGCCGCTTTAGATAAACTACCCAATTCAGCGACTTTGATAAAGATCAGCCATTTTGAATCAAGGATGGATTGCATGGTGTATATCCCTATAAACACCGATCTCACTGAACATGAAGATGCTCAGTGAGATCGTCTTTAAACTTAATAGTTAATTTTTAGCACAAATTAACTTAATAAAGTTTTCAGATTAGTCCGAATGTCAGCAATTTTAGCTTTTTCTGGGGAAATTTTAGCTTCAAGAAGTTTCCGAGCGATCATATGATCTACAGGTTGATTAACTGAATCTATTGCGACCAAACGATTGTCAGCATAGTGGAAGACTGAAAAACGTCCTGTTTCAATATCTCCGCGCACTACATAATCATTGGTATCAAAAGATAAACCGGTCATTTGCAAACGCACATCGCCTTGATCCGTCCAAAACCACGGTACAGTATGATAACTGGCTTTTTGATTCATCAGGTTTTTTGCCACAATCAATGCTTGGTCATTGGCATTCTGTACCGATTCCAAACGAATATGTCGATTACCAGCAAATGGATTTTCATGGTTGGCACAGTCACCAATCGCAAAAACATGCTTGGCTGAGGTACACATACCTTCATCGACCACAATTCCGTTTTCACAGTGAATCCCTGCTTGTTCAGCCAATTCGGAATTAGGCAATGCACCAACGCCGACCAAAACCAAATCGGCAGGAATTACCCCACGGTCACAAACAACAGATTTCACATGTCCATCTTCACCCAAAATTTCAGAGATATAAGTATCTAATTCAACTCGAATGCCATTTGAACGATGAACCAAAGTGACATAATCAGAAATAATTGGAGCCACAGCACGACCTAAGATGCGGTGCATATTTTCTAACACCGTGACATTTTTACCCAGATGACGTGCTGTAGAGGCTAACTCTAAACCAATAAATCCACCTCCCACAATCACCACGTGTTGACTCCTTTTTAAATGTTCACGAATTTTACGTGCATCATTTGCCGTACGTAAATTCATGACCCCATCCAACTCTACCCCAGACAAAGGTAAAGGACGTGCTCGGGTGCCCATGGCTAAAACCAAGTCATCATAATGCAGGGTTTCACCATGATAGAGTTTGACTGCTTTAAGTTCGGTATCAATCTCGCTGACCGTGGTGTTCATGCGCAGATCAATACGATATTTTTCATAAAACGCTTCAGGCTGTAGATAAAGCTTAGCTTGATCCATCAGTTCTTCATCTTTAATAAAGCTTTTTGAGAGCGGCGGACGGTGATAAGGCAATTCAGATTCATTGCTGATCAGAATGATTTCACCATTAAAGTTTTCTTGTCGAAGCGCTTTAGCACAGCTACAGCCGGCATGACCACCACCAATAATAATGACGCGTTGTTTATTCACTCTCATCTCCTTGAAAATGTATCTTTTTATTTATGCCAATAAGGCAGCATCTAAAGAGGGCTGTGTTAAAAATTGAGTTAAATACTGACTGACTTGTTCAGGGGCTTCAAAATTACATATATGCCCACTACCCTGAATCACCGCAATTTCAGCATTCGGCATTCGCGCGGCCATTGCTTGCATATCTTCAACTGGTCCACCACCATGATCATGTTCCGCAGCCAGTAATAATGTCGGTTGCTTAATCTGCCCAAGTTGCTGGCTAAAATCCATTTCAATAAAGGCTTCAACATAAGCACAATAGCCTTCAACCGTGGTGCGATGAATCATGTCTCGTAATTGTTGATCCACTTCGGGATGAGTTTGACGAAATTCAGAACTCAACCAACGATCCACGGTGATCTCCCCTAACTCTTTTAATCCGTCTCGGCGGGCGATATCACGACGCTGTCGCCAAAAATCATGACGATTATCGGGCTGACGAGGTCGACAGCAGCACGCCACAATACGTTTCACCCGTTCAGGAAAATACAACCCGAGTGCCAGTGACATAGAACCACCAAAACCTAGGCCCACGACATCACTTTGCTCTACCCCCAAATGATTCCAGAGTTGTATCACACCTTCTAAAATACGCAGGAAAGAACAGGGTTCTGGTGGCAAAGGACTGTGATTATGTCCCCACGGATCAAAAGTAATCACACGAAAATGACTAGATAGAAATTGTGCATGCTTTTCCCAAAAATGCAGATCATTGCCAATCCCGGGAATAAAGGTCAGAACTGGGCCATTTTCAGGGCCAATCACTTGATAATTAAATTGAGGTAGTGACGTCATGTCGGTACCTACTCCATAAATGTCGGTTTATATCGACTACCTTATGGAAAATGTGTAGGTGCTGCTAGTTTTGAAAATCTAAAGCAGATATCTAATTATTGAATAGCTGATTTATGAGTTAGATGCTGTATTCACAATTCAATGCTTCGTAAAGTGAGGACAATAAATAAATTGTTCACTGATATGGAGTGTTGACATGGGACAAAATAGTGCTTTCCAACTGACAGGAATTGAACGAATCAAATTTGCTGTTGAAAATTTAACAGATGGATTACGTTTTGCAAATGATTGGGGCTTAACTGAAGTTGAAGCCGACCAACAAGACAGCCATTTGTTTGTTGCGGTTGATGGTTCACAGATTGAAATTGTATTAGCCGATCCTACTCGTCCTGACCGTACCCCGATTGGTAACACGAGCGGCATGTGCGAAGTGACTTGGGGAGTGAAAAATACAGCAGGCATTGAGGCCTTAGTCGCTGAACTCTCTACAGACCGTGAAGTTTCGTTAGAAAATGGCGTGTTGCGTTGTCAGGATGATTTAGGCATCCACTTGGCTTTCCGAATCGCACAGCGCAAAGAGGTTCCTTATGAACCGACTCAATTCAATGCACCGGGGCAGCCAAAACGCTTAAATAGCCGTGCGCCTATGTATAAAAAAGCCCGTCCACATGAAATTAGTCATTTAGCCATTGGGGTAGATAATGCTGGCGAAGCGATTCAATTCTATACCGACCGCCTTGGCTTTATTGTCTCAGACCGCTATGCCGATCGTGGTGTATTTTTACGCTGTTCAGCTGAAGGTAATCATCACCATGTGTTCTTTATGAATGGCAAACAACCGGGCACACGTTTCAATCATTTGGCCTTTAAAGTGCGTGATATCCATGAAGTAATTGGCGGTGGGCAATTTATTGATGCTCAAGGCTGGAAAACCTTTGCTGGTCCAGGGCGTCATCGTGTGTCATCGGCATGTTTCTGGTATTTCCTTACCCCATTTGGTGGCGCTTGGGAATATGCAGCAGATGAAGATATTGTGACCAAAGAATGGCAATCCACCGATTTTGCAGCCGAAGCGCATATTTTCTCTGAATGGACATTTGGTCTAGAAAAATCTGATGGAACGCTCAAAGGTCCTATTTCTCAAAGTAAAGCTGAAGAACTAAAAAGCTAAGCACGCGAATTGAGTAAAGGATTTTGAAATGAATGCACAAATTAAAGACGCTCCATATTGGGTGCAATTACTGGCTACACAAACACGGATTCTTCAAGGTAAATACAAAACACGTATTCTTGAAGCGGGTAATCAAGATGCCCCTGCCCTAATTTTATTGCATGGCACAGGTGGTCATTTAGAAAATTATGCCCGCAATATTAGCGCACTGGCTGAACACTTCCATGTGATTGCGCTGGATTTTTTATGGCATGGTCGCTCACAAACAGAAAATTATAATCCTGAGATTATTCCCGTTTTAGTGGATCAAATTATTGATGTCATAGATCAACTGGGTTTGACTTCTACACATGTGGAAGGTCAGTCCTTGGGCGGTTGGGTCGCAATGCAGCTCGCTATTCAACATCCTGAACGTGTTGATCGTTTGGTCTTAACCACGACCATGGGCTACCGTCCCGATGCAAATGCCATTGACGGTTTTGTCGAGCCAAATTGGGCAGCCAATGTTCCCAGTTCAATTGAAGTGCTCGAACAACCCACCTTTGAAAATGTCCGCGCTCGTATGAGCCGTATTTTAGCCAATCCAAATCGCTTAACGGACGAAGCCATTCAAGTGCGTCAAGCCCTGTATCAACAACCTGACTTGGCAGAAGTTCAAAAGCTTTTTATTACCGAATATTTATCGGGTTCAACCATTCAAAAACACATCATTACAGATGAGCTTGCCACAGAAATTAGTCAACCGACTTTGGTGTACTGGGGAGATGCGAACCGTACCCCGCCCGCACTTGGGCAACATATTGCTCAGCAAGTTCAGAATGGTCAATTTTATTGTGCAAAAGATACAGGTCATTGGGCACAGTTTGAAAGTGCTGCTGTACACAATGAAATTGTGACTCAGTTTTTATTGGGTAAAAACATTTCAGCACAGATGATTTAAAGCATTCAAATTAGGAAATAAAAATGTCAGCACAAGATTTAGCAGGTCGTTGGGAACTCGTGACTTTTGAACAAAATTATGACGATGGTCGCCGTGTTTATCCCATGGGTGAAGGTCCTCAAGGCATCATTCAATACACTGAAGATGGTTTTATGAGTTGCATGATTAGCCGACCAAATCGTGAAAGTTTCACCACAGGCGGTCAATGGAATGCCAGCGATGCTGAAAAAGCGGGTGCATATAACAGCATGATGTCGTATGCGGGTCGTTATAGCGTTACCGACCATACGGTGACCCATTTTGTCGATTTAAGCTTGTTTCCTAACTGGATTGGTGGACAACAACAGCGCGTTTTCAAATTTGATGAACAAGGCTTGCTCAGTTTAACCGCACGTCTTGAGGAAAATACCTCAGAGGCACGCACGGCATTGTTGCTATGGAAACGTAGTTAATCCCATTTTTGTGAATCAGAAAATTCCCAAGGAATGAATATGAATACCATGATTAATAATCCTGAAATTGGTAAAAACATTCAATGTGGTGACATTGTCACCAATTACCATGATGTTGGAAATGGTGAACCTATTTTATTGCTGCACGGTTCAGGTCCAGGAGTTAGCGCTTGGGCAAACTGGCGTTTAACTATTCAATCGCTGCAAGACCAATACCGTTTGATCGCGCCTGATTTGGCAGGTTTTGGCTACAGCCAATTCCCTGAAAATATGCAGTTTAGTCGTAAAAACTGGCTCAAACAAATTGTTGATTTTCTCGATGCAATGGGGCTAGAGAAAGTTAATGTCATTGGTAACTCTTTTGGTGGTTCTATGGCACTTGCATTGGCCATTCATCATCCTGAACGAGTCAATAAATTGGTTCTTATGGGTAGCGTGGGTGTGCCATTTGAATTGACGAAAGGACTTGATGCCGTTTGGGGTTACACACCATCGTTTGAAAATATGCAGGCGATTATGAAAATTTTCGCTTACAACCAAAAACTGGTCGGTGATGAATTGGTACAAATGCGCTATATCGCCAGTACCAAAGAAGATACCCGTGCTGCCTATGAACGTATGTTCCCTGCACCGCGTCAGCGTTGGGTGGAAGCGATGTCACATCCTGAAGTAGATATTCGCAGCATTCAACACCCCACGCTGATGGTGCATGGCCGTGATGACCAAGTTATTCCGCTTTCAACCTCACTCACCATGTTGAATTGGATCGAAAACTCACAACTGCATATTTATAGCCAATGTGGGCACTGGACTCAAATTGAACATGCCAAATCATTTACCCAATTGGTTGCCAACTTCTTGAAAGATCAATAAACAAAGGAATGTTTACTATGACTCAAAATTCTGCTGCTCAAGGAAAAAGAGCCCTGATTATTGGTGCGGGAACTGCGGGCATGGCATCTGCTATTACGCTGTCTCGTATTGGCATTGAAATCGATATTATTGATATTAATCCCAATTGGGGTGCACTCGGTGCAGGTCTGACCATTACTGGCCCAACTCTGCGAGCCTTAAAACAGCTTGGTGTTTATGACGAAGTAACCAATCAAGCCTATGTCGGCGATGGTATTCAGGTTTGCGACCCACAAGGCAATCCATTACGTATTTTACCTACCCCCATGCTTGAAGGAGCAGATACTGCGGGTAGTGGTGGCATCATGCGCCCTACTATGCATTCGATCATGCATAAACATGTTGAAGATGCTGGCGTAAAAATGCGTTTAGGTTTAACCGCAGATGCCTTTGAACAAGATGATGATAGCGTAACGGTCACATTCAGCGATGGCACAACAGATCGTTATGATTTTGTTTTGGGTTCAGATGGTGTGCTGTCTAAAACACGTCAACTTTTATTTCCGAATGCCCCTAAAGCTGAATATACCGGTCAAAGCTGCTGGCGTTTATTTTTAAAACGACCTGAATCAGTTGAACGTCGTACTTATTTCTTAGGCGGTCCTGTCAAAGTTGGCTTCACCCCTGTGTCTAAAGATCATATGTATATGTTTTTACTGGAACGTTGCCCACAACGTTGGCAAGAACCTGAAGACAATTACAAAACTTTAAAACAACTGCTTGAAGGTTATGACGGTATTTTGGCAGAAATTCGTGAATCCTTAACTGAAAAAGACAATCCTCACATTAATTTCCGTCCATTGGAATGTTTTGATCTTCCCGGCCCTTGGTATGTTGGAAAAGTCTTACTCATCGGTGATTCAGCTCATCCCACAACTCCACAACTTGCCTCTGGTGCCGGCATGGGAATTGAAGATGCTTTAGTACTGGCGGAGATTTTCCAAAAAGAAAGTAATGTCGAAAAAGCATTTGCTGCATTTATGCATCGCCGTGAAAACCGCTGTCGCCTTGTGGTGCAAAGCTCAATGGAAATTGGTCGTTTAGAACAACAACGCGCTCCTGTCGAACAGCAAACTGCTGTGGTTGAAAAAGCCCTCAATATTCTAAAAGAAGCGATTTAATCGCTTCTTTTTGTTTTGAATGGTCACAGAAAAAACGGCTATTTAAGGAAAAAATAGCAAAAGGATAGTGAATTAATGCATTCACTTAAAGGACATATGGCAGCTGCCATAGGAGATGGAAATGACAAAAATAGAAAGTAAGCGTGGCATATTTGCCCTAATGATTGCCCATTGTGCAGGTATGGTCGATTTGGTTGCCCTACCTGTTTGGGTAGGAACATTAATTGCACATTATCATTTTGACCCCCAACAGGCAGGTGGTCTTGCAACCTTATTTTTAATGGGTGCTGCGGGTGCAAGTATATTTTTTGCACCACGTTTTAATCGTATTCATGTCAAGTTTGCAGCCATTTTTGGCTTTGGTCTGGCTGGTTTGGCATTTATTATCTCGGGAATGAATACCAGTTTTCCTATTCTTGCAGGCTTGCATTTGGCAGGAGGAATTGCAGCGGGTACAGCCTTAAGTGTGACTCATGGCACCATGGGGCATGCGGTCAATCCACATCGTATATTTGGCATTGCGGGTTTAGCGATTGGTATTTTTGGTGTGTTATTTTTAGGCGGAACCCCAGGTTTAATTGAAAAATTTGGTGGAAGTACCATGTTTTTTGTTTTAGCTGGCGTCATGCTCGCTGCGACACTTGCCTGTTTACTCTTTTTTCCTAAACCCACTCGTGCTGTTGATTTTGATAATTATGAAAATATCAAAAATCTTCCTCCTTTGGGTCGTCCAGTCTGGTTTTGTATGGTGGGTGTCGCGTTACTTGCTATGACCCAAGCCATGACTTTAAGTTTCTATGAACGTATCGGTTTAGAACGTGGATTTACACGAGATATGGTGACTATGGCATTGGTCATTTACGGAATAGTGACTATTTTTCCTGCACCTTTAGCTGCCATTTTACAAAACCGTGTCAGCGTAACGGCCATTATTGCTTTTGGTCCTATTTTTCAAGCCATTTTTTCACTTCTCACGACACATACGCATAACTATATGGTCTTTGCACTTGCAGGACCTTTCATGGCATTTACAATTTTGTTTGTTCATACCTTTGCATTCGGCTTATTGGCGCGTTTAGACCCGACAGGCCGTGCAGTCGCAGGTACACCTGCCATGCTGATGGTTGGTGCTGCAATTGCACCCTTTATTAGTGGAACACTGGTGAAATTTATTAGTTTTGAAGCAATTGGTTATGCCTGCTGTGTAGCGGTTGCTGCACAAGTTTATTTATTTAGCCAAACGCGTAAAGCGGTATTGTCTGGTACAGCACTGCCTAAATCAGTGATTAAAGATGAGCCTGTTCCCTTTGCTTAACCCATAACTTCTTTAAATAAAAAATGAGTTTTTTCCTTTAGCCATTTGTCCATGAATGGCTTTTTTAAACTCTAAAATCGTATTTATTCGTTTTATTAAAAATACGTTTTTCCATAGTTAAAACAATCATGCTTAAGTTATTTAATGATTAAATTAAAAACCTAAGCTGAGTAAAAATTTAGTCTTTGGCTATATTGCCTATTCAACAGTTGAGATTTACCATGTTTCTTAAATGGATTTTATTGCTTGCTTTAAACAGTACGATGTATCAGATGGCTTTCGCGCAGGATATGAATGATCTAAGCGGTTTATGGAAAGTCATTGATGATAAAAGTGGTTTTACATTGGTCAAAATTAAAATAACCAAGCAGGATAGAAATAGCTATAACGGACATATTGTGGAGGCATTTAATCCACCGAATGCTCCCGCAAAAAATTTAAGCGGTTTAACTGGTTTTCAATTGCTCACTGGTTTACAGCAAAATCTAAACAATCCTAAAAATTTTAGTAAAGGTAAAGTGGTCGATCCTGCGATTAACCAACTTTATGAGGTGAGTGGAAAACTCAACACGAAAGGTACCGTATTAATTTTAAGAAACAGTTCAGATGAAGAAAAAGCTGGACGCAAGCTATCTTGGATTCGGATGAAATAACCGACAGGACAAGCCTTTAAAAACAAAAAAGCCTGCTGAATGCAGGCTTTTACTCTAATTAACTTTTACATATAAGCATTAGTGACTTGTTCAAAACCTTTAGCAAGCAACATACTGCGTGCGATCATCGACTCACCTGCAATTTCCATACGACCAATTTCACCAGACGTTTCGACTACATAGCGTGCACGCTCTAGACGTTTATGCATAAACTCTTTAAAAACAGTCTCAAGATCATCACCATATTGTTCAATAAAATGAGCCAATACAATGGCATCCTCCACAGCTAAGCCTGCACCAGAACCTAAATGTGGGGTTGTAGCGTGTACTGCATCGCCAATTAGCAATGTTGAACCCCGATGCCACGCACCATCGACCATAACGCGATCCAAAGGACGATAAATGATGGGCGTATTAGCATCAATTTGTGCAATATAATCATGTAGTACATCATCAAAATCGCTGAGTAAAGTTTTTGCAATCTGTGGTAGTTCTGCCTCTTCACGCCATACCTGATCCTTTGGTACACATTCCATCATGTACATATACATATGTGTTGGACTACAGGGATTAAATCCTACCTTCATTCTTTCTGACTGGAACATGCGCCCACGTGTAATTTCCGCTGGACGTTCAAACTGAATACGCCAGCAAGCTTGGCCAGTATATTCAGGTTTGGCTTGTTCAGGCATAAGTAAGTCTCTTAATTTTGAGAACACGCCATCTGCACCAATCACTAAGTCATAGTGATCTTTAACGCCACTGACAAATTGAACGTCTGAACCTGTTTTAAGCTCACTTTGGATAGTATCAATCGTATCGCCTAGACGAACATTGATCTCAGCTTCAATCACTTTCTCAGACATAATCTGATGTAATACAGGACGTAGAATTGCACCTTCAGAAGGGGTTTCTGATGAAATTACCCGTTTTGATAAAACTGTGCGGATAAATTCGCCATGTTGGTCATAAATATCGACGCCATCATGAACATAACCCTGCTCAGTAATTTCTTTCCCAATTCCCAAATCCCATAAAGCACGTAAAGTTAATACCGAGAGTGTCAGCCCTGTCCCTACCGCCTTCCAGTCTTTGGCTTGTTCAACTAAATCGACTTGATGCCCCAAAGCTTTTAGCTTTAACGCCGCAGCCATGCCACCAATACCACCGCCTAAGACCAATATTTTCATTTTTGCATCCTTTATATCGAACTAACTTTCCCTTTCATGTTTCAGCATAAAACAAATTAGATAATCAAAATATGCATAAAAAGTTAAAGCAGCTATCCTATTTTTAAATAACGACTTTATTTGAAAATACCTAAAATTGGTTTTTAAAATGAATAATTAGATGTCGAACTATATAAAATATGCACTCAATTTTCGGTCTTTAGATATGAATGATTAAGCTGTGCATTCAAATTTTCCTGTTCAGAATTCGCATGTACTTTCCTCTATCCCTAGAAAAGCGTATTGCTAGATGGTAACGGCAAAATAATTCAAAAATGGAGGATTCAGATATATGAGATATCTTAAATTCAGATAGCACTTATTAATCGAATAAAGCGTTTATTTATAATATGAGATTGTAATTATTTAACGAAAGTGTACTACTTTAAGATGATGAATGGAGCGCTGTACTCCATAAATCATCATTCAAAATAGTTTCAAGTGTGGCTTTAGATAGTAAGGGATTGTTGCTGTTGGTAGCGAACGGTAGCTTGAATAGCGATATTTGCGAAAACGACAAAAATGAGCATCGAAATGGCCATATTCATCACTGGACTCCAGAATAAGAAATTCAGAATCAAACCGCTGCTTAAACCCAAGATAAATTGTAGCCCACCCATTAAGGCACTGGCTGAGCCTGCCTGACGACCTTGTTGTGACATAGCCAATGCTGTCGAATTTGGAGCGGTTAATCCAATTCCAGCCACAGCCATAAATAAACCCAACATGGTTAATATCAAACCAAAGTCTGGAAATAGCCCGACAATAATAAGAAAAATGGCACCAATCAATTGAATAATTCCACCTAATTGTAAGCGTTGTATGACATTAAAACGTTCGGCTAACTTATGATTCATCGCCGATAAAATCATAGTACCCAAGGCATTAAAACCAAATGCATAAGCAAATTGTTGTTGATTTAAATGAAAACCATCCATTAGCACTGCTGAGGCAGCATTGATATAGCAAAACAACACGCCAAAACTAAAACATCCAGCTAACATTGGAAAAAGATAACTTCGATCTTTTAAAATCGTACTATATAACTGACCGACTTCTTTAAACGAAAGTTGTAAACGTCTATGTTCTGCTAAGGTTTCTTTAAATCCAAATAATACCCAAATCAGGCTCACTATACCTAAAGCAAAGAGCGCAATAAAAATAGATTGCCAGCTAAAGAAAATCAACAACCATGCACCAAATGTAGGTGCAAGAATTGGCGCTATCCCCATTACAATCATCATGCTGGCAAACGCTTTTGCTGCTGAATTCGTATCCATGACATCACGAATAGCTGCTCGTGCCAAAACCAATCCTACACAGCTACCTAAAGCCTGTAAAACACGGACAAAAAACAGTGACCAAACATTATCAACATAAATACATAAAATACTGGCAACAATATGTAGGCTCAAGCCAAAAACCAGTGGTTTTTTACGACCAATACGATCACTGATCGGTCCGTAGATGAGCTGCCCCACTGCAATCCCTAAAAAGTAGGCGGGTAAGGAATTGGCCATCATCAGTGTATTTACACCAAAGTCTTTTGCCATTTCAGGCAGTGCGGGTAAATACATATCTGTTGATAATGGTGCTATTGCAGTCAAAATCGCGAGGAGTAAAATCCAGCGCGTAGTATACTCTTTCTTAATTTCCATTGTATTCATGACTTTATCTTCATTTTTATCTTATTTGAATAGCATTTTTTCGCTTAAAGTATTGTTGGCTTTAAATGAAATTCCACATAGGTAGCAGTTCTTCTTTAAATAAAGTGGCTATGAAGGAGATGAAAATATGGATCATCTCCCTGAGATGTGGAGCTAAGGCTGGGTTAATAAGGTACGATTGAGTAAGCCTTGATCGGCAACAATGGTTTGCCCAGTCATGACAATATTCTGTTTGGATGCCAAAAATGCATATATCGCACCATAATCACGGGCATGTGGCAGTTCTTGCAACAAACTAATAGATTGGAATAACTGGAGAAAAGCATCCTTTGGAATATCAGATTGTTTTTGATTATCCAGTTCAAGACTTTTTGGACCTTTAAGTTCACTGTTACCAATAGCAGCTGGTGCAACGGCATTGACGCGAATATTCGGTGCAAATTCAAAAGCAAGTTGATTCACTAAACTACGGATAGCACCTTTGCTAGCGGTGTAGACGGCACCTCCACCATCTGCAGCATACGCTGCCGTTGACGTGGTCAGTACAATAGATCCCTTACTCGCTTTAAGTAAATCATGAAAAATATGCGCTGAAAGCAGATATCCTTTTACATTTACATTAAAGATTTCATTAAATAAAGCATCAAGGTGATGGCTTGTCATTTGCTTGAGTGGAATATTGCCATCAAAAATACCCTGAGCACCAATTAATGCATCAAGACGGCCATATTTGTTAAGAATGGCATCACGACAAGCTTCTAAATCGGGAATTTGAGTCACATCACATTGTAAAATTAATGTATCAGCTGAAACTACTTTCTTTAATTGATCAATTTTATCTTGTGAAATGTCAGTAAAAATGACTTGTGCACCTTGTTCTTGGCAGTATTTTGCGATGCCTAAACCCAAACCTGAACCTGCACCCGTGACTAAAATGACATGATTTTGAAGTAATGACATATTTTCCTATCCTGATTTAAATATGAAGAAGAGCCATCCATAGATGACCCTTTTTCTAAATGATAAGGTTTTAATTAAAACTTACTTGGTAGGTTTGCAGGCTTAGGTTTATGTTTCATAAACATTGGCACAGAAACGTTTAATGCAAAGCGTCCATCGTTGCTGACTGCATTTTTGGTTTCCAAATCTTTAGACCAACTTAGTCCAACAAATAGACCACGACCAAAGTCCTTTAGAACCTGTACACCTAAGCCCATCTGACGTGCTTTAGCATTGGTTGTACCGTAATAAGCTGTGCCATTATTTTTATCGTCAGTCACTTGCTCTCGGATATAACCAATCGGCCCAACTTGCAAACCCTCAATAAAATCAAATTTCTTCAGAATTGTTGCATCAAAGAAAAATTCATCCCCTGAATCATATTTATTTTTATCATTTTCAAAGTTATAAAAATAATGACTTTCTAATGCAATGTTCCAATCCTGATTCATTAAGCTATAACCAACACGTGGATTGATTGACCAGTATTCACCACTTGTATTGGTACCACCTTGCTTCCAAAAACCTGTTGTAGTAATAACACCTAGACCTGAGCTAATAAATTGTCCTGGGCTTAAAGTCCAAGCAATATCCGCGAAATGCACATCAATATTTGCCAGAGCAGTTCGTGAATGCGTACCTGTTTCCCCAAGCATTGGATTACTAATAGTCTCTTCTGCTAGAATAAATGGCACCGCAAGCCATGCACGGTAATCTCCCCCTAAAACCTGAAAACCGGGGGTATAAATAAAAATAGAGGTTGAAGCCGGTGCATTTAAATCCAAACCTAAATTATCACCGTTATCATCCTTCAATGAGCCAGTTAAAAATTTAGTTGAACTGGTATAGTAAAGCCCAGGTGGTAATGGTGCGCTGAGTGGTATACCCATGGTATTTCCAGCTGGTGCTTGAGGCGCTGCGCCGGGTTCCAATGCTAGAACCTGCCCAGATAAAAATAATCCAATAGATAATGCTGTTGTGCATTTAACCATTTTTAAAAACATAGCTGACTCCATTTAGCTGTTTACGTTTTTATAATTAATGGCTAAACAGTACGGTATGACTCTATAAGTAGATAGAGTCTTATTTTTAAAACAGATATGCTTAATTTAGATAACACTTTAATGAAAGATGCTAAGGTAATCTCCCCTAAAAATAATTACATTCAAAAAAGAACGAATATCTTTTTTAAAACTTACAGAATTTAAGCTATACCAAGTGTGGGGCTTTTTATGGTTGAGAATACAGACATTTAAATGCTTTCTAACAGTAACTCTCGTATCAGAATTTTTCTATGACATAAAAAAACACCTTCATAGAAGGTGTTTTTTAAGATTAATTTTTTTTAAATTTCAATTTGGCTGCCTAATTCGACTACTCTGTTTGAAGGAATTTTATAAAAATCACTCACAGGGCTGGTATTTTTTTGCATAGTCACAAATAGCTTCTCACGCCAATTGGACATCTTATTTGACATGATTGGAATCAGCCTTTCTCTAGACACAAAGAAACTTATATCCATTAAATTATATTCAATTCCTAATGTATCGAAGGCTTTTTCTAGTGCTTTAGGTACATCAGGTTCTTCTTTAAAACCATAATTTAAACGTATTCTATAAAAGCCTTTATCCAGTACTTCTGTCTCAATCCTATTTTCCGAATCGACATAAGGAATTTCCATAATATTTATAGTGACCAATAAGTTACGTTCATGAAGAACCTTATTGTGTTTCAAATTATGTAGCAGAGCATGAGGTACGACTTGTGGTGTTCCCGTTAAAAAGACAGCATTTCCACTAATACGTTGATTTGTATCACCCATGTACTGAATAAAAGTACTAAGAGCAAGCGTATCTTTCTGCAATTTTTCTTGCAGAATTTCTTTGCCTTTTTTCCAAGTCATCATTAAGGTAAAAACGATAATCGCAATAAATACAGGCACCCAGCCACCAATAAAGACCTTGAGCAAATTAGAACTCAGTAAAATAAGGTCAATAAAGACAAAAGGAATAATGAAAAGTAATACTTTCCATGTTTGCCATTTCCAATAACTGTAAGCAAGAAAAGCAACTAATAACGTGTCACAGAACATCGTTACTGTCACGGCTAAGCCGTATGCGCCTGCTAGACTGCTACTATTCTCAAATATTAAGACTAAGATTGTAATAGAAATAAATAATAGCCAATTCAGTAACGGTATATAAATCTGCCCAATTTCTGAATCAGAGGTATGTAAAATTGTGAGGCGAGGTAAATATCCCAATTGAATGGCTTGTTTCGCCATAGAAAATACACCGCTGATTAAAGCTTGAGACGCGATTACTGCGGCTGCTGTTGCAAGAATAATCATTGGATAGAGAAGAGCTGAGGGTAAAAGTAAGTAAAATGGGTTGGCGATTGCGCTTGGATCTCGTAACAATAATGCGCCTTGACCCGCATAATTTAGGATTAAACATGGCAGAACGATTAAAAACCAGCCTAATCGAATAGGAAAAATTCCAAAATGCCCCATATCAGCATACAAAGCCTCTCCACCTGTAACTGTTAGAACGACTGCTCCCATCACAAAAAATGAAATAAAAGGATTATTCACCACAAACAAAAAAGCCCAATGCGGACTAAGTAATGCGAGCACAAATGGACTTTGAATAATACTGCTGATACCTATAGCGCCAATGGAGAGAAACCATATTAAAGTTATAGGACCAAAAAATTTCCCCATGACTGCAGAACCATGTCTTTGAACAGCAAAGAGCGCGACTAAAATTCCGATACTGATCGGAATGATAAACCGATCAAAAGCTGGTGTTGCAATGGAAAGACCTTCTACTGCTGAAAGTACAGAAATTGCAGGGGTAATAATGCCATCCCCAAAAAATAAAGAAGCTCCCACAAAGCCTAAAATAATTATTATAAATTTCTTTCGAGGAGAGAGACCTTTTTGGCGAAGATTTAACGCCAATAAAGCCATAATTCCCCCTTCACCATTGTTGTCAGCTCTCATGATGACCAATACATATTTAATTGAAACAATTAACGTGATAGTCCAAAAAATCAAAGACAGAATGCCTAGAACATTAATTTCATTAATAGGTAATCCACGCGTTGCATGAAAGCTCTCTTTTAATGCATATAAAGGACTCGTTCCGATGTCACCGAAAACCACTCCTAATGCAGCCAGTGTCAATGCTGGTACTGCCGGCTTACTCACTTTATTCTGCATGATATGCGAATCATAAAATTGATAAGTCTATAATTTTATCATTAGAGTGGTCTTAAAATTTCTTAGACATAAAAAACAATGCTTTATAAGAAATTAATAGGTTTTTTATGTAAGTCTGTTCTATATAAGTGCACATTCAAAGCATTTTAATGGAATAAATATCATCCGATTGCTCGATATTATTTCATCTCTACGATGTACATGAGTTTAAAAAGGTATTTAAAAAAAATTATCTAGAAATTTTTTATGACTTTTACACATATTCTTATTCAAGAAAAACCATTTTCAATCTTAAAAAATTGTTATAAATTAAACAAAATTTGTTGAGTTTATAACATGAAATTAGCATTGCTTATTTCATCACTTCCCAGTCAAAGCACAACCGCAAGAATGCGAATTTGGCGTTCATTAAAGTCAAATGGTGCAGCAACTTTAAGAGATGGTGTCTACCTATTACCAGCAATACATTCTGAAAAATTCCAATCGGTTGTTCATGATCATCTTAATGAACATGGGCATGCCTATATCTTTCAGACCGAAGCGCCTGAAAATTTAGACCTTGCTCAACTTTTTGACAGGACTGCAGAATATGAAGAACTGAGAACCGAGATTTCACAAATACAAAATACGCTTGAGGAAAATAAGAAAAAAGAACATCTTAAACAGATTAGAAAATTAAGAAAAAATTTCAATTCACTGATAGAAATAGATTTTTTCCCCAATACCCATCAAAGCAAAGTACTGAATGAACTCACTCGATTAGAACATGCCATTGCTCGGTTAGGTGAATACGATGAACCCAATAATTTTGAACAGCAATTAAAAGTCTTATTTAAGCAAGATTTTCAAAATAAAATCTGGGCAACCAGAAAGCGTCCTTGGGTTGACCGCTTGGCATCGGCATGGATCATTCAGAAATTTGTAGACCCTCAGGCAAAATTTATTTGGTTAGAGCATCCCAATGATTGCCCCAAAAATGCCTTAGGTTTTGATTTTGATCATGCCCAATTTACGCATGTGAATAATCTAGTCAGCTTTGAAGTCTTAATACATAGCTTTGAATTACAAAATCCTGCGTTAAATAAAATCGCTGAAATTGTGCATTTTTTAGATGTTGGAGGCAATGAGCCTGCCGAAGCCTTAGGCATTGAAAAGATTTTACAAGGGCTTAGAAGCACAATCACAAATGATGATCAATTACTCCATCTTTCAAACCATATTTTTGATGGCTTATATGCAGACTTTCAAAGGAATTTAACATGAATAATAAGTCATCTTTAGAAGATCAAACAGAAATTGAATCTATCAACTTTTGGCAAGCATTCAAATTTTGGTTAAAACTTGGATTTATTAGCTTTGGCGGCCCTGCTGGGCAAATCGCGGTTATGCACCAAGAGTTGGTTGAAGAAAAAAAATGGATTTCAGAACAGCGTTTTATGCATGCCTTGAATTATTGCATGCTCTTACCCGGCCCCGAAGCTCAACAACTTGCCACTTATATTGGCTGGTTAATGCATAAAACCAAAGGTGGCATCATTGCAGGGGTTTTCTTTGTTCTACCTTCGCTTTTTATCCTGATTGGACTGTCTTGGGTCTATGTGAAATATGGCAATGTTCCCATCATTGCAGGTCTGTTTTACGGGATTAAACCCGCTGTTGCCGCCATTGTATTCCATGCCACGTATCGTATTGGTAGTCGATCATTAAAGAATAAATTTCTATGGGCAATTGCGGTTGCAGCTTTTCTGGCAATATTTATTTTTAATATCCCTTTTCCTTTCATTGTTTTATGTGCAGCAATATCGGGTTATCTGGTCGGTAAAAAGCATCCTGATTTATTTATGCTTAATGCACATCAGTCCAGTCAAAAATCTTATGGACGTGCCATTATTGATGATGATACCCCTACACCTGAACATGCTATTTTTAAATGGTCTCATCTGATCAAAATAGCGGTAATTTCAGCACTTTTATGGGCAATTCCACTTGCTTCTTTAACAGCAGTTTTGGGATGGAGTCATTCTTATACTCAACTGGCGTGGTTTTTTACGAAAGCTGCACTCCTGACATTCGGTGGTGCTTATGCTGTTTTACCTTACGTTTATCAGGGCGCGGTTGGTTTTTATCATTGGCTCACCCCAACTCAAATGATTGATGGCTTAGCCCTAGGTGAAAGTACTCCCGGTCCATTGATCATGGTGGTGGCTTTTGTCGGTTTCTTGGCTGCTTATAATCATTCACTGCTTGGGGCTGAACATCAATTTGTTGCAGGTGCATTGGGTGCAATTATCGTCACGTGGTTCACTTTTATTTTTTCATTTTTCTTTATCTTAGCAGGAGCACCTGTTATAGAGTCCACACACAATCAAATTAAATTCACCGCCCCTTTAACCGCCATTACCGCTGCCGTGGTGGGAGTCATTTTAAATTTGGCCCTCTTTTTATGTTACCACGTGCTTTGGCCACAAGGTTTTGAGGGGAATTTTGATTATACCTCTGCCATTATTGCTATTTTAGCTGTAGCAGCATTATTTAAGTTTAATCAAAGTGTGCTAAGAGTCATCATCGGTTCTGCTTTGCTTGGTTTAAGCATTAAAATTTTACTATAAATAGGTCGATTGACATCTCACAGATACTTGCGACTTGAGCTGTATATGATGCAATTTATTTAAAGGATACAAACCATGTTTCGCAGAATCTAGCCATTAGATAACTTGCATAAATCAAAAACATTTTCATGAAGAAAAAAGTTAAAGAATTTATGTCTAAATTCTTTAACTAACAGACATTATTTGTGCCGTAAGATTAACTAAAATGCACTATATGACTGAACTGGCAACGGACTCTATTTATTTAAAATAGTATTAAGACAAAGCATAATTTCCACCCAATGCTGCAATCAATTGTGCTGTATTTTTAAGCTGCAATTGCTTGAGTTCTAAAGCTGCTTGTTCAGCTTGCAGTCTTAAATTTTGGGCACTCACCACTTCCAGATAGCTCACTAAACCTGCATTATAGCGCCGTGTAACGACTCGCTCATTTCCCACAGCCAGCGCAGATAATTTAGCCTGCTCTGCCTGCTGCTGTCTGAAACTGGCAGACTGCAGCAGCGCATCTTCTACTTCTTTCCAGCCTGTCAACACAGCTTGTTTATAGGCTATAGATTTTTCATCATAATTGGCTTGCGCGGCAGCGATGTCAGCTTTTCTTTTGCCACCATCCCATAACACAGCAGCGGCTTTTAGGCCAGCCGACCATAAATACTGCGGAGACTGGAACAACTGACTGAAAATCTGGTTGTTCACAGTGCTGTTCAAGCCAATGCTGACATCAGGCAACCATGCTGTTTGCGCTAATCCTAGCTGCGCATGGGTCGCAGCTAGATCACGTTCAGCACGTATAACATCAGGTCGCTGTATTAATAAACGACTAGGCAATTGTGTCGGTAACTTCGGTACTTGAAATACTATTTTTTGTGGCACCAATTGAAATTGAGCAACGCCCAGACCTTGTAAAATAGCCAAAATATTTTCTTGTAAATGACGTTCTCTTTGCTTTTCAAGCTGCTGTATCTGCACCTGTTTGAGCTGGGTTTCGGCCTGTATCACATCTGCACGCGCAATCATCCCCGCAGCATATTGATTCTTTAAAATCTGCACTGAACGGATATAACTTTGCTCTGTTTGCTGAAGAATATTCATTTGTGCATCCAATACACGAATATTCCAATAGGCTTCTGTGGCCAGCAGCTGCTGGCTTAATTTGACCGCCTGCAATTCTGCGCCAGCAGCTTCAAGACTGGCCTGCTGTCCTTCTATCGCCTTTGCAACCCGCCCCCATACATCAGGTATCCAGCTGGCCTGAATTTCGCTGCTGAATTGACCACTTGAAGCTGCATTTTTTCCGCCACTGCGGTTTGCAGAGGCATTCAATGCCAAACTCGGCTGGCGGACAGCCCGCTGCTGTTCCAGCAATGCATTGGCATAACGGAAACGGGCTTCCGCCTGTCGCAGGCTTAAATTTTCCTGATTCAACTGCTGTATCAGTTGGCTGAGCATCGGGTCATGATAAATCTGCCACCAATCCGCCTCAATTGGCTGTAGCACGTCGGTTGCTGTCCAGTTTAAGCTGGCATATTTATACTGTTCATCTATCTGAACTTTAGGCACCTGATATTCTGGTGGCTGCAGCACAGCGGTCGAAGCACATGCGGTCAATATCATTAAGCCACTGAGGCAAACCGCATTTTTATAGAACAAACTCTGCATCCACATTGTTCCTATTTTCCTAAGCTCAAGGCATTTTTTATACTTAATCGCTGCAATTGCTGCGCTGTTTTTTCCAACAACAAATACATAATAGGCGTGGTATACAGCGTCAGAAGCTGCCCCAGCGCTAGGCCGCCAGCAATGACCACGCCTAAAGGCTGACGCAGTTCCGCACCTTCGCCCCAGCTGAATGCCAAAGGAATAGCGCCAAGCAAAGCTGCTGTATTGGTCATTAAAATCGGGCGGAAGCGCAATGCCGCTGCCGACAGCACCGCGTCACGGGCAGATTTTCCTGCACGGCGTTCCTGTAGGGTAAAATCAATCAGCAGAATGGCATTTTTTACCACAATGCCAATCAGCAGAAACATACCCAACAGTGCAATTAAGGTGAATTGAAAATTAAACAACCACAGCGTCAGCAATGCACCTAAGGCGACCGCTGGAATCGTGGATAAAATCGTTAAGGGATGAATCACGCTTTCATACGTCACCCCCAGCAGGATATAAATCAGGCCAATCACTGCTAAAATCAGCAATGGCGTACTTAATCCTGCCTGTAGGCTTTCTGCCTCTACATCTTTGTCTGCGGTCATAAAAATCTCATTCGGCAGCATAATTTCTGGCAAAAGGCTGTGAATGGCTGCATCTGCCTGTTCAGCGCTGTAGCCTTGCTTTAGCACATAGCCAATGCCCATTGCAGCATACTGATTACGTCGGTAAACCCGATCATTGCTAATGCCATAAGACCATGTAGCGAAGTTGCTGAGCGGCACATATTCGCCTTGCTGATTGGGAACTTTCACATTGATCAGCGACTCTGGCTGCTGGGTAAACTGCTGATCAACTTCCATCACCACATGAAATTGATTGCTTTGATCATAAATCGTGGAAATCTGGCGCTGCGAAAATGAGTTGTTCAACACGCTGGAAATGCTTTCAATATCCACGCCCAAACGCCGCGCTGCTTCACGGTCAATATCTAGCGTGACATGCTGTGCACCTTCATCGCCCTTAGTTTCCACTTCTTCCAGCTGCGGCAGCTTTTGCATCGCTTGGGTAACTTTTGGCGCCCATTCACGCAGCAGCGCAATATTATCCGACTGGAGCAGCAGCATATGATCTTGCCCGCTGCCGCTGGAAAAAGGATCATCCAGTTCAAGCTCCTGCTCGACCCATGCTGAAAAAACCGCACCAGCCTGCCACGGCGCATTTTGCTTCATCCGCTCGACAATTTCATGTGAAGCTTTACCCTCACGCTCGGCCTTGGGCTTGAGGTTCACCATTAAAAAAGAATTGGTGGTTCCGTCTGCACCGCCTGATGTGCCGATCACATTTTTGACTGCCGGATCGCTTAACAGGCTTTGGCTGAACGCCGCAATTTTCGGCTGCATAATCTGGAAAGAAAATCCGTCATCGCCGCGGATAAACGCTGCAACGCGCCCAGTGTCCTGTTCGGGCAGTACCCGTTTCGGCAGTGCCTGATATAAATAAGCCGAAGCTGCAATGGCGCTGCCCCACAGTAAAATTACCACATAGCTATGCCCGATCATCCATTTTAAGGAATGCAAATAGCCTTGGCTGAGTTTCTGCATACAGCCTTGGCTGATTCGATATAACGCATTATTCTTAGCGCTTTCAAGCGGTTTCAGGCAGCGTGCCGACAAACTTGGTATCAGTGCCAGCGAGATGAAAACCGATAAAAGCACAATAAACACCAGCGTTAAAGAAAACTCCCTAAACAGCCGTTCAATCACACCGCCCATAAACAGTACGGAGATAAAAATCACCGCCAAGGCTAGATTCATGGCAATCAAGGTCATGCCGACTTCCTGAATGCCCTTAAGGGCAGCCTGCACAGGCGGCTCTCCCTGTTCAATATGGCGCTCAATATTTTCCAGCACCACAATCGCATCATCCACCACCAAGCCAATCGCGACAATCACTGCCATGATGGAGAGATTATTCAGTGAAAAACCCGCCAAATAAATCAAACTGCACGCGCCAATCAGGGTAACCAGCATCGTAATGCTTGGAACCAGAGCACTTTGCAGGCGCCCCAGCATCAACGCCACCACAATAATCACCAGTAGCATCGAAAACAGTAAAGTATCACGCGCTTCATTCAGTCCAGCGCGGATCATTTCGGAACCATCCATCACAATGCTGAGCTGTGCATCAGCGGGAATCTGTGAACGCAGCTGCGGCAGTTTCTGTTTAATTTTTTCAATTACAGCCACGGTATTAGCATTCGGCTGCCGGCTGATTTTAATGATTACCGCAGGTTCGCCGTTATGAAAACCGCTGACATAACGGTTCTCTACTGCATCCTGAATTTCGGCCACATCTTTAAGGCGAACGGCAGTCTGGCCATGCTGATGAATGACCAAATTGGCAAAATCCGCCGCATTTTTCAAATTGGCCGAGAGCGCAACCTGCCAGCGCAGTTGCTGAGTTTCCACCACACCCAAAGCCTGCTCCACATTGCTTTTGACAATTACTTCACGCACTTGCTCCAGTGATACGCCTTGCGAAATCAGCGCATTTGGATTTAAGACAATCCGCACCGCTGGCATGGATGCTCCATCAATGCTGACATCACCAACACCGCTGATTTGCGCCAGATTCGGCTGTAACTGATTGCTGGCAATTTCATACAGCTTGCCAGCCGATAGATGCTTTGAACTGAATGCCAAATAAAAAATCGGGCTTTGGCTCGGATTAATCTTAAAATATTCAGGTGGACTGGGCATGCCGGAAGGAAGCTGCGACATGGCTGCATTAATGGCTGCTTGCACCTCTCGCGCTGCTTCGTTGATGTCAGTATCTAGGTCGAAATGTAAAACCACCTGTGTGGCATTTTGGTTGCTAGATGAATTAATGCCTTTTACCCCAGAAACGCCCATCATGGCACGTTCCAGCGGTGCGGCAACCGTAGCCGACATACTTTCAGGACTGGCCCCTGGCAAGCTGGCCCGAACCACAATAGTTGGAATATCCGCCTGCGGCAAGGCGGCGACTGGCAAGCGGAAATAGGCCAATATACCCAGCAGCACAATCGCGATTGCCAGCAAAACACTGGCCACTGGACGGTGAATAAAAGCGGAGAGCAGATTCAAGGTGCATCTCCCATTTCATTCATGGCTGGCACTGCCGACTGGGCTTGCTGCAAGCGGTCAAAGAACAGATAAACTACGGGTGTGGTGAATAGCGTCAGCAGCTGGCTTAAAATCAAGCCGCCCACCATCACAATGCCCAAAGGCTGGCGCAGTTCAGCACCAGAACCTGAAGCCAGCATCAGTGGAATGGCTCCAACGAGAGCTGCCAGCGTGGTCATCAAGATTGGCCTGAAGCGCATTAAGGCAGCTTGATAAATCGCCTGCTGCGCTGAGAGACCGTCATTACGCTGTGCTGATAAGGCAAAATCCACCATCATAATGCCGTTTTTTTTGACCAAACCAATTAACAGAATGATGCCAATTAAAGCAATCATATCCAGTGGACGGCCAACTATAAACAGCGCCAGCAGCGCACCAATGGCCGCTGAAGGCAAGGTCGAAAGAATGGTAATCGGGTGAATAAAGCTTTCATACAGCATGCCCAGCACCAGATACATGGTCACAATGGCTGCCAGTACCAGCCAAAAAGTATGCTGCAATGAATTTTCAAAGGCCGCTGCTGCGCCTTGTAACTGCACGTTGACCTCTGCTGGCAAATTCAGGGCAGCTTCAACACGGTGAACGGCCTGAATGCCTTCACCAAGGGAAATTCCCGGTGCCAAATTGAAAGACACGCTATGGGCGGGGAACTGTGCCTGCTGTTGCAAAAGAACCGGAGTGCGCTTTTGCACAACCACAGCCACGGAACTGAGCAGCACTGGCTCACCGCTAGCATTTTGAATATAGGTTTGATTCAGCGCATCAATGCCTTGCGTCAAGCTGGGGTCAAGTTCCAGCACAATGCGGTATTGATTCGCCTGCGTATATAAAGTGGCAATTTGGCGTTGTGCAAACAAATTTTGCAAGGCGCGGCTGATATCTTCAATACTCAAGCCTAAACGCGCAGCCGCATCGCGGTTGACATCAATAAATACTTGCAGACCTTGACCGCCGTCTTCACTAGCAACGTCCAAGAACTCCGGCTGCTGCCGTAGAGCTTCGACAAAGACAGGACTAAACTGCTGCAAATCTGCCACTTTGGCTGCGGTCACACTTAGCTGGTATTGAGTCCGACTGATTTTGTCCTCAATGCTGAGCTCCTGCACTGGCTGCATCCAGCCTTTAATTCCCTGCACATGGCTGAACTGCTGTTTCAGGCGTGCCATGACCTGATCTGCACTGTCGCGCTCGGCATGCGCTTTCAGGTTAATCAGAATGCGCCCATTGCTGAGTTTTGGATTATTGGCATCAATGCCGATAAATGAAGATAAGCTCTCAACCGCAGGGTCTTTTAAAATCTGGCTGGCCAGTGCCTGCTGCCGTTCACCCATCGCCGTAAAGGAAATATCATCTGGTGCTTCGGTCACCACTTGGATGACTCCACTGTCCTGTATGGGGAAAAAGCCTTTAGGAATAATCCAGTACAATGCGCCAGCCAAAAATACGGTGCCAAGCATCACCGCAAGCATCAGCACCTGATGCCGAAATACCCATTGCAGCGCCTTGCCATAGCGCTGAATAATCCGATCCAAACTCCAGCGGCTACGGCGTGGCGCATGTTTTGTATCTTTGAGCAAATAAGCGCACATCATTGGGGTCAAAGTTAAAGACACCACGAGAGATAAGCCAATTGCCGCGGCCAAAGTCACAGCAAATTCATGGAACAGCCGACCAACGACATCGCCCATAAACAGCAAAGGAATCAGCACGGCAATCAGCGAAATGGTTAAAGAAATTAAGGTAAATCCAATTTCCCTCGACCCTTTGAGCGCAGCCTGTAGCAGGCTTTCCCCCGATTCGCGGTGCCGTGCAATATTTTCTAACATCACAATGGCATCATCCACCACAAATCCTGTGGCAATGGTTAAAGCCATCAACGTCAAGTTATTGACCGAAAAGCCAAGAAAATGCATCAGCACAAAAGTGCCGATGATTGACAGTGGCACTGCAATGCTCGGAATAATAGTGGCAGACAGATTTCTTAAAAACAGGAATGTCACCATCACCACAAGGCAAACTGCAAATACCAGCTCTTTCTGTACATCCTGAATGGCGCTGCGGATGCTTTCAGTACGGTCTGTTAGTACCCTAATTTGCACATTTTCAGGCAGATTACGCTGTAGTTCTGGCAAAACCTGCTTAATCTGATCCGCCACCTGAATAACATTGGCATTCGGCTGGCGCTGCACATTAACCAGAATGGCAGACTGGCTGTCTGCCCATGCCGCCATGTATCGGTCTTCACTGCCTTCAATCACTTTCGCGACATCTTTTAGGCGGATCGGTGCTCCGCTGTTCCAGCGTAAAATCAGATTTTCATAATCCGTAATAGAGCGGATTTGGTCGTTGGCATCTAGCATGGTGGTGCGGTAAGGCCCATCAAAACTGCCTTTGGGCTGATTGGTGTTGGCCGCATTAATTGCTGCACGGACATCCTCTGCGCTCATTTTATAAGCCGCCAAAGCAGTAGGATTCATCTGCACCCGTATGGCTGGACGCTGCCCACCAGCAAGGCTGACCATACCAACCCCTGAAAGCTGTGACAGTTTCTGCGCAACCCGTGTATCCACCATGTCATAGACTGTGGTGAGTGGTAAAGTCTTAGAGCTGACCGCCAGCGTAATGACTGGAACATCGGCTGGATTAACTTTGCGATAAATTGGTGGTGCAGGCAAATCACTAGGCAGTTTGCTGCTGGCTGTGCTAAGTGCTGACTGCACTTCCTGCTCTACCACGCCCAGTTCTGCGCTTAATTCAAATTGCAGCGTGATGACCGATGCCCCGACTGAACTGCTCGAAGACATTTGCTTCAAGCCTGCAATTTTGCCCATTTCCCGTTCTAACGGCACCGTCACCGTGCGCTGTACCGTATCTGGATTAGCGCCCGGCTGAAAAGTATAAATTTGAATAATCGGATAATCCACCTGTGGCAAGGCAGAAACTGGCAGAAGACGCCACACCAGCAGCCCACTGAACAGTAATGCCAACATCAGTAGCACTGTGGCGACGGGGCGCAGAATAAAGAACCGTGAAATATTCATGCTTTATCCAGCAGTCGGTGGAATTGAAACAACCGCTTGCGGACTGTTCTGTACAATTTGTACCTCCTGCCCATCCGATAGCCGATCTATCCCCTCTAAGACCACACGTTCTGTTCCATTTAGCCCAGCTAAAATTTCGGTTTGGCCCTGCGAAGTCACGCCCAACTTCAGCATGCGTATTTCAGCTTTATTTTGAGTATTAATCACATAAACATAAGTGCCTTTTGCACCATGCTGAATAGCATCATTCGGAATACTGACCGCATCCTGAATGGTTTGGGCATTCAAGCGGATATTGACAAACTGATTTGGAAACAGCGCATCATCGCGGTTATCAAATACCGCTTTTAATTTTAATGTGCCGGTATTGAGGTCAATCTGGTTATCCAAAGCCTGTACTTGTCCTAAAGCCAATAGCTTTTGTTCGGCTTTGTCCCATGCGCTGACTTGCACTTTTTGCCCTTTGCCAGCTGCTGTGCGCAAGGTGTCTAAATAGTTTTCCGCCACTGCAAACTGCACATAAATCGGATGAACCTGCGTCACGGTGACTAAGCCAGCTTCTTCATTGGCTTGAATTAAATTACCAGCATCTTTTTGCTTGAATCCAACCCGTCCTGCAATGGGAGAATAAATTTTGGTATAAGACAATTGCAGTTTCGCGGCATCCACTTGTGCCTGATTGGCCTGAATTTGTCCTTTCAGTTGACTCACCAAAGCCTGCTGCTGCTCCACCTGTTGTTTGGCAATCGAGTCCTGCTTAAACAGCAATTGATAGCGTGCTAGCTCAGTTTCGGCATTGCGCAGCTGCGCCAAGTTTTGCTGCTGAGTGCCTTGCGCCTGAGCCAGTTCCACCTGAAAAGGCGCAGGATCAATTTGCGCTAGCAATTGGCCTTTGCTAACCAAATGACCTTCCTGAAAATAGATACGTTGCAACGTGCCCGAAACCTGACTCTGAACATTGACCGTATGCGCAGGAATAACCGTGCCAATGGCTTTCAGTTCAACGCTTAAATCACGGCGCTCAACCGCAACGACCCGCACGGGAACAGGCTTACTCCATTGGCTAAACTCCTCTGTAGGCTTAGAAGATGCGGCTGCCCAATACCCATAGCCTGCGCCTAAAACCAGAATAAGAATTACTCCAGTTAAATATTTAAATTTAGGGGCAAGAGGCTTTTTTTGGTGGTTTAAATTTTCAGTTGGATCACTCATGAACAACGCTTACCCATATATTCGAAAAAATTGCAGCCCAAGCGCCAAGCACAGCAGGACTACAGAAAAATGTAAATTCAGCCAAGGTCGGTAAGACTGAATAAAAACGATGCAGCCTGCGACCGCAGTAGCAATCCCAAAGGATGCCGTAATGCCGACTGCCCAGCCCCATGCCAAAATGCCAGCGCATAATGCAAGTAGTAAACTGCACCAACCTAAACCATAGCTGAGCTTGGCCAGTCTGCAAGAAAGCACACGGTTCAGGACTAATTTGGCATTGCGCTCCATAGAAAGGTTCAATGCGAACATGCCCAAATAGCAGAGCGCGCAGGCGGTTAAAATATTGACTGCATCAAGGCTCATGGCAGCTTCTCACTGGCTTGAACAGCTGTAACCTGAGCTTGTTTTGGTAGGCGCTTGGCTTTGGCTACGGGCTTTTTTAAAATTGCTTCACGCTTTAGCCAAACTTTATAGGCAGCCCAAGCCAGAACACTGCCTAAAAACACAAAACCAAGGTCAATACTGGCCAACACATAGTCATGATGTGCAAGCGAAGCCCCCAAATGTCGTTCCGTCGTTAGCGCATTCAGTAGCGGCAATAACAAATAAGCAAGGGAGGCGGCGCTCAGAATTTCCAGCCAAGCGCGTGCTATCGGCCTGCACAGTGCATAAAGAAAACTTAGCGCCAAGGTGATGTATAAACTGTGGATTTCCCAAGCGGCCCGATCAGCCAGATGTGATGGAATTAAACGATTGGCCCAAAAATATACGGCAATTGCTAAAGGTAGCCCCGCAATCATGGCAATGTTCAATCGCTCCACCAGTGCATGACCAAAGCTCATGCGTTCGGCTTTTAGCTGTTTTGGCCTACGCTTTACTGTCCACAGTACTAAACCTGTCGCAATCATCGCTGTACCCAACAGTCCTGTGATGACATACAGAATCCGAATTAGCGGTGAGGCAAAAGAGCCTTCATGTAATCCCAATACAGTCGTAGCAAATTGCATTGGTGCTTTGTCCTGATTGGATGGATTGTCAGCAATTTTTTTCCCATTGGATAAATCAAAATTTAGCGAGGTGCGTTGTCTAGCAATGCTGTCATGGCTGATTTGATAGAACTCTGCTTTGGCGGGATAGAAATTCACGCTGCCAATGCGGTGTGCTCCCCATTCTCGCTGCGCCTGCTGCAATACAGGTTGGATTGGCACAAAATGCTGTGCGTTCTGCCCCATCGACTGCGAAGCGATAGAGGTCTCTGCACCAAAGCGTGAGCCAGGATACAGTTCTGCATAGTAGCGCTCTGAATTGTTCTCGCCAAAACCATAGACCATCGGCACACCAAATGGCATATAGACATTGGCAAAGAAAATCAGCCCGCTATAAGTGATCATCAAATAAAACGGCAAAGCGATCACGCTGATGACATTATGCGCATCTAGCCATGAACGCTGGCCTTTGGCGGGACGGAAAGTGAAAAAGTCTTTAAAAATCTTTTTATGGGTGATGACACCTGAAATAATCGCCACGAACATGAACATGGTGCAGATCCCGACGATGCGGATGGCCCAGTCATAAGGCAGATAATGCAAAGCATAATGCATGCGGTATAGCGCATCTCCACCCGCAGTTTCCCGCGGCTTGAGCTGCTGTACTGGCGGCTGTCCAGTGGTTATATCCAAAACTTGAGTGCGGTATTCACCGTAGCGCTGACCTTTCTGCGCAGGCAGCGACCAGTTCACGGAGAATTCATCCCAGCCCCGCGCATTTGACAGTAAATTAATGCCCCAACGCTCAGCCTGCTGTGCTTCTGGCTGCTGTTTCAGATAAGCATAAGCTTTGTCCAATTGATCTGCTTCAGCTGGAATGGCTACAACCTGCATTGCCCTTTCTGGCTGCATCCAGCGTGTCAGTTCAATCTGCACATAGCCTGCTGTTCCAGTTAAAAATACAAAAAACAGCACCCAGCCGACCACTAAGCCAGTCCATGTATGCAGCCAAGCCATACACTGGCGGAAGCCTTCCTTCATAGCGTTCCCCACGGCTTGAGTAATACTGCCAATAAACCTAGACCCGCAATGCAGCCTAAAGTTAGGCAGAACGCATGAAACGCATTTTTAATACTGAATATGGCCAAAATAAAAACCAGCCACACCACAAAACTCAGTTGCAGTCCAGCATATACAGCAAGCGCCAATTGCTCTGGAAACATTAGTCCAATGACTGGCACGGTTAAGTTAGCAATACAAAAACCGCCCAAAGAGGCAAGTAAAATACGCAGCAGCACCATAAAGCGGTAATGCTGCTGATCATTCAGTCTAAAAATCATGGGCTTCATTTATCTATTCACTACTAACATGCAGAAACTGCTGTACAGCCATTACTGGCATTTACTACTAAGACGAGTGAAATAAAAAAAAAGCTCAGCACAAATGTTGCGATTTGTAACTTTTAGTTGTTGCGTTTAAGAATGATTCTTATTAAGATTATCAAGTAAATCATTATCTCCTAATTTTCAGTACAAATTTTAGGATTGTTGTCGCCAAGCCAATAGGCAAAACTATGAATCTGAATGTACAAAAACAGCTCTGGCTGAGCCATGTTTATCAAACGCATCAAACAACATTATTGTCTTGGTTTAAGCATAAACTTCAGCATCACCATCAATCAGAAGATTTAAGTCAGGAAGTTTTTTATCGCGCTTTAAAAAGTAATTATTGTTTTACCAATATTAAAGAACCGCAAGCGTGGTTAATGGGGATAGCAAAACATGTGATGATTGACCATTGGCGTCGTCAGCATATTGAACGTTTATATTTAGAAGCACTTGCTCATTTGCCCGAAGAATTTTATCCCTCTGCTGAGCATGAAGTGTGTATTCGGGAAACGTTATATCAAGTTCATTTAATGCTAGAAAAACTTCCACAACGTACAGCTCAAGTTTTTTTATTGTCACAATTGGATGGTCTGACCTATTACGCCATCGCTGAAAAGTTAAATATTTCTGAAGCAACGGTAAAACGTGATATGAAACAGGCTTTTCTCGCCTGTATAAATCTTTATAATTCTGAGCATTAATTCAATTTAGCACGGGTTTTTATGTCTGCTTCTCAGCCCATTCCTGAACATGTTATAGATGAAGCTACAGATTGGCTGGTCTTGTTACATTCAGGAGAAGTTACTGAATTGCAACGCCAACAATTCGAGCAGTGGAAAGCAGAAAACAAACAAAATGCCTTAGCCATTCAGCAAATCGAAAGACTGACGCACGGCTTATCTAACCTTCCAGCAAACTTCCAACCTGAACTATTGGTGAATTCCGAACAAAAATTTCACTCATCACTCAAAAAAAATATTGTATTTAGCCTTTCTGGACTATTTTTCCTTGGATTCATGGCATCTTGTTTTCCGTGGGCAAAATGGCAAGCAGACTATCACACTGAAGTGGGTGAAATTAAATCAGTACTATTAGAAGATGGTTCACAACTTATTTTATCCAGTAACAGTTATGTCAATATTCAATTTTCAGCACAAAAACGTGAGGTTAAATTAATAGAAGGTGAAGTTTATATTCAAACCGCTAAGGATCAAAAAAGGCATCGTCCCTTTATTGTGAAAACACAAGATGGTCAAGTTGAAGCTCTAGGGACACAGTTTACGGTTCGTCAGGAAAATAGTCACAAAACAAGAGTGAGTGTTTATCAACATGCCGTAGCCATACATGCCGATCGGATGACAGAAACCCGTATTATTCAGCAAGGTCATCGCGTTGTTTTTGATGACAATAATATTTCGAAATCAATCGTACTTCAAAATGATCGTCCTTATTGGACTCAACGACTTTTAGTGGTTGAAAAATGGCCCTTAGAAAAAGTTTTATCTGAACTCTACCGTTATAGGAAAGGAACTTATTTTCTGGATGAGAGTCTTAAAGCACTACCTGTATCTGGTGTTTTCTCACTCAAAAATACACAGCAAAGCTTAGAAACATTGGCTTATACACATCAACTTGAGCTAAATTTTTATAGTCCTTATCTTTTGAAGATTAAAAATAAATAAAGATTTGACCTTTTTTTATGCGACATCCGACTTATAGAGAAATACACTCTTAATCGAGAAACCGCATGAAGGATTATCAGGCAAAAAGTACCTTGGCAATGGCGATACGGGCAGTATTATGGGGTATGCCCTTGGTTATAACTGGTTTTACCACCAGCGCTATCTATGCTGCCAATGTGTATCCTATTTCTATTGCTTCTACATCCCTTGACCAAGCTCTTAAACAGCTCGCTATTCAAACAGGAATAACCATTAGTTATGACACCGCTTCCCTGTCGAAAATAAACAGTACAGCACTTAAAGGAACTTATTCTGTAGATCAAGCATTGGCTTTATTACTGCAACCGCATCAGTTAAATTCCGTGAAAATTGCGAGTGGTGGCTATAGCATTCAAGCTAAAACCAATACAGAAAAACCTCAAGTCACTACTCAGTATCAAGCAAATGAACGACCCACGACAGGAACAGATTCGGCACAATTGGCAACCATTTCTTTAACGGCCAATCAAGAAAAGACTTTAACTACTGAGGGTTCTGGTTCATATACGGCAAAAGCAACCACGGCTTCCACAGGCTTGGCACTGAGTTTAAAAGAAACACCGCAATTGGTTAGTGTCATTACTAATCAGCAAATGAAAGATCAAAATCTAACACAATTGACAGATGTCGTTAATCAAGCTGCGGGTTTGACGATCAATCAGGGTGGGAACATCGGTAGTGATAACTCGCCGATTTATGCACGTGGTCAACAAGTAGATAGTTATTTACTCGATGGTGTGAAGCTACTTAACTCATATTCAAGCATTTTCCAAAGTCAGGATATGGCACTGTTTGACCGCGTTGAAGTGGTTCGTGGTGCAAATGGATTAATGACTGGAGCTGGTACAGCCAGTGCAAGTATTAATATGGTCAGAAAAAAACCATTACAAGACTTCAAAGCCTCTATAAGTGCAGATGTTGGTTCTTGGGATACCTATCGAACAGACATTGATGTGTCATCTCCACTAAATGCATCTGGCAGTATTCGAGGTCGCGCGGTACTGGCCTATCAAGATGGTGACTCTTATATTGACCGCTTTAGTGAAGAACGCAAAGTGGCTTATGGCGTGGTAGAAGCAGATTTAACCGATCAAACCAAAGCGAGTCTTGGTGTCAGTTATCAAAAAATTGATATTTCAGGTATTGCACGTGGCGGTTTACCCAGTTTTTATAGCGATGGATCCTTGATTAACTGGTCTCGCTCAGACTCAGCCGCAGCAAGTTGGACTTCCTCAGATCGCTCAACAACTGCTTATTTTGCTGATATTGATCATCAACTCAATGACCGATGGAAACTCAAAGGGGCTATTTCCCGAACTATCACCGATTCAGATGAAGTTGTGGGGTATACCTATTCACGAAATGGTATAGATAAAACTACAGGCAGTGGTGCCATGCTTTATGCAACTCGTTGGGATTATCGCCCTACCCAAGATTTATTTAATTTAACGCTCAATGGTTCATTTGATTTGTTTAATCAAACCCATGACGTTGTTTTAGGAACCACCTATACCAAAAGTGAAAATAAACGTCCAACTTATTCTGGCTGGAATAATGGCATGTCTTGGGTTGGAGATTTAGACAATATTTTCACTTGGAATGGTTCTACACCAAACCGCCCTGCGACTCAAATTGATGGCTGGTATAGTGGTGATGACCGCAGCCAATCCATCTTTGGCGCAGTACGTTTAAAACCAATAGACGATTTAGCCATTATTTTAGGGACTCGTGTTGAAGATTGGGAGCGAGTAACTGGAAGTTATATTACGTCTACCAATAAAACAACCTATACAACACGTGAAGAAAATGGTGAAGTCATTCCTTATATTGGAGTCACATATGATTTCACAGACCATTGGACAGCCTATGCCAGTTATACCAATATTTTCTCTCCACAAGATAGAAAAACCATTACAGGAAGTTATATTGACCCCCTAGTTGGTAATAGTACTGAGCTGGGTCTTAAAGGTGAATTTTTTGATAACCAGTTAAACATTGGTGCTGCCATTTATCAGACTCAAGAAGATAATAAAGCCATTGCAATCACAAATGTTTTCGCTCCTGATGGATCACAGGCTTATCGTGCTGAATCAGGAACAGAAAGCAGAGGCTTTGAAGTGGAAGCCACGGGTAAAATTACAGATGTATGGCAAATTTCTACCAGTTTTACGCGAAATATATCTAAAGATAGTAAAGGTGATGCACTCAATACCAATATCCCAAATAACACGGCCAAGCTATTTACAACATACACACTACCCTATTTTGACGAAGCGTTGACTGTAGGTGGTGGCATCCGTTGGCAAAATGAGATTTATTCTGCGGATCGAAAGTTCACACAAAGTGAATATAGTGTTGTGGATTTAATGGCGCGTTATAAAATTACGAATAATTTGACGACAAACTTAAATCTAAATAATCTTTTTGATAAAAAATATTATTTAACAACAGGAAATAGCTATTATGGCGCACCAATGAACTTTAGAGTTGGGCTTAAATATGACTGGTAACAGTTAACGCTATTGGCACTTTTAAATAGGCATCTAAAGATGCCTATTTTTATAAAACCTAGAGTTTTAGTTCAGTTAAATTATAAATTAAAAAAAACTACATAAAAAATGAGCTTTTATTTGCTCTTGTCCGACTTATTGAGAAACATACTCTCAAACGAGAAATCTCATGAAGGAATATCGAGCAAATAATGCCTTGGCTCTTGCTATCCGTGCAATTTTTTTAGGCATGCCACTCGCTGTATGCAGCATGACAACGACATCTATATATGCAGCGACTGAGCACAATATTTCCATTGCAAAAAAATCACTGGATCAAGCTTTAACAGCGTTGGCTATCCAGTCAGGTATTACCATTAGTTATGATTCCACTACTCTTGCTAAATTGCAAAGTTCAGGCTTAAACGGTCACTATTCAACTGAGCAAGCTTTGGCATTATTGTTAGCACCACATCAGTTAGAACCAGTAAAAATAGCCAGTGGTGGATATAGTATTCAAGCTAAAGTCACCACTACACCTCAAGAAGCTCCAGTCATTCAATTGGCACCGATTCATAGCCAAGCTGCCCATTTAAGCAGTCAAAACCGCGTATCTAGCAGCAAAAATGAATTGGGTGTATCACAATTACCCACTATTTCAATGGTTGCAGCTTCTGACAAACATATGGTTAATGTTGGAAAATCAGCACAAAATT
Organism: Acinetobacter sp. ANC 4654; assembly: GCF_002135425.1. Taxonomy (NCBI): domain Bacteria; kingdom Pseudomonadati; phylum Pseudomonadota; class Gammaproteobacteria; order Moraxellales; family Moraxellaceae; genus Acinetobacter; species Acinetobacter sp. ANC 4654. The sequence continues at coordinate 74,697 of NZ_NEGL01000013.1, forward strand.
TAAAAGAAGTACCCCAATCCGTAACGGTCATCTCCCGTGAACGTATGGATCAACAAGGTTTAAAAACATTAGATGATGTCATGCTGCAAACTACAGGCGTGACACGAGAACAACTTTGGTTAAACAACAACTATAGTTCTCGTGGTCTAAAAATAGAAAATATCCGTTACGATGGCGGTGGTACATCAAGCGTTCAAGATCGAAATAATAACGCAGACATGGCGCAATATGAATCAGTGGCTTTACTTCGTGGTGCTGACGGATTATTTGGTGCAGGTGAAGCTGGTGGAGTCATTAATCTCACCTCAAAACGCCCCAAGGCTGAAACTGAAATCAATTCTACTCTCAGCATAGGCAGCTGGAATAATTATCGTGCTGAAATTGATGGCACAGGCGCACTAAATACGGAGCAAACCATTCAGGGCCGTGCTGTTGCAGTTTTACAAGACCAAGACTTTTTTTACAAACCGACCCATAATCGCCGTGAAATGTTATACGGGGCACTCAACTTTGAGCTGAGTCCACAAACCACTTTATTTACGGGTGCAAGTTACCAAAAAGATAAAACCGATGCCTTTAATGCCAGTTTACCGCGTTGGCAAGATGGTGCAGATTTGAATTTACCACGTAGTACAACCATGGGCGCACCTTGGGGATGGATGGAACGTGAAAATATTTCTCTGTTTGCAAACGTACAACACGTATTTAATGATGACTGGAAAACGCAATTTAATGTCCGTCACAATATCGGTGATGATGGGATTAATACCGCTGAAATGGAAGGTGCTGTCAATTATGAAACCCTTGAAAGTCAATGGTGGCGTAACCAAAGTAAAACTGATTTTAAAGAAACCACTGTCGATTTAAACTTACAAGGCAGTTTTAATTTATTTGATCAAAAGCATGATGTCATTTTAGGGATTGACCACAGCAACAGTACGAAGGACTATAAAGAGAACTGGATTTACTATGGAAATGGTAATGCTTTTGAACATGTTGCTCCGCCAGAATGGGCTTATCCGCCAACTGACTGGAAAAACATGAATCAAACAACCAATAAAAAAACGGGTTTATATGGCTCCCTACGTTTCCGCCCAGTTGAAAATCTTGCGCTGATTGCTGGTGGACGCTATGTTTTAAAAGATGATAATAATGTTCATAATTTTAAAGCCCTCACTGGCACCAACCTCGATACTAAGACATTACAAGACAAACTATTTATTCCTTATTTTGGCATTGTCTATGATGTAACCGATAGAACAACACTGTATGCAAGTTCAGCAGAAATTTATAAAAGCCAAGCCAACTTATTGGATGTCAACAATCAACCTTTAGATCCAATTACAGGCACCAACTATGAAATTGGGATCAAATCCACCTTGTTTAATGATCAATTAAACACAAGTTTGGCTTTATATCAGGTCAAGAAAGAAGGTGAAGGTACTAGAATAAGTGGTACATGGAGCAGCCCTTGCTGTTATATCGATAGTGGTTCATATGAAAGCAAAGGTTTTGACATTGAAGTAAATGGCAACATCACCCCTGAGTGGGACATTTCTGTAGGCTATACTTATAATGACAATGAAAATAAAAACAATACCAGTAAGCCTTTGAATAGTTACACACCTAAACATCTCGTTAAAGTTTGGACCAATTACAAATTAGATCAACTCGTGGAAGGGCTTGAAGTTGGTGGTGGCGTAACAGCCCAAAGTGAAAACTATAAAGATGGTTGGGTTCAAGCATATAACCCATTAACAGGAAAATATGATGGGGCATGGACTGAAATGCAAGTCGTGCAACCTAAATATGCACTTTGGGCATTACGAGCGGCTTATGCAATCAATCCCAATCTCAATTTAGCGCTCAATCTGAATAATATTTTTGATAAACGTTATTACAGTACCATTGGTGAGCCAGGCTATGGCAGTTTCTATGGTGAACCAAGAAGTTTCCTGTTAACACTAAAAGCTAAATATTAAAACAATCAAGTCAGTCATATCCCTATATGACTGACTTGATGAAATTGATGCAATGCTGTTTCAAATAATTTAACTTCTATTGTAAAAAAAGTAGCCTGTTTTAGGCGAACTGGCACTCGCCATACGTTTACGTGGCATACGTCCAGCAAGAAAAGCCTCACGCCCAGCTTCAACAGCTTTTTTCATTGCCGATGCCATCAGTATCGGATTTTGTGCTGCCGCAATTGCGGTGTTCATGAGTACACCATCACAGCCTAGTTCCATAGCAATAGCGGCATCACTTGCTGTTCCCACACCCGCATCGACCAATACAGGAACTTTGGCATTTTCTTTAATAATTGAAAGCGTATGTGGATTGAGTATACCCAATCCAGAGCCAATTAAACTCCCCAAAGGCATAATTGCAACACAGCCCATGCTTTCTAGTTCTTGCGCAACAATTGGATCATCCGAGGTATACACCATAATTTCAAAACCATCATCAATCAATGTTCGTGCTGCTTTTAGCGTTTCTATGACATTTGGATAAAGTGTTTTTTCATCACCTAGAACCTCAAGCTTGACCAAGTTATGTCCATCCAGCAGTTCACGCGCCAACATACAGGTACGCACAGCACTCGGCGCGTCAAAACACCCTGCTGTATTTGGTAAAATGGTATATTTGTCTGGTGGAAGAACTGTCAATAAATTGGGTTGGTCAGCATATTGACCAATATTGACACGGCGAATCGCCACCGTCACAATTTCAGCACCACTGGCTTGAATGGCTAAATCTGTTTCTTTTAAGTCCTGATATTTCCCAGTGCCCACCAATAAACGTGACTTAAATGTTCTTGAACCAAGAATAAGTGTGTCATCTTCCATGTACGCTCCGAATTAACCGCCACCCACGGTATGAATAACTTCAATACAATCTTGATCTTGCAAGAGAATATATTGAAGTTGAGATTTTGAAATAATCCTGTGATTATGCTCAACAGCAAAACGCTTACCCTCAAGTTGTAAATCCTGAATCAGTTGTAAAAGATTACTATGAGTAATCTTTTGTGAATAATCTATTTTGCTACGCCATTTAGAAAAGTCCGCATGCTTCTGTCCCGTTATTTTTATCGCCCACTTTCCTTTGCCGACTTCGAGTTAAGGAATTTACTCAAGCTTGGTTTTTTAATTTATCTGCTGATAAATCTACCAAAGCCAAATGTACACCTTCTTGCGCTAAGCATAAGGCAATACCACGACCAATCCCTTGTGCTGCACCTGTAATGAAAGCGACTTTATTGCTTAAACCTCTTGGCATAATACATTCCTTTTGTATTGCAGTTTATTTGCGTCAAATTCTCACTAAACCCTTACTGCTTTTCATTTTTCTGTACTTTTTAAGTCATAGCTTGTTTGACGCGCTTTAATCTTGCTTTTTAAATCCGTTACGGATGAACAATAATTTTAACTGCCGATTCATTGTTATGAATAAGCGTTTCAAAACCTTCCGAGACCAAATCATCTAGTGCAATACGCTGGGTAATAAATGGCGCTAAATTAATTTTGCCTTGTTCAACCAATTTAATGGTTTCCTGATGGTCATTGACATAAGCAATTGTGCCGCGGATATCCAGCTCTTTCATCACCACGCTATGCACATTGACTGTGGCAGGATGGCTCCAAATCGAAACAATCACCAACACGCCTGTCGGCTTAATTGCAGTCACCAAAGTATCCAGCACTTTATTGACACTGCTACATTCAAAGGCCACATCCACACCGCGATCTGCAGTAATTTTTATGACTTCTGCAACCACATCCACTTCCGACGGATCAAGCACATAATCGGCAACACCAGCTTCTTTGGCTTTTTCCTTCCGCTTAGCGCTCAATTCGGTAATGATCACCGTTAAACCTTTGGCTTTTAAAATAGCGGAAAGCAATAAACCAATTGGTCCTGCACCACCAACCAAAGCAATGTCTCCAGCTTTTGCACCACTGCGGACATAGGCATGATGCCCAACCGACAAAGGCTCAATTAAAGCCGCCTGATCCAATGGAATATCATTGGAAATGGGGTGTACCCAGCGGCGTTGCACTGCAATTTTTTCAGCCAAGCCGCCGCCGCGCCCGCCTAATCCAATAAAGTTCATATTTTTCGATAAATGATAGTTATCTTCTGGTCCTGTCGGCACATCGTCTGTAATGATATAAGGCTCAACCACCACATGCTGTCCGACCTGAATGTCATCTATGCCTTCACCGACCGCATAGACCACACCAGAGAATTCATGCCCCATGGTAATTGGCGCAGACTCACCCGAAATAGGATGCGGATGCCCACACGGTGGAATAAAAATGGGACCTTCCATAAATTCATGCAAGTCAGTCCCGCAAATACCACACCACGCCACTTGAATGCCGACAGTGCCTGCGGTCACTTGCGGTTCTGGAATATCTTCAATGCGAATATCGCCTCGATCATAAAAACGCGCTGCTTTCATAACTGCTCCCAATTTATTGCTTGGCTGCCTAAAATCAGCAGCACTATTGAATGTAATGTTATTTAAATGTGATTTAAGTGCCGTGGATCGGCTTATTCAGGGCCTAGCTAAAACGCTGCACGTTCCGATTAGACCCTGAAAAACCTATTGTTTTTAAATATGAATCGCGCGCTGCATGGCAGATAAAATAGATTCATGCATTGCTTCAGATAATGTCGGATGCGGAAAAATCACCTGAGCCAAACTTTCATCGGTGGCTTCAAGGTACTTGGCAATTGCAAAACCTTGAATATGCTCGGTGACTTCATGCCCAACCATATGCGCACCAAGTAATTCGCCTGTTTCACGGTTGATAATGGTTTTGACAAATCCAGCGCTAGCACCTAAGGCCAATGCTTTGCCGTTGGCCTGAAATGGAAATTTGCCAATATTGACTGAATAACCCGCTGCTTTGGCTTTTTGTTCAGTTAAGCCAATACTGGCGACTTGCGGATGGGTAAAAATACAGCCCGGGATTTGGGTACGATCCAGCGGATGAACATTACCTATGCCAGCAATTTTTTCCACGCACAGAATGGCTTCATGGCTGGCTTTATGCGCTAAGCAAGGTGCACCCGCAACATCGCCAATCGCATACACGCCCACCACATTGGTTTTGCACCATTGATCGGTTTTAATAAAGCCTTTGTCCAGTTCAATGCCCAGACTATCTAAACCCAGCTCGGCAGAATTTGGTCGCACGCCAATGGCAGACAGCACTTTGTCAAAAGTTAAATGCTGTACCCCTGCTACTGTTTCAATTTGGCAAGTGACTTGCTCATTTTGAATGTGCAAACTTTGCACTGTAGCTTCGGTCAGAATTTTCATACCGCGCTGCTCAAACTGCTTTTGCACATACTGCGCCACTTCGGCATCTTCTGTAGGCAGAATCTGCTTGGCAATGTCCAGCAAAGTGACTTCACAGCCCAAGTCATGATACAAACTGGCAAATTCACTGCCGATTGCCCCCGAACCAATCACCAGCAATGATTTTGGCAATTGTTCCGGTATCAGCGCTTCTTTGTAGCTCCAGACATATTTTCCATCGACCGGCACTTGAGGCAGCGCCGCTGCATGCGCCCCAGTTGCGACAATAATATGCGGTGCAAAAAGCTGCTGCTTGTTCCCGTCAGCATCGGTCAGTTCTAAGCGTTCTTTTGCAGTAAACTTAGCCTTGGCATTAAAAACCGTGATTTGATTTTTTTTCAGCAGCTGACCAATACCTTGCACCAATTGGCTGGAAACTTGTCGGCTATGCTTCACCAATTGGGTCATATCAAAATCAATCGTAGCGACACTAAAACCAAACTGCTGGCTATGCTTGAGTTGCTGAGCAAGTTCTGCACCATGCAATAGTGCTTTGGTTGGAATGCAGCCCCAGTTCAAGCAAATGCCGCCCAAATGATTGGCCTCCACCACGGCAGTTTTCAGTCCAAGCTGAGCTGCGCGGATGGCGGCGACATAGCCACCCGGCCCAGCGCCAATGACGATCAAATCAAATTGAATGTCTGACATGTTCAATCTCCTACACCAAAATCAATGCAGGATTTTCAACAAACTGCTTAAAAGCTGCTAAAAATTTCGCACCCAGAGCACCGTCAATCACACGGTGATCGCAAGACAATGTTGCAGTTACCATCTGGCGGATTACGATCTGGTCATTTTCAATCACTGCGCGTTGCTCCGATGCGCCCAAGGCCAAAATAGCACCCTGTGGTGGATTGATAATGGCATCAAACTGCTTCACGCCCAGCATGCCCAAATTTGAAATGCTGAAACTGCCGCCTTGAAATTCATCTGGCGTAAGCTTTCCTATTTTGGCGCGTGTGGCTAAATCCCGCACCTCAGCAGAAATTTCTGCTAAAGACTTTTTATTCGCCGCTTTCACAATCGGCGTGATCAAGCCATTTTCAATGGCAACCGCGATAGAAATATCCGCATGCTCAAACTGTAAAATCTGCTGATTTTCTTCATCAAACTGCACATTGACTTGCGGCACTTTCATCAAGGCAGCAGCGGCAGCTTTAATCAACATGTCATTTATCGACAGCTTAACCTGCGGAACAATGGCATTAATTTGGCTGCGCAGCGCCTGAATAGCATCGACATTTAAATCAGCAATCAAACGGAAATGCGGTGCATTGCGTTTCGCAGACTGCAAGCGTGCAGCAATTGCTCTACGCATGCCATTCATGGCAATTGTAGTCACTGCGGCAGATGGAGCGGGTGCAGACTCATATGCTGTAGGACTCACACTTGGATTGTCACGTGTATAAACAGCTTCAACATCTTCCTTGCAAATACGGCCGCGCGAACCTGAGGTACGGCAATCATGCAAATTGATGCCCCATTGTTTGGCTAGGCGGCGCGCGACTGGCGTGGCAGCAATTTGGCTGTCATCGGCAGTCGATTTGACCGCTTTTCCGCTGGCTTGATGACGAATATCTGGCCACTGCCCCCCCGCTGTAATCACAGCGGTTTGAATATCACTGACACTGATGCGACCTGAACGTCCAGATCCAGTAATTTTTGCCAAATTGACTTGATGCTTTTCTGCCAGCCTTAAAGCATGCGGTGTTGCGAAAACATCTTCAGACCGCTGATAACCTTGTAACGCTGTAGGAATCGAATAGCCGCCTTGAACAGCAAGTTTTGAGGCTTTTGAAGCGCTCTTTTGCACAGGTATAACTTGCGCTGCGGTTTCAGCCTGAACTGCCGCAGTTTTTTCTGTGGCGGCTGCAACTGTTTTTGTTTCGCTTTTTGATGATGCACCCGCAGCTGCAGGTGTGCCACCCAAAAACTGAACAAAGGCATCAATCTCCGCATCTGCAACCTGTGATTCAGCGCAGACTGCAATAAAGCCACCGACAATTAAGGTATCCCCAGTTTTTGCTAAAATTTTACGCAATGTACCTTCGAATGGCGCTTCCAGCACATTGACGATTTTTGTGGTTTCAATCTCACAAATTTCCTGCCCTTTGGTAAAATGTTCACCCTCTTGGATGAGCCACTGGGCAATGGTACCCTCTTCCATGGACAGCCCCCATTTGGGGATTTCTAAGGTTTTAATTTCGCTCATCCTAAGCCTCCAAAGTTTTACGTACAGCCTGTTCAATACGCGCTGCGCTTGGCAACCATTCTTTTTCCAGCACAGGTGAAAACGGTACAGGTGAATGTGGCGGGGTCACCAATTCAATTGGCGCTTTTAAATAGTGGAAGCCTTTTTGTGCAATCAGCGCTGCAACATCGTGGGCAAAACCGCAGCGGGCAGCAGATTCATCAACAATCACGACACGACCAGTTGAAGCAACCGACTCTAAAATACCTTCTTCATCCAAAGGTGAAATGGTTCGTGGGTCTACGACTTCAACTGATATGCCCTCTTTCGCCAGCTTGTCTGCAACTTCATTGGCGCGATGCACCATTAAACTTAAGGCAATGATGGTGACATCCGTCCCTTCACGGGTATAGTTCGCCACGCCAAAAGGAATCGTATAAGCCTCATCGGGTACTTCACCCTTGATGTCATACAGCAGTTTATGCTCACAAAACACCACTGGATCATCATCACGAATGGCTTGAATCAGTAAGCCTTTCACATCATAAGCACTAGACGGTACAACAACTTTTAAGCCGGGAACTGAGGCAAAGACATTATAAGGAGACTGTGAATGCTGCGCTGCGGCAGAAAAACCAGCTCCAATCATGCCGCGTACCACCATTGGTGCTTTGGCCTTACCACCGAACATATAGCGGAATTTTGCTGCTTGGTTATACAGCATGTCATAGCACACACCGTAGAAGTCCATGAACATCAGGTCAGCCACAGGACGCAAACCTGTCGCGGCTGCTCCCGCCGCCATGCCAATAATGGCAGATTCGGTAATTGGAGTATCTATGACGCGCTCTGAACCAAATTCTGTCCATAAACCTTTGGTAACACCCAATACACCGCCAAAACCTTCCAGTTTATTGTCGTCGGTATTTTTGCCACCATGACCGCCACGGACATCTTCACCCACCACAATGACTGAAGGATCACGGCGCATTTCTGATTCAATCGCTTCTTTAATCGCATTTCGATAACTTTTATTTGGCATTGTTTTACTATTCCTTTAGTAAGAGACGTAAACATCGGTAAGTAGTTGGGAAACTTCTGGATATTTTGCTGCGCGTGCTTTGGCTACAGCATCATCAACATTGGCTTTTGCAGCAGCATCAATCGCATCCAGTTTGGCTTCGTCAATTTTGCCTTTGACTTTTTCACGGAAAATTTTCAGCGGATCTTTATGCTCTTTCACATAATCCAGTTCTTCTTTGGAACGGATCAGCCCCGGATCACCTTCAAAATGACCATAAAAACGATTGGTGACCGTTTCAATCACGCTCGGCCCTTCACCACGACGCGCCCGTTCAATGGCCTTTTGTGCAACCTCATAAACCGCAAAGAAATCTGTTCCATCCACTTTTTCAGCTGGCAGACCAAACCCCGCGGCGCGCCCTGCAATATCTTTGCTGCCTACAGCATAATCATGCGCTGTACCTTCACCAAAACCATTGTTTTCAAAAACAAAAATTACAGGAAGTTTTAAAACCACCGCCATATTGATGGCTTCAAAGGTGAGGCCCTGATTTGAACCGCCGTCACCAGTAAATGACAAACCGATACCGCCCGTTTTCAAAGTTTTTGCGCTTAAAGCCGCGCCAATCGCCAAAGGTGGGCCACCACCGACAATACCGTTTGCACCCAGCATACCTTTATCCAAATCGGCAATGTGCATCGAACCGCCTTTACCGCGACATAGACCGTCATCCTTACCAAAAATTTCCAGCATCATGCCGTGAATATCACAGCCTTTGGCAATGCAATGGCCATGCCCGCGATGGGTCGAGGTAATAAAATCTTTATCAGTTAAATTTTCACAAATCCCAACAGCAACGGCTTCTTCACCACTGTATAAATGAATGAAGCCGGGGATATCGCCAGTATTATTTTCATCGTGAAGCCGATCCTCAAATTCACGAATATCTCGCATACGCTTATATGCAGCTAGCAATTGCTCTTCCGTTAATTGCATATTATTAATCCTTTCTCTTTACTATAAAAAGCAAAATTTATAATGTAAAAACTCTAAATTAATATTCAGAATTTATTTGTTTATATAAAAATATTTCTCTTTATTTTAATATTAGACTAAATAGCAGAAGCATAAATATTTAAAACAAAATGATTAAAAACAATAATTTAAAATAGTTTTATATTTGTAATTTTTTATTAACCGTCAAAAAATCATAAAAACCAACTTTTAACCAACCTTTGTTTAATATTGTTGTTATTTTTATTTGAATTATTTAATTTAAGTAATATAAACAGAGTTTGACATTATAAATAATAATGTTCTCTCATATTTTAATTATTTTATTTAATGGACTATTTTAAAATGGATTTAAAACACGCTACTCAAACAGGTCAAAAATTAAGGAGGGCAGAGAAACTTGCACGTATCCCAATTAAAATTATTGCCACTGAAAAAATCCCGCAAAAACCGGAATGGATTCGTGCCAAAATTAGTCATCCAGAAGAAATTCGGCAGATCAAAGACTTATTGCGCCAGCAAAAACTGCATACCGTCTGTGAAGAAGCAGCTTGCCCCAATCTGCCGCAGTGCTTTGGCGGTGGCACTGCAACTTTCATGATTATGGGCGATATCTGTACGCGCCGATGCCCATTTTGCGATGTCGCGCATGGCAGACCCAATACGTTGGACCCCGATGAGCCGCGGCACTTGGCCGAAACGGTTAAAAATCTGAATTTAAAATATGTGGTGATTACTTCGGTAGACCGAGATGACTTAAAAGATGGCGGTGCTCAGCATTTTGCTGACTGTATTCAAGAAATTCGCCAAACCAGCCCAGAAACCTTAATTGAAGTTTTAGTGCCAGATTTCCGCGGTCGTCTGGATATTGCGTTAAAAATCCTCAGTGAAAATCCACCTGATGTTTTTAACCATAATATTGAAACCGTTCCCCGCCTGTACCGCGCCATGCGCCCCGGTTCTGACTATGTACATTCACTTGATTTGCTGCGAAAGTTTAAACAGTACTGTCCAGATGTCCCAACAAAATGCGGACTGATGGTCGGTTTAGGTGAAGTGGAAGCTGAAGTCCTTGTTTTACTGAATGATCTGAGTGATCACTGGGTCGATTATGTAACCATTGGTCAATATCTACAGCCGTCTAAGTCACATGCGCCTATTCAGCGCTTTGTTTCTTTGCAAGAGTTTGAACACTATCAAATACATGGAGAGCGTTTGGGCTTTAAAAATATTTGGAGTGCACCCATGGTACGTTCCAGCTACTTTGCCGACCGTCAATATTATGGTGAGCCTGTGCCCAAACCATTTAAACGGGATAAACGCACATAATGAAAAAATAGCTCACCTATTTTTCAAAAGTGTACTTCGGCAGAATGGTTACTTTTTTTAACATTTGAGTCAGAAATAAGTATTTCTTGTTGCTCAAGAGGGTTCTAAAGTAAGCCTAAATAATACGACTGACCAAAGATCAGGCCATAGATAAAAAGCTAGATGGCTTGTAATATGAGAATAGAAATAGGCACTGGGCATTATGGATCTTACCGCCCAATCATAAAGGAATATGATATGAACCTGTTCAATAAAGCACATGCTCAAGCATTGCAAACGACGCATTTGGTCAATTTGGCTGCGGTCCATGCAGCACCTATTTTAACCCTGCCGCAAGAATCTCAGCCTTCTTTATTCCGCCGTTCTATTCAGCATAATTATGCTGATTTGCTTAAAATTGCCGATGATTCTGGCATGGCGATTGGTTTAACGGATCATCACGGCACATTGTTATGGACATGGAGCAGCTCAGCCATGCTTTCTTCTGCCGAGCAGGTTCATTTCATTGAAGGTGGACATTGGTCAACTCAGGCAGTTGGAACCAATGCTATTGGACTGACATTAAACAGCCATGTATCTAGCTGCGTTTACTCGCATGAAAATCAAATGGACAGCGTGCGCGACTGGGTATGCTATGCCGCACCGATTCTAGATCCTAGCTCTGGTCAGTTTCATGGCATTATCAACCTTTCAACCAAATATAAAAAGCATACGCCACTCGGTTTACTTGCCGTTGAGCGTTGTGCAGATTTGGTACAACGTGCCATACAGTTTGAACAAAAAAATGTACTTTATATTAAAGCTTTAGGTACACCTTGGATTCAGTTTAATCAGCAGGTTTTAACCCTGAGTCACCGACAAATTGAGATCCTGTGTATTTTAGCCTTACATAAAAATGGAATTGGTTTAGATGAATTGCATTATGCCTTGTATGGTGAGCGTGATGTCAGCATTAAGACACTGAAAGCAGAACTTTCCCAACTGCGCAACTTACTACCAAATTGTATTGAACCCCGCATTTACAAATTAAGCTGTGAAATTCAATGCGATTTTTTAAGAGCTGAACAATCCTTAAATGCAGGCTTTCTTGCCAGTACTTTCGCGTTATATAAAGGAAGTTTTCTAAGTAAATCTGAAAGTCCATTTTTAAGTACATGGCGTAACTGTTTTGACGCACGACTTAGCCATCTTATTTATCAGATGCAAGATATTGATCAACTGTTACGAATTATTGGTCGCGTTCCTGAACGGATTGATGCGGTACAGCGTCTTTTGGAATTGCTTCCACAAAACAACAACTATAGAGATTATTTTTTAAAATTACTCTAAGCCGCATTCATCTTTATTGCATAAAAAAAGCAAAGTTGAATAACTCAGTTACTCAACTTTGCTTTTTTTAAACTTTAGTAACTCAGTCAGCGCTAGAAGCAACCCCATCATACTTGTGGCTGCTCCTGCGACGACTCTCATCCTAACTGGCTAAAGCTAGCGTTTTGGCACGCGCTGCATGCAGTTTTTTGTAACTTTCAATTAGACGTAAATGACGGTCTAAGCCTTCAAGTTTCATGCTTGTTTCTGTTAAACCGTAGAAACGTACACTACCGTCCATCGAAGCAATGACTGCATCCATACGTTCGTCACCAAACATACGACGGAAATTGGCTTCATAATCATCCAAGTCCATCTCATCATCAAGTTCGACTTCTAGAACCACATTCATACACTGATAGAACAGTCCACGTTCAACGGTATTGGTATTGTACTGAAGGAAGGTTTCCACGAGTTCTTTTGCTTCTTCAAACGCTTGTAAAGCAATATAAATCAGCAGTTTTAGCTCAAGAATCGTGAGCTGTCCCCAAACTGTATTGTCATCAAATTCAATACCAATCAATGTGGTGATGTCGGTGTAATCATCCACTTCAACTTCTTCTAGACGTTCAGCCAATGCTTCAAGCTGTTCATCGTCCAAGCGGTGTAAGTTCAAGATATCTTCACGGAATAACAAGGCTTTGTTGGTGTTATCCCAGACCAAGTCTTCAACCAAATAAATTTCCGAATAACCTGGAATCAAAATACGACAAGCCGTTGCGCCTAAATGCTTATACACCGCCATGTAGACTTCTTTGCCCATATTTTCAAGAATGCCAAATAACGCCGTAGCCTCTTCAGCGTTGGAGTTTTCACCTTGATTGGTAAAGTCCCACTCGACAAAATCATATTCTGACTTCGAGCTGAAAAAGCGCCATGACACCACGCCACTAGAATCAATAAAATGTTCAACAAAGTTATTCGGTTCAGTTACGGCATTACTGCTAAAGGTTGGTTTTGGTAAGTCATTCAGACCTTCAAAACTGCGACCTTGTAACAATTCCGTCAGACTGCGTTCTAATGCCACTTCCAATTTTGGATGTGCTCCGAAAGAGGCAAACACACCACCTGTACGCGGATTCATTAAGGTCACGCACATCACAGGATATTTCCCACCCAATGAAGCATCTTTAACCAATACTGGGAAACCTTGTTCCTCTAAGCCTTTGATGCCTGCCAGAATACTTGGATATTTCGCCAATACCTCTTGCGGTACATCAGGCAAAGTCTTTTCACCTTCCAAAATCTCACGCTTCACAGCACGTTCAAAAATTTCTGACAAACATTGTACCTGTGCTTCAGCCAAGGTATTGCCTGCACTCATACCGTTACTTAAATATAAGTTTTCAATTAAGTTCGATGGGAAATACACCACTTCACTATCGGAATGACGTACAAATGGTAGTGAACAAATGCCACGCTCAGTATTGCCTGAGTTGGTATCATATAAATGCGTACCTAGCAGCTCATCGTCTGGATTGTAAATTTCTAAACAATATTCATCGAGAATTTCAGTCGGTAACTCACCTTCTGCACCCGGCTTAAACCATTTTTCATCTGGATAATGCACAAATTCAGCATTGGCAATCTCTTGACCCCAAAACTGATCGTTATAGAAGAAATTACAATTTAAACGCTCAATGAATTCACCCAGTGCCGAAGCCAAAGCACTTTCTTTGGTGGAGCCTTTACCATTGGTGAAACACATCGGCGATTGTGCATCACGAATATGTAAAGACCACACGTTCGGCACAATGTTACGCCACGAAGATATTTCAATCTTCATGCCTAAACCTGCCAAAATACTGGACATATTGGCAATGGTTTCTTCTAACGGCAGATCTTTACCTGCAATAAAAGTACTGTTTTCTGAAGTTAAGCTTGGCATCAGCAACGCTTGTGCATCGGCATCAATGCTTTCCACTTCTTCAATGATAAACTCTGGGCCAGTTTGAATCACTTTCTTTACGGTACAGCGATCAATTGAGCGCAAAATGCCTTGACGATCTTTTTCTGAAATATCAGCAGGCAACTCAACTTGAATTTTAAAAATCTGCTTGTAGCGGTTTTCTGGATCAACAATATTGTTTTGCGACAGGCGAATATTATCGGTCGGAATATCGCGGGCTGCGCAGTACACTTTGACAAAGTAAGCTGCACATAATGCCGATGATGCCAGAAAATAGTCAAACGGACCCGGTGCAGAACCGTCACCTTTGTAACGGATCGGCTGATCGGCAATCACCGAGAATTCATCGAACTTGGCTTCTTGTCGAAGGTTGTCGAGATAATTAACCTTGATTTCCATGCTGGCACCTAACTATTCTTATGTGTCAGTATGGACACATAAAATTCCAAATATTGAGATATAAGCCGAATCACGGAGAAGAAATTGACTTAAAAAAAGAGTGACTAGAGTTAGATATTGAGCTCATAGACTGAATGTCTGGCTCTAGTCATAATGGGCGCTATTATAGAGTTATTTTGTGGCGTTGATAACTTTTGTCTGTCTTTCCAGCTTATTTATGAAATTTTTAAAAAATAAGAACAACTTAGACCAAAATTTTAATCCACTTATCTTCGATAATCTCAAAATATGGCGTATCGTTGTCTGTGATTTATACGGAAAATACTCGAGATGCTGGCTTGAGAAATTCTATGCAGGTAACTTGTAAAAAATCTTAAGCTATCTGATTTTATATACATGCCAGTCCATATGACGCTTATCAAACTGATATGTCTTCTGTATTTTGAATATTGGAAGGCGTTTTCATTTTTCTATTTTCTGCTTGAGCCACTCTGAAAAATTTTCCACTAAATTCAAGCTTATTGGCTTTATCATCAGCCTTTAAAATCAGTAAAAAATTCAACTTTCGTCAGTATATAGCGAGTGCTCAATTTCTTTTGGTATTTTAAATTTTACCGCACTCGCTATTTTTATTTCAGCAGTGTTCAACACACTAGATCGCTAACTTTCTTAATGTTAAAATTTGCTCACTCCGACCAAAAGGTCCATGCACATCATGCAAAATTGAACTGGTCATTCCAATACCATCTGTACCAAATTGCTGGATCGCGTCGATACCCAACCACTTGCCTTGGGGTAAACGGTGTAGATGGATCTGTAAATCTAGATTTGGAAATGCCCAGCCATCCGTCGGTTTTTGTCTTGGAACAATGCCATTGGCGGTATCGACCAAGCCCATCAATCCTACAAAATCGGTGCTCTGCCGATTTTCAATCATAGCCAAAGGCGTAGTGAGCCAAACAACGCCTTTACCAGCGCGATGCGCTGTATTTGCACGAGTTTCAATACTTTGAATAAATCCACCCGACCAATGTTTCATCCCCTCCCAACTTGCTAAATTTTCTGGATGCTCCACCCTTTGGTCTTCTAAACCTTCAATGGCTTTTGTATCCTGTGTCATCATTTTCCATGCTCGTGCCACAATACAGGTCTTCCCATTGGCTCGCATTTCAGACTCAATTAACTCAATGGTTTTCCCTGCTCGAATCATTCGCGTGGTAATACTGAATTCACCAAATGCAATTAAACCAAAAATATCTAAACTGACCCGACCAATACGCATGTCATTTCGCAGTTGGAATTGCTCCAATTCAGCACAAATAATACCCGTTGCAGGTGCCATATGCTGCTCATGTGGATTCCATGCACCCTGCGCATGAATATTGGAACGATAATAAGCCGTGACACTGCCATCGGCATGTTGTTCACTGTTTAATAATGAATAATAAGCTGACATAGATTCCCTATTTAGGTGTTGGCTTTCTTTATAGCATTGAATTTATTTATTTTTTCATATGATTATTTAGATTTACATCATATAGATGTGAAGCAAAGATCATTGAAAATAAAGATTGAAATTAAGCATTAAAATCTTGCTTCTCCTTTTATTTCCATACACTGAAATAAAAGGAGAAATACAGAACCTGATAATCAATACCTGATAATCAATATCAGGCAATATCTTCAATTAGATTAAGCTCTTGACGCATAAATTCTTGCAACTTAAATTTTTGTGCCTTGCCAGAAGCCGTCATTGGAAACTCAGTAAAGAAACGCACATAACGTGGCACTTTATTGTGAGAAATATGCTCTGCACAATATTTGCGGATTTCTTCTTCATTGGCTTGGTGATGATCGTGCAAAATAATGCATGCACAAAGTTCCTCACCATAACGTGCGTCAGGTAAGCCAATCACTTGCACATCAGAAACATCTGGATGGGTATAAAGAAAATCTTCAATTTCTTTAGGGAATAAGTTTTCACCGCCACGAATCACCACATCTTTAATGCGACCTTTGATTTTCACAAAGCCTTCATCATCCATTTCAGCAATATCACCCGTATGCATCCATTTGGCAACATCAATGACTTCTCCAGTTTTATCGTTGTCTTCCCAATAGCCCAGCATCACTGAATAACCGCGCACACAGAGTTCACCCAGTTTGCCGCGTGGCACAACTTTACCATTTTCATCAACAATTTTAATTTCAAGGTGTGGATGAACGCG
>NZ_NEGL01000014.1:0-24165 GCF_002135425.1 Acinetobacter sp. ANC 4654
GTGTCTACGAGCTAACACAACTAAAATTCGGCTTTGTTTGTCCCTGATTACAAGCTTCCTTATGATTTTAAAACTTAAGTACAGAGCATCCCGAATGGGTGCGAACTAATGTAATTTGACGCTAGACGAGCGAAGCGAGCATAAAAACTTATGAGCGAAGCGAATTCCGAGTTGCTTTTGCTTTTTTAAAGTCACAACGAGATTAGCCAAAAAATTGCCCCTACGAACTGAGCTTTAGCGAAGTTCAATAGAGTTTGAGCGTAGCGAAAACATAGGGCAATTTTTCATGCTCTGGGCTTTTAATTATTTTTAATGCTTTTAAATGCTTTTAGACAGGCTGAAAGCCTTATTATGAAGGAGTTTCAAGACCTATTAAGCTAGGTTTAAGGGGTCATAAAACTAGGTTTAAGGGGTCATAAAACTAGGTTTAAGGGGTCATAAAACTAGGTTTAAGGGGTATTTGAATAGATTATATGTTGACTATTTAAAATAGTCAGTCTATAACCTAGTTAAATAAATTAAAAAGCTGGTTAAATGAGCAATAATAAATTAGTCGTTAAAGATAATGCCTTAATAGATGCTTCTTTTAATCTTTCATTAATAGAACAGCGTCTTATGCTTTTAGCTATTGTTGAGGCTAGAGAAATCCATGATCTAACACCAAATACTGCAATAGAAATTGCGGTGAGTGACTATGTTCATCAATTTAAGGTAGAAAGTAACAATAGTTATAGCTTAATCAAAGATGCTGCTAGAACATTAAAAAGACGAGAATTCAGCTATTTAGATAGATATAAAGGAAAAGAAGCATATACCACTGCAAATTGGGTGAATAAAGTTACTTATGTCGATACAAGTGGTTTAATTGTTTTATATCTAAGCAATGAAGTTATCAGTTTAATTAGCCGACTAAGTGAACAATTTACTAAGTACCATTTGGAACAAGTATCTGATTTTAAAAGCAAATATAGCATAAGATTATATGAGTTATTAATCAAATGGTTAAGTACCGGAAAAACTGAAAAGTATAATATTGATGATATTAGAGCTAAGTTAGGTGTAGGAGTAAATGAATACGCCACAATGTCTAATTTTAAAACTAATGTACTTGAAAAAGCTATTTTAGATATAAATAAAAATACAGATATAACAGTTAGTTATGATCAATTTAAAAAAGGTCGTATTATTACTGATCTTCAATTTAAACTTAAGCAGAAATCAACATTAAAAGCTATTCCAGTCTTAAATAATAACGTATCAAGTCAACAAAACTTCTATAAAATGAGCGATTCTCAAATCAATATGTTTGGCAATCAATTAGCGGAACTTCATGATTTAAGTCATTTGGCGGTAGGTAATGAAAACTATGAAGCCCTTGCATCTCGAATTAAAGAGATGTTGAGAGATCCAGAGAAGCAAAAACTGTTTTTACCTCATTTAAAAAATCTAGGATTTAATCCTAAAATAAATAATTCAAACTCAATTTAATGTCTTATTTGGCGTAATTATGGCAAAGCTAACAATTAGTAAAATGGCAAACCTTTATGGACTTTCTCGTGGTGCTTTATATGACAAAGTATCTAAAGGAATACTATCAGCCACGCTCAATGAACAAGGTCAAAAAGTCATTGATATGGTTGATATGATTGTTCTATATGGTGAAGCTAAAACTGATAAAGCTGTTCAAATTGAACAGCAGCCGACAGTTCAAAATAGTTCAATTCAAACAGGATTAGACAGCATTGAACTGTACAAAAAAATGTTAGAAATGTCTGAAAATGCTCGACTTAAAGCAGAACAAAGAGAAGATAGACTTTTCAATGAAATTAGTAGTTTAAGAGAAGAAATAAAAGAATTAAAACTTATTTTAGGTTATACACCCAACACCAAAAAAGAAAATATTGAACAACAACCGACAGTTCAAAACAGCTCAATTGAACAGCAAGACTATACAGAATTAAACAGTAAAAAAGACAGTTCAAACAGTGTCAAAACACAAAATAAACAAAGTAATATTCAAATAAATAAAATAATAGAAGAAGAACCTGAAAAACGAGGATTCTGGAGTAGATTCTTCTTACCAAATGGCTAGTTTTTGGGGGTTAGAATAATTCGCTGTGTGTTCCTACTCGGACAAAAACAATCATATCGAACTTAGACAGGGATTCAATGCGATAGATCAATAGAAAATCGCCACCAACATGCAATTCACGACAGTTTTCCCATTGATTACCATTTAAGACATGGTCTAACCATTCTGCCCCTAAAGGTTCATCATTGGCGATTAAAAGCATCATGACTTCCTTCAGTTTACCCATGTCATAGCGACCACTGCGAGAAAGCCGTTGCCAATCTGCTAAAAACTCTTTGGTGTAGTCCGATGATCGAGGTAAAACGGCACGTTTAGATTTAGCTGTTTTTTTCGAGGTCATTAAACAAGTCTTCTACAGTTTCAAAACGGGCTTTTTTAGCTTGGATCAGTTCATCTGCTTCATTCATAGCAGCAACAGTCTGTGCATTCGGTACGCGAACCTCAAAAGGGATTGCTTGTTCTGCAACAACACGGGTTAAAAAGATTCGTACAGCGTCAGAAACAGACATACCCATTGATTTTAAAGCTTGCTGCGCTTGAAGCTTGGTATCATCATCAATTCTAACGTGCAGCATTGAGGTTTGAGAAGTCATATCTTCACCTTAATGTTATGTAACTCAATTGAGTTACAATATAGCATATTTTTAGCTTAAGAGCGTTACTGTACTGAACTCTCATTTTTAAAGTGAGCTAATTAAAACTGTGGAACATTGATCAAATAATAAGCGTGGAACGTGAATAATCATTTAAAAAGCCCAATCGGTGAGGATTGGGCTTTTTGATATACGATAAAGCTATGATTTATATGAAATAAAGGAAAGCATTTCGTATAAGGTGTATTATGTTAATTTTAGATAAAGTTAAAAAGTAGTGGAACCTCTTAGAATTAATTGATACCATTACCAATTAAGTAAAACCTGATGTTGTAAATATGCAGTCTATTAAATTTATCGACTTATTCGCAGGCATGGGCGGATTCCGATTAGGCTTTGAACAAGCTGTGTTAGAACAGAAAAAACACCCAATTTGTGTTTTTAGTTCAGAAATCAAGCCTTATGCAATCCAAGTCTATAAAGATAACTATAACGATGAGGATGTAGCTGGAGACATCACTCAAATTGATAGCTCAGAAATTCCTGATTTTGATGTATTACTTGCAGGTTTCCCATGCCAAGCATTTAGTAATGCTGGAAAACGGCAAGGTTTTCTTGATACGAGAGGAACTATGTTCTTTGAAGTTGAAAGAATACTTAAAGAAAAAAAGCCTAGAGGATTTATCCTTGAAAATGTTGAAGGTTTAGTAAAACACGATCTGTTAAATAAGACTGATGAAATGGGACAAACCCTTACTATCATTCTACAATCACTTAGAAACCTTGGATATTTCGTCTCTTGGAAAGTATTTGATGCTAGTTATTTTGGTGTTCCTCAAGCAAGAAAACGTATTTACATTACTGGAACCCTTGATTCAGCTGTAAGTCTAGAGAGTTTCATACCTCAAATTAATACATTAGATACAGTGCTAGAAAAAGGAAAACTACTGTTACAAGGAAAACTAATTGATTTGCTATTAAGTCATTATTCAATTGAAGACTTATATGGAAAATCAGTCAAAGATAAACGTGGTGGTTCTAATAACATTCATAGTTGGGATATTGAGCTAAAAGGTTCAGTATCAAAAGATCAAAGAGAACTTCTTGGTAAAGTTATGCGTGCTCGAAGAAATAAAAAATGGGCAGAATTAAAAGGTATCCAATGGATGGATGGCATGCCTTTAACACTTGATGAGATCAAAACATTCTATGAGCATCCTAACCTTCAAGAAATGTTGGATGATCTCTGTCAAAAGAAATACTTGAAATTAGAACATCCTAAAGATGTAGTGACATATTTCGATGACCAAGGCATTAAAAAGCAAAAACGTGAGTATAGAGAAGATGTAGAAAAGGGCTACAATATTGTGGCTGGTAAGTTAAGCTATGAGATTAATAAGGTTTTAAACCCTAAATCTATAGCACCAACTCTTGTAGCTACAGATTTAGATCGAATTGTTGTACCTGACGGGAATGGTCTAAGATTACTAACAGAGATTGAACAAAAACGCCTATTTGGATTCCCTGATAATTACATTTTAAATGTAAAGCCTAAAGAAGTATTTGATCTTTTTGGTAATACAGTTGCTGTTCCTGTTGTCAAAGCCGTAGCGACAAGACTGCTAGAAACGTTTCCAAATCATATTAATAATGATTTGGAAAAAAATCATCAACTAGAACTAATTTAATTTTCTGTATTTTTGTCATATCTGGTTCTGTTAAATGAAGGGGATTCATTTAAGTATTCTTCTTCCGTTGAGAAGAGTGCCTCTATGAATTCATCTTTAGAAAGAAATGATTGATATCTACCACGAGTTGAGTAAAACGCTGAAGGGCGAATGTTATAAATAACTTGTCTTTTCATTTGCGTTTTCAAAGGCCATCTTTCAGATGGACAAGTTATTTCCCATATTTTTTTCAAAAAAATATCATGAATACTTAATTCACCACGATTCATTTTATATGCAAAAATTAAATAGTCTGCATCCAATCTAAATGGATTCTCAGCAACTGATGCGCAATATGACTGAAAATTAGCAATGTCGAAATTAGCAGAAGCATTGGCATCATAAGTTTTTACTTCTAATAGTGATTCCACTCGATCATTATCGTTCCAAACATAATAATCAGGAAATTCTTGACTACTTCCATCTTTCTTAGGGTTTCTAATATTAAAATTATTTTGTTCAGCCCAACAGCCAAACCATTCTTCTATTAATCCACCGATACCATCTTTCCCTTCAATTTGAAGAGAAATATTCCCTAATTGAAATTTAGTACTACCAACTAAAGTGTGTTTAACTGACTGTAGTTCATTAAAAATTTCAGATGCTTCTTCATGATATAACATATTGATATTTATCTAAAATAAAAGTAATAGGAATCTTACAACAAAATATAGATATTAAATCAAATAATTAAAAATCTTTAAGATTAAACCTATAAGATTGCTAACAGAGATTAAATAAAAAATTCACCATCCCTGATAGCTACCTTAATCTGATAATTAATAAAAAATAGTATAACTACCTAGCATTCATCTAATTACAGAACCTGTCCTGTTTTTAATAAATACTCTTGCTCAACTGTTGTAAACCAGTTCGGATACGTCTGAGGACGAAATTTAGTTAGAGCTTGATCTAAGGCAATAACAAAATCCCTTCTATTTGTAAAAAAGGTCATTCCTGCTCTACTAGACCTCCAATTCTTAGGTCTAATATTTGTGACAACACCATCTTTAACTTGTAAGTTGAGAATATTTTTAGCAGATGGCCCTGTCATCTCCCAAATTTTTTTCACCCAAAAATTAGTAATTGTTACTACACCACCAGAGGCTAAACTATATTCAACAATAATATGATCAGTATCCAATCGTTCAGGTTCTGTTAAAAGACTACGGATATAAGTGTTAAAATTTGCCAAATCGAAATTTGGAGCAGCTGTACCATCAAATGATTTAAATTCTAGATCTTTCCCATTCGCTAAAATAAAATCTGGCCATTTTTGACGATTGGCAGGACGATTCCATCCAATATTATTTGCTGTCATCCAATTACCAAACCAATCTTCTAATAAACCACCTATTACATCTTTATTTGAGATTTCAACATTTACACCTAAAAAGGTAAAAGCAAATGTGACTGATGAACCGATAAGACCTTGTCTCTGCAATAAGGGAACAATTTGTGTATGTAACATTAAATCTATACGCTCTCTTTAAATTAAGCATACGATTAGACAGTTATTTAATAGAAATTTAAATAACGTTATTTAACATAAAATCTCTTATACGAAATTCAGTTGTAAGCCCCAAATAGAAATGTCCGCAAGAACTATTGCGGACGGCCTTATATAAATTAAGCATTCAAATCATATTATTGAAGAGCATTGAGATTAAACTTCACGTTGTAATCAATCACAGTTGTAAAAATTTTGAGGAAGTTACGAGCATTTATTAGTGCTGTTTTATCGTCATTATTTACACCTGTTTCCCCAGTCTCATTATCCAAAATCGCTTGTTCTGTTGCTTGAATAATTTCATCTTTATAAAGAATCATATTTTTCAAATCATCAAAACTACCAACTTTCCCATTACTGTAAAAACTTAAGTGATGGCTAAATGCATCAACGATGAAACCCTGACAAATAAAACTAAAATCATGGCTAATACCATTTTCAGCTTCAAACTTTTGCTTTTCAGTTAATACAGGTGTTTTTTCAGCAACTAATTTTTTTAATAAACTCAACATTATTTTCCTCCTTAATGTTTATTTCAATCTTCTCGTACAAAGCTATAGGAAACTTTAAAATTCCTTTGCTCTAACATCCCATTCCTCATATGAAATGAAATAAAAACGCTCTAATAAACCTGTAGGTGTTGGGATCACTTGTCCTTTAAAAATGATTTTCTCAATTCGATGAAATAGCCTTTCCATTCGCGGAGTTAACTGTTCAGGACACACATAAATCACTTCATCAATGACACCCATTGAAATCATTTCGGCATAGTTAGCCAAAATATCGACATAACGTTTAGGCGTTTTAGCTGACCGTTCTAACTCAACAGCAATTTTTCGCCCTTTCGGAGATCGTGCAACTGCATCTGGCACCTGAACCCATGTTGAACGGCTCTCATTGGCTTTTTTTAGCATCCTAGAGCTACTTTCCCATTGCTCCCACTCAAACCTTAATGCAACCACCTTAACGCGCTGTAACGCTAAACTATGCGCAATGGTGACTGGTTTTATACGTCCGACCTCGAAGAATTTTAGATCCTCATCTAAATCACTGGCCAGCAATGCTCCTGTAGGTGTTAAACCCCAAATTTTGAGGTTCCAAGCACTCAATTCAAAATCAACGGTATGTGCCTTAATGAGTTCATTTTTTTCTAGTTTGAGTAAGATTCTCTGCACCCCATTCGGTGTCATGTCTAAAAGCAACGCCAATACAGCAGAGGTACTGAAACGCTCTTCCAATAGAAACGATAGAATCTTGCTTTGCTTCTCTGCCCTAATTCGATCTCGTTCTACTTTGGAGTTAATTAAATTCGACAAAATTCACCCCAATTTTTCAAAAATTAAAAGGGAGGTTTGGTCTAAATTTTCACAAGTAATAGGCTGTTCACAGCCTTTCACTGTCTTGGCTTCAACTGTTTTTTCAACTTCAATTGGGCAAATCGTAGAGATTTGAGCTACCCCATTTCCAAACAACACCCCTGTACCACGAGGAAGGGATAGCATCATATTGAGATCAATCAGATTTCTCTCAGTTTGCCTAATCTGCTTTTCGCCTGTTACTCGATCAGTCAAACTCAATGTTTTTTCAATATTTCGGGATTCATCATCAACTAAAACTTCACCTGAAAATTCTGCAAAATATTGAGC
This sequence comes from Acinetobacter sp. ANC 4654, assembly GCF_002135425.1. Classification (NCBI taxonomy): domain Bacteria; kingdom Pseudomonadati; phylum Pseudomonadota; class Gammaproteobacteria; order Moraxellales; family Moraxellaceae; genus Acinetobacter; species Acinetobacter sp. ANC 4654. Next base: position 7,569 of record NZ_NEGL01000014.1, read on the forward strand.
CGTTTCATTATCAACAGCACGATACGTAAATTTCAGAGGACAGTTCGCTACAACAGAACCAGCAAATGCTTGAGCATCCATATTGTCAGGAACATTAATCAAATCTTTAATACTTTGATGCGCAAGAATGAAATGCAGACCTTTATCTCTAATAACTTTGAGTGCATCACCAAAGATTTTAGAAATTTGAAAAGATAGTTCATCAAGAATTACACAAACTTGTTTTGGAGTTTCTAAGGTATTATCTCTTTCACTCGCAATTTGCACGATTCGAGCAAGTAACATCCTTTGAATTGTAATGTGTTTAGGATCCTCCCAATCCCCTGCAACATAGATGACGTATCCCTGATCCATTGCATCTTTTAGAGAAATTCCTTCACGCGCATTAACAGATTCAACTTCAGCAAGCTCCTGTAAAGCATCAGCAAAACCATCTGCTTCATTTTTTCGGAAGTATTCATCGTATGTATCGCTGATTTCTTTCAGAGTCATACCATTCTGATAATTTTTTCCAACAAACCGCGCCATTTTTCTGCTTTTGGCACGATAATAATCAGCAGCATCTCCACGTTCATCTAAAAGGAGTCCAACGATCAATAAATTAATAATTTGATTACTGGTCATTCCATTAAAAAGATTTAACTGAGCTGAACTCCTACGAAGGTCCACAAAGAAGTAAGGTATATTTGATACTTGAGCTGCTTTATAACAAATATGCGGAAGCCACTCATCCCCACCTTGTTTAGGATCAAAAATAATAGTTGCTTCACGTTTTAGGATTGCTTGGAAAGCCAATAACCCTAGTAAAACACTTTTACCAAAACCCGATGCACCTGTAATTTGCGTATGAAGTAGCTTTTTCATACAGAAATAAATTGGATTTCCTTTCGTATCTAAACCAAAAAACCATTTTTCAGGAAAAAAAAACTTTTGAGGATCATATTGAAGAACTGATTTGAAATTACTTTGGATATCTCTAATATCAGTTTTTAAATCTCGTTGTGTACCTGCTTTTTGAGTACTAATTTTTAATAATTTTTCAAAATTTGGTATCAATAGTCGATCCATATATACAGACATTACAAAGCCACTTATGCTAAAAACCATAGACTTCCACAGATCATCACTACTAACTTTTCCAAGTAAATAAGCAATAACCCATAAAATTAGAAAGACACTTAAACAAAAAAAAATGAGTATGAAGAAAGCTTTAAAACGAATGCTTTTTCTCTTACGCTGGATTTCAAGCTTAATGAAATAAAGGCGAGTATCCCTATGGTAAGAGCCAATAAATAATGAAATTTATTTGCGAAAAAACTAGCTATAAAAAATGCTATATCCGAAGAAAAAATTAAAATTGTAAAAGCTACAGCCACTAAGAACCAAAACCGCATATCTACTCATCTCAAATAAAATATCAAAGTACCATTGCATATTTTTAGTTACTTTTTCAAGGTAAAAAAACAAATATAAATTATTGATTTTATTAAAACTATTTCAATTTTCGGTCAATGTTTTATAATATGATTTTCCATTTGTACTTGATTTAAAAAAATAATATTTCATAGTTCTGAAACGTAAAATTCTGAAAAAAATATATCCAACTGAACAAAAAATAATCATTTTTTAAGTTTCATTCCTAAATCTGCTACGTGGTTGCCCCGAAGGGGGGCGAACGAAAGTGAAGCATCCTCGAAGCCCCAGCGGAGAGGACAAGGGGGGAGCCACAAAAGGGAAAAAATGGAAGCGAAGCGCACCCATTTTTTAAGGCGTCCCAACGCCTGACCTGAAGTGGGGGGCTAGCCCATCCCCGTCGAAACGCAGTGCACGACCACCCTCTTACTGTTAAAAAAGTCCGTTGAGTTCATTGCGTAGCAAATGAAGCTCAATACTTTTCAGTAAGGGGGTGGTCGTGCGCGACAGCGCACCGACGGGGACTCCGTAAGAGGTAAAAACGCCCTAGCGTTTTAGCAAATCCGTCCCGAACCCTTTCGGGCTGAAAACAAGCGATAGCGCAGGTTTCAGAGGATAGCGTAGCGGTTGCGTTACCGTGAATTTAAGACACCTTTCGGCACGTCTCCTCGGCACTACGTTTCGACTAATTAAGAGTTCCTAAATAACATGCCGATAGGCCATTCCCAAAGATCTTCTTTATTGACTTTAGATATTCTCTTATTAAGCGAGTGTCTACGAGCTAACACAACTAAAATTCGGCTTTGTTTGTCCCTGATTACAAGCTTCCTTATGATTTTAAAACTTAAGTACAGAGCATCCCGAATGGGTGCGAACTAATGTAATTTGACGCTAGACGAGCGAAGCGAGCATAAAAACTTATGAGCGAAGCGAATTCCGAGTTGCTTTTGCTTTTTTAAAGTCACAACGAGATTAGCCAAAAAATTGCCCCTACGAACTGAGCTTTAGCGAAGTTCAATAGAGTTTGAGCGTAGCGAAAACATAGGGCAATTCTTAAAATCGGCTTTTTAATTATTTTTAAATCTTTTAAATCTTTTAAATCCAATGTATGCATTATATATCAAAGGTTTCAACGTTTAACTATGACGGATTGACTACTAACTATGACGGATTGACTACTAACTATGACGGATTGACTACTTAACTATGACGGATTGACTACTAACTATGACAGGTATATATTTGTCATATATTAGAAAAAATAACGGTTCCATTTTGGATAAGAATCAAGTTGTAAAATCAAATCAAGTTATTGAAGCATCATATCAATTAAGTGCTGTAGAACAACGTATCGTCTTAGCAGCAATTTCACGTATTCCAAAGAGCCAACCCATCACAGATGATGAGTTATATCCTGTAAGTGTTAATGAATTACAACTCTTAGGAGTACATGAGAAAACAGCATACAGAGATTTAAAAGAAGGAATTAATAGACTTTATGAAAGGTCAATTAACCTTAGTGTCGATGATAAATCTATCAAAATGAGATGGGTACAAGAGATTCAGTTTTTAGATAGTCAAAGTGTCATTGGCATTCGTTTTTCAAAACCAATCCTGCCTTTCATATCTAATTTAAGCAGAGAGTTTACTAAATATGCTCTATCCGACATCGCTGGAATCAACAGTGGATATGGTATCCGTATCTACGAGCTATTGGTGCAATATAGACAAATTGGTAAACGTGAAATCTCTGTTGAGAGTTTAAGGACAATGCTAGAACTCGGTAAAAAATACCCACTATTTGCCGACTTCAAGAAACGAGTAATTGATACTGCTGTCGATCAAATAAATGAATATAGCCCTTTAAAAGTAACTTATGAACAGAAAAAGACAGGCCGTAAAGTTACTCACATTCTATTTTTTTTTAAAGAGAAGGTTAAAAGTGTTAGTTATCAGAGTACAGATATACCAAAGGAGTTTTATAAGCTAACAGATGCTCAAATCAATATGTTTGGAAATCAACTATCTCGTCTGCATGAACTTTCTCACTTAGCACTTGAAGGCGAAAGTTATGAAATATTAGCCTCCAAAATTAAAGACATGTTGAGAGATAAAAAACAACAAAAGCAACTTTTACCTTATTTAAAAAACTTAGGCTTTAAACCTTGAGTCTATTAGAAAATACAATTACTGTATTCTCCAATACGTATCATAAATACAAAGCAATACACTATGAAAACAAGTACAAAATACAGTGTTAGTGATGCAGCAACACTGTATAAAAAATCTAGAGCTACACTTTACAAAGATATAAAAAATGGAGTGTTAAGTCGTGACTATGATGGTTCTATCGACTTTTCGGAATTACTTCGTGTCTATGGTGAGCCTTTTAGCGAAAAATACTCGAAACGTATTAATACGTCTCCAATACAAAATACAAATACACATGAATACAGTGATAATACAGTTGTAGAACTCAAGAATCAGATCGATTTTTTAAAGAAACAATTAGAAAAAGCAGAAGATAGAGAAAGTAAAGCAAATGCTCGTATCGATACGCTACTTACACTCATTGAGATGAAGCCCCCACAAACCAATATAACTACGTTTACCGATCAAGAACCGGTACAACCCAGTATGGGCAAAGTAGATTCCAAACTGGACACACCAGAACCGAAACATGACGGATTGACTACTGATAGCCAAAAAGAAAGTAAGTGCATTCCAGTACCGGAGCATGTCGAGCCTGAACCACCGAAAAGGGGCTTTTTGAGCCGGTTTTTCTTGCCGAATGGTTAAGCTGTGCTACTTAAAGATTTGGGAGATTGATTAAAGAATAGGCGTGGAACGTGAACAATCTATAAAAAAAACCAATCTGGTGAGATTGGGTTTTTTGAACTAAGATAAAGCTATGATTTAAAACAAATTAAAAGACTGATTTCGCATAAGCTGTATTATGTTAATTTTAGAAAAACTTAAATTTATGAAAAGTTGATTGGTTAAATTTTTCGTTACTTAATTGATTTCATGATATAAAAATCTCAAATAAACAATTTTTTAGTTTCCTGAGATTATATTTTAAATGAGCTATTTTCACATATTACAAGTCAGTACTGGTATTCAAATCGAATCAGTTGGGGACGAATATCAAATTAATATCCCCACTAGTCGATTTTTAGAATATACAAATGAAGATATTCGAATTTTCTTTAAAATAATATCTGAAGAAAAGTTAAACCTGCTTAAGGAATATCCTGCTTTAATTACCATTGAAAGATTTGAAAAAGAAATTACTCTAGCTCAAATTAAAAGTATTATATATCAGCAACCTGAACAGAATATAGTCATTAATTTTACAAAATTAGAATCTATACCAATCATGCTTAAAGAGGATATTGAGTTTACTGACGAGGATACAAGAGAAACTAAAAAAGAAAAATATAAGAATTTCGATTCAAATCTAAATAGTATTAAGGAAGCTTTAAAGTTTGAAGGATTAGAAGAATACAGAAACCATTGGTCATTAAAAACAGGTGATATATTTGATATATCAAGTAAAAATTCAAACTTCAACTCTTTTAATAATCCAAGTTATATAGAATTATTTCCTAATTATAAGTCCCCACTACCACAGTTTATTGAACTGCAAGCAACTGTATCAGTCGGCCATGAGATGCAGGTAACGTTAGACACTCAAGAAGCTTGTAAACAACCTGTCTCGACTGTGGATGAATACATTAAATGTATTAGCTTAATTAATTCAAACGCATTAGAAGACCAAGAGTTATTCTTTAGAGGTCATAGTGATGCAGACAGATATTTTCTACAACCAAGCCTATTCAGACAATATAAAGATAAAGGTTTAATTTATCTGAACTCTGAACGAAATTCATTTATGGATCTACTGACAACTGAACCAAAATCATTTGGTAATGAAAGTAGATGTTTTGATATTCTTACCCACATGCAACATTATTCATTCCCAACTCGACTTCTAGATATCTCTAGTAATCCTTTAGCTGCTCTATATTTTGCTTGTGAAATTAAAAAAGATGATAAAGGAAATGAGATAGATATTGATGGAGAAGTTATTATATTTTCTATAAAAAAATCTGAAATAAAGTATTTTGATTCAGATTCTGTTTCTTGTTTAACGAATCTTGCAAAGCTAACAGAGGAACAAAAAGATAATATACGTGATCTTATCAGTACAAAAAAAGACATCTTGGATAACGGTGATTATGATACAGATGTTACCTACTCAAGATATATTCATTATATTAGACAAGAAAAGCCATATTTTGAACCGAAAGTTCAAGTAGAAGATATCGAAAAAGTAATCTGTGTAAAAGGAAGATTAACTCAAGATAGAATTATTGCTCAAGCTGGGTCTTTTCTAATCTTTGGCTTAGATGGTAAGTTGCCTGAAGAAGGAAATGATATATTTAAAATTGAACGAATCAAGATTAAATCTGCATTCAAAAGAAATTTACTTAACGAATTAGATTTATTAAAAGTAAATCTTCGTACTATTTATCCAAGTCTAGAAAATACATCAAAATATTTAAAAGAGAAATTGGAAAGACAAGCCGATTCTTCCGAAATATTCGAGCAGCATAGTCTGAGACAAGAATTAAAAGAATTATTTATTCATCAGTGTGATGAAAAAATTAATAACGAAGGAAGTGAGGTAGATTTATCTTTTTATGCTTTTTTTAACAATAAGAATGATAATCCAGAACTACTAATGGAAGCTGCTAATTGGTGGATAATGAAACATAAATTAGATCATTTTGAAAAAGCAACTAAGATCAAAGAGCTAATTTTAAATGAGTCTAAGCCGTGATTTAACATAATGGAGGTTATACGAAATTAATGAATGTCCGTATAGATTACTTGCATATTGTATTCGATCGAATACAATATAGTGAGAAGAGAAGGAATCCTCATGATTGAAATTAAACGTCTGACTGAATTTGATGAATGGTTGGATGGCATTAAAGACAATATGACCCGTATCCGATTGAATCGCCGATTAGATAAGGTTCAACGTGGAAACTGGGGAGACATTAAACCTCTCCAAGATGGCGTTTGGGAAATGAGAGAATTCTTCGGTGCTGGATGGAGAATGTATTACATCCAACATGGTGACGGAGATAAATCGACTCAGCAACAAGACATTGATCGTGCAGTCAAACTATCGAAAACATTGGAGGATTAAAATGGTTAAAGTCGCTGATTTACCAAGTTTTGATATGGCTGAGTCACTCAAAACTGAAGAAGATATCGTGATGTATCTCAATATGGTTCTTGAAGATAATGATCCAGCTGAATTAGCTCATGCCCTTGGTGTCATTGCTAAAGCTAGAGGTATGACCCAAATTGCTAAAGAAGCTGGCATTGGCCGTGAAGCTCTCTACAAAGCACTTCGTCATGACTCAGCACCTCGTTTTGATACGATCAATCGTGTAGTGAATGCTTTAGGCTTAAAACTTACAGTTCAAAATTCTTAAATTTTTAAAATAATCTGTAAAAATTGGAGCTTAACGCTCCATTTTTGATTTCGCATCAGGTGTATTATGTTAATTTTAGATATATTAATTAATTAAGAATAATATGTAGAATAATAGTCTACATATAATGTAAAAGAGTTGTGCTTTTCATAACATGGAGTTGTTGTGATGTTAGAAGATAGTTTACTTCAAAATTTTCGAGGAGAGCCGATTCCTCAAAGGCATAAAAATATATCTACTGATTGGGATGAAATCAAGAGCTGGTCTGATAAAGTTTATCTACCATATAATGCACGACCAGAAGGTAAAGGACTAATTCCAGATTCAAGTATGCACTCAGTATCTGTAGCAGACATGATTGTGACACGTTTCAAGTATGGTATTCCTGTTTCTCTTGATAAATGGGATCAGGATAAAGGTAATATTGTTTTACTTACCACAATAGCAGGACAAGGTAAGCATGCAATTGATTCAAAAAATTGGCAAACAACAAGAATTGGTGAATCTTTTATTGTAGATTGCAGTCGTACTGATGATTATGCTGTATCTTTTGATCCACAACATTTGCAACTAAACTTAACTATTCCCCATGATGTTATCGCTCGCTTAGTAATCGAAAATTATGGACATGAAGCTCCGATTGAAATGTGGCAGTTGAAAACTTTTTTCGGAGGTAAGCACTCAAGTTGGTTAGCATTACTTACATATCTAAGTAAAAGTATTGCAGAAATACCATTATCTCAATTAAAAAATAAAGCTGGGGAACATTTACAACAAATGATTGGCTTGCATATTCTCAATGAGTGGTCAAGTAGAGCAAATATAGATTTAAGTCAAAATACCTTAATAACTCCAAAATATATAGAACGTGCTGAACAATATATGCGTGAAAATTTACGTATGAGTCCAACACTTTCAGATATATCACAAACTGTTGGCATCAGTATTCGAAGCTTATCAAATGGTTTTAATAAATATAAGCAGTGTAGTCCAGCTAAAGCAATACGTGATATGCGTATGACATTAGTCAGACAGGAATTACTCAAAGCATTACCAGGACAAACAGTCACAGAAATTGCTATTGCGTGTGGCTATCTTAATTTAGGGGATTTTGCCCGCAACTATTATCAAAAATATGGTGAATTACCATCACAAACTTTAAAAAAATAAATCCATACTACATAATAATTGCTATTTTTCGATAGGAATTACTTGTTTACGGTAGAGCTGTAGGAATACTTCTTTCTAGACTAAAGATGTTGTCAGTTGACATCTTCTAGTAATAACTCAAATGGAATGGAGTGTTTCATAATGAAACAACAATTACAGCAAATCCTTAATCCTATATTGGATCAGGTTGTAAAAGGTAGTCGCCCAGTTGCAGGTGTCGTAGCTGGTGTAACCAATAAAGATGAAACTTTGTATTTAAATCATGCAGGGAAGCGCGATATTTCTACACAGACTCCAATCACAGACGATAGTGTATTCGCAATTTTTTCAACAACGAAAGCAATCACAACAACAGTTGCTTTACAACAGTATGAAAAGGGTTTGCTTGATCTGGATGCTCCTGCCAAAGAATATCTGCCTGAAATTGGCAACCTGCAAGTACTTCATGGTTTTGATTCGCAAGGTCAACCGATCCTTAAAAACCCAGAAGTAGATGTGACCACCCGAATGTTGTTATTGCACACAGCTGGAATGGGGTACGATTTTTTTAATCATGATTATCAGAAGCTCACTTCTGAACATGGTTATCCAAGCATTATTACTGCATCAAAAGCGTCCTTAAAAACACCTTTACTGTTTGAACCAGGTACACAATGGGAATATGGCTCAAATATTGATTGGGCTGGATTGGTCACAGAAGCAGTCGGTGGGAAGCGTTTAGGGCAATTAATGCAGGAACAAATTTTTCAACCTTTGGGTATGAATGATACTGCCTTTACATTAACTCCCTCTATGCAAGAACATCGTGTAACGATGCATCATCGACAAGCAGATGGAAGTCTAATTGCTGATACAGATTTTATTTTACCGCAAGATCCTGAAGTGCATATGGGAGGACATGGACTTTACTCAACGGTTAGCGACTATCTAAAATTTATTCGTCTTTGGTTAAACCGTGGCGAGGTAAATGGTCAACGTTTACTTCAAGAAAGTACCATTGAATTAGCACTCAATAATGGACTTGCAGATATTGCGATAAAAAATTTACCAGGTGTAATTCCAGCTTTATCGAATGATGTAAATCTTTATCCTGAGGCTAAAAAGGCTTGGACACTTGGATTTATGATAAATGAAGAAGCGACTGCGTCAGGTCGTCCTGCTGGAACAATTGGTTGGTGTGGTTTAGCAAATTTATATTATTGGATTGATATCAAAAATAATATTGGTGGCTATTGGGCAACCCAAACGCTTCCCTTCATGGATTCAACTGCATATAACGGATTTCTGGCATTTGAAAAAGCCGTAAATACTCTTAATCACTAAATATCATATACTTACCCTAAAACTAGTTTTAGAGAAGATGAGCTATAAAATTTTATTAAGTTAGTCACATCGTTATTACGGTGTTAGACAAGGAATACATCTGATGAAAAAAATACGTGCTTTAGCTACAAGCATTTTAGGACTTTTTTGTCTCCAAAATACATATGCTGTAGATCTTGATGCGGGAGATTATGATTACGCACCTAATGGAACTAATTTAGCTATGCTTTATTATCAGCATGCATCCAGAGATTCATTATATACAGGCAGTGATAAAGTATCAGATCAGGTTGAATTAAAATCGGATATAGGTATTGCTCGTTATGTACATTACATGGATGTTGCTGGTTTACATATTGCTCCACAAATCCTAATTCCATTTGGTCGCTTAGATGCAGGTAAAGATATTTCAGCACTAGGAAGCAATAGTGGATTAGGCGATATTATTCTAGCAAATACTTTTTTTGTTTATCACGATCAAGAGACTAAATCTACATTTGGTATCACACCTTATTTATATTTACCTACAGGGAAATATTCAAAAGATGAAGGATTAAACATAGGTGAGAATCGAGTGAAGTTTACGCTACAAGGGGCTTATACAACAAAGCTAACCGATCGTATAAGCTGGGATACAGCTGGTGATTTTACTCTTTATGGCAAAAATGATGATATAGCTGGTGGAGGTGACCTAAAGCAGGATTTAGGCTTCCAACTACAAACAAATGGACGCTATCGTTTAAATGAAATTGCTGATTTACGTGCAGGCCTGTCTTATAGTGATGTTGGTGATACCAAGCAAAATGGTGTGACCACTGATTCAACCAAGCAAAGTAAATTTTGGGTAGGAACAGGTCTTTCTCCAACACCAACGACACAAGTCATTTTGAATTATGGTCGTGATCTTAAAGTTAAAAATGGCTTTAAAGAAGATAATCGTATCAACCTAAGATTTATGAAAGTATTTTAATATTTAAAAATGGATACTAGCCCAAACCTAGTATCCATTTTGTTAAATCAAGATATCTTCAAAGAAAAGTTTATCGATTTTTCAACAAGTAGGTAAAATTACAAAACTGGAATCACTAGCCCAGCTAGTGACTTTAATACACATTCTAGACGCACATCCAAACTTGATCTAAAAAATAAATGCAATATAAAAAATCCAACTTTCGGGGGGGGGAATCAGGATGTTGGGCATTTTTATTATTCGAGGTACAGTTGATATTCGTCTGTAGTGATCTTAATTTTTAGATTCTGATACTTTCGATTAGTTGCACTAAGAGCGGAATTAGTAATTTCTACATAGAACTAGCATCATTCATTAAATGATAAAATAGCTTATATCCTATCAATAATTTACTGCATTTTTTACCTTCATCGGCTTTGTTGCACAAACATATAAGTAGTTGATTTTAATAAACTTAAATTTAGACTAAAAATAAATAAAACTCTTTTAAATCATATGGTTAAAAAATCCTTATGCAACAAAGCCATCTAAAACTGTATTTAACATAAAGTCTCTTATGCGAAATCACACACAAAAATGGGAGCTTAAAGCTCCCATTTTATTGTTAAATATTGAATCCTATATGCTTTCCTGTTGGAAGCTCTACATCAATGCGGAGTTTTCCTCCCATCGCTTCAACATACTTTTTCATGGTTGAAATTTTCAGATCATTCCCACGATTTTCAATGGCTGAAAGAGAAGGTTGTTTAATACCAAGGGTTTCAGCCAATTCTTTTTGAGAAATCTCTAATTCTTCACGAATCAAGTAAAGCTGATTTTCTAGCAACAGCTCATCAGCCATTTGTTGAATACGAGCTTGGCTCTCAGGAGAGCGACTAGCCAATAATTCTTGTAGGGTCTTAGCCATTTCATTGATCTCCTAAAGTTGAGAGATGAAGTGCATATTGCTCATCTGCAATTGCTAGCATCTCTGTATAAAAACGCTTTTTATTACTCTTATCACCAATACACAGCACAATTGCTTGTCGTAGTGGATCAAATGCAAAAAATGCCCTTAACGGTTTACCTCGATGCTGAACACGCAGTTCCTTCATATTGGTAAATTTAGAGTCGTAGACTGTATCTACTAAGGGACGACCTAAACTTGGTCCTTGCTGTTGCAGAATAACCAGTGCAGCTAAGACTTTCTCTTGTGTTGATTCATCTTGCTGTTCAAACCATCCGTTAAACAGATCCGTTGTAATGACTGTCCACATATTACAACCATAATATAGATTATAGTCTATATTTTATATTAATTAATAATGGAAAACAATTTTGAGTATTAAATGAACGACATGACTTGGCGTAGTATTTTGATTTTTAAATAAAAAGATTCTAAATCATGATAGATTTGATTTTATTTTGAGCAAAATTTATGAATTCTTTATATTCCTCTTTCAAGCTTGATTATACAAATCCGGAATGTGACTTTTTAAATATAAATTTAGATGAAGATACTCCTTTATTCGTAGATGCTTATGCTATGTCACGATCATCTAATGCACATATGAAATTAGGTCATGAAACTCTAAGGTTTTTTATGTCAGAAACATTAGTTGGATTAAAAAACTATATTCAAGATCCAACAGCTATCAATAGTTTATGGGAACCAAAATGTTTTTCAGAACCAAAAGGTACAGGTATCGGTTTAGCTAAAAATGGACATAAAGGTCGAGGAAGCCATGACGTTAAATGTCAGCAAATCACCACTGCCTTAAGAAATTCTAAGGCTGTAGAAACAGGTGATTTAGAAGATCTTGAAGAACTTCTTTTGGTTATTGAAGGCATTGGATCAGATACAATATCTGATATTACTCTTAATATTTCTAAGAAGCATTTCATTGAATATACACAAGAAAAATGTAAAAAACTTAATATTCCAGTAAGCCAAACGAAAGAAAAAATTAGATATTTTTGTAGTGTAGATAAAACGTGGAAAAGTGATAAGTTTGATCTTCCCCATTTGGAAGTAGGTTTAGAAAAAATATTAAGTTATCTAATTTTTATTCCGAATGAAATTTTAGAAAAAAATATGGCATATGGCTGTAACTACTTTTACACGAATGTCGCTACACCTGTTTATGTGGATCAGAATCTTGCAGCAGGATCATCTTTCATTTATTCACTTAAAAATGGAACTAAGAGAGTAAATAAAAAAGAAATGCGTAAAGATGATAAGTACAAAGGTGGGAAAAAACGTATGGACAACTTTATTTCTGATAATCCTAAGTCTCTTAAGGAATACAGAAAAACTGTAGCAGATAAGCGATACAAAAAAAATCAAGATAAGAAAAATCCTAAAAAGGATGATTCAGAATGATACTTAAATAAAAAAGCCCAACATCCTGTTGGGCTTTTTTACATATTTGGTGCTTAGGTCTGACTCCTGTCGTACCTCACGATCCTTATGCAGATTTATTTTTATTATTGTCGGAGCATCCTGCTCTCTATGTGCCCATGATAGAAAATTAGCCGGGGATGGTCTAGCCGTTAAGGTCCTGAATTGGTGTGAGCAAATACGTACAAAACAGGTTAAAAATGATCCCGATGTTATCCGCAGAAATTGTGGATTATTTCGGTTGTGTGACAGTTGATAAAATTAAAAAAACTGAAAATACGATCAAATATTGATCTGTTTTATAGGCAAAAACTATCATTTTTGATCAAGAAAAAGCCGACATGTTTCTATATCGGCTTTTTAGCGATTTTGGGTTTTTATGTTTTAGTCTAATCGGTTGATCTTACAGAATTATTTCAATTGGGTTTCGTATAACCTCCATTATGTTAAATGGATGGCTATTTAGTGGAAAATTCCAGTTTTTAAATTTCAAATAAGAGATTTTATGTTAAATAGATCAATGGTAACTCACTAACTTAGTTACTTTCCTTTGTGCAGAATAACGTTGAACATAGGATGGCTGATTGATAAGCGCGTGTGGTAACTCACTTATGGACTTTGCCATCTTTTTTTTCAACTGAATTTCTTATCCATGATTCGGATTAAATAATTTATGTCAAACTCCTATAAACCAGATTTCATGCTAATTAAACTTAATAATGATTTTTCTGAACTTCCTACTGAAGGAATTCAGAATAGATTTCTTTTGGGTGTTTTTTTTCACGAATGGATACACTATTTTCATAATGTATCGACAAATTTTGGAATGTCAGCATTTACATCGACTGCTTCACTTTGGCTCTACTTTCATAATGTGAATAAAAATGGAAAAACATTAGAACATTTAGAATATAAAGATAGCATTAAAATGTTTAATTCACTTTTATCTCATTCAAGAGAACAAGTAAATTCTAAGCAAGTTAGAGCTCTTATTAATAAAAATAAATTTGAAGATTTAGAGATAATAAAAGTTAATTTAAAAAAAGTGAAAATATCAGAAGAAAGTTATCTTCATTCATTGGTTTGTGATATTAAATTAAAAAATAAAACCGAATGCATAGGATCTGTAGAGATAAGACCTATTGAAATTTTCGAAAATTTAGCCTATTTATTAGAGAAAAAATTGGTTGAATCTTTACAAAAAAATGATAATAGTCAAAGTAAATTCGATACTTTTGACGCACCTATAATAATACCTTATAGAATGGTTGAATTACTTTTAAATTATTATATACAAGATCTAAGTGAAGATGATTGTATACGAATAATGCTTGTATCATTACAAGCAATGGATTCTATAGAGTTGTTAATTGAAATAATTAAAATAGTTAAATGCTGTAAAGAAAATAATAAAAGTATAGAAAAATGTTTAATAGAAACTTCAGAAAAAATATTGAAAGATAATAATTTAATTAAACGATTAGAGGAAGTAGAAGAATGGATAAATGAAAAATTTCCAGTAAATGATGTAATAGGAAAGGCAATTAAATCACTTTTCAAAATAATTAAAAAAAACCTTATACTTAGGTACAAAAATCCATTTATAGAGTTTGATATAATAAAATTACTTGAAGAAAAATTAAAAAATTTTGATGAAATTTTAAAGGAATATAGTTGCTGTGCATTATTAATTCCATTGTCATATGCTTCTATTAAGGATGAATTGGTTAAAAGTCAACTTGTGGTAATAGGGTTGTCAGAGTATTTAGAAGATTGGCAACAATTTCATGCAGCATTTCACTTTATAGGTCTACATATAGAGAGTGATAAAGATGGTGGTTTTAAAGATACTAACGAATTAAAGAATAGCTGTTGTCCTTTTTTCAATGTATGTGCTGAAGAGCCGAAGCAAAAAAATATAAGTCTATGTCAAAATACACCGTGGAAAAATTATAATGCTGATAATCCAACTGTTGATGTATGTTGGTATGCTAATGGTGTACGTCAAACTATTTATTGTCCAGATTAGACTAGACATTACTAGGATTGTCGGAGATCCCTTTTTGGCGTTTTGTATTAAGAATATCTAAAATTAACATAATACACCTTATGCGAAATGCCCAGATTAAGAGCATTTCTAACATTCATTTTACATAAATTCTATTATACGCAGCCCAGGTTAATCCTGAGTTTTTTGTTCAATCTGTTCATTGGAACCAAACATGCCAGAATTCGTGATCCGAATATTATCCTGACAGCTTTCACAGAGCATCAGCCCTGCAAATTTTTGAACATTTTCCATTGATTCACATAAGCTACATGGCCTAGGAAAAGAAACAATGTTGGCTGAATCGACAATAAAGTTGCTCATAATTAAAAATTCCTATTGAGAACTCACATTTTCAAATAAATTTCATGGGCTTAATGTTAAAAATTGATAATTTTGAGAACTTTTGTCGAAAATAATTTGAGAACTCATCTATTTTTTTATTTTTCAATAATTTGAATGGTATTTATCTTCATAAATGAGAACTATGGTGAGTTCTCACTATAATTTTTTAAAAACATACATTTATTAAAAATATGACCGTTTTTTGAGAACTCATTTCTGGAGCACATAAATAGCCAATTCACTTGCCAGTTTTTGTATCCACACGACTGGTAAAAGTGACAAAATTTTTATCCATTTACTATGAAAATATTGTGATACCACTTAAGATATTGATAATTAATATTAAAATAGCTAATGTTGATATCATTCCAACAATACAAGTGATACCAATAAAACTATTTATTAAACAATAGCTTAATGTGTAAAAAGTGCCTTTTGTTGGTATCATGAGCGGTATCATTGAATTTAAATATAAACCAATAACTTAACTACTTTTCTTTCTATTTTTTGGTATCAGATTCTTCACCATAATTAATCGTCTGTAACCCTTATAAATCGTGGATTTTGAGCTTTTATCTTTAGCTGCGTGGTGTGTGAAAAAAATCTTGCCGATATGTATCGGCTTTTAGCCCCGTTCATTGACTAAATTGACATAAAGTTAGTGCTTGGTTTTTTTGAATCAAGTTAGAGTATTTTGTTTCTCAAAAAGAGAAACGTGTAAGCGTGCATTCTGATCTGCTGACCAGAATTGAAGATTTCCATATTTTGGAAAACCGATGAAATCTAGATCGCCATAATTCCTCTTTAAATGCGTTTTAAGCCATATTTGATGAAAAGACATGGAATTATAGGGAAATATGGAAAACAGCGTAAAAAACGCAAATGAGAGCGAATGAAGCCTATTTCCATTTAAATGATAAGAACAGAACGAGTGTCTACGAGTAACAAGCATCAATTCAAATTTTTGTCGCTCTTTCCTTGATTACAATGCGGTATTTAATGATTCACCTTTATTTTAGAGCTTTGCGATTCGGAATCTTGGTTTTATGAACGAGCATAGCGAGCAAAAAGCTTTATGAGCGTAGCGAATCCATTCCTGTTTTTGATTTTGCTTTTTCAATATTTGAGTCACATCTGGTATTTACTTAAAAATTGCCCCTTCGAACTGAGCGTAAGCGAAGTTCAATAGAGTTTGAGCATAGCGAAAACATAGGGCAATTCTTAAAATCGGCTTTTTAATTATTTTTAAATCTTTTAAATCTTTTAAATCCAATGTATGCATTATATATCAAAGGTTTCAACGTTTAACTATGACGGATTGACTACTAACTATGACGGATTGACTACTAACTATGACGGATTGACTACTTAACTATGACGGATTGACTACTAACTATGACAGGTATATATTTGTCATATATTAGAAAAAATAACGG
>NZ_NEGL01000015.1:0-59785 GCF_002135425.1 Acinetobacter sp. ANC 4654
TTTTTATTAATTCGACTTAGGTATATGCTAATAATGTCATTAATAATTGGACTGATATTGCTATAAATTAAAATATTGAATAGGAATAGAATCATGTCTAAATCACAGTCTCAAAATCAAACAGATTCTCATCAAAGGAATCAACCGATAAAACAGCCTCATCATTTACCACAGCAAGACCATAGGCATAATGAACAGAGATCATCTGAGAAGCAATCACAGGTGCAGAAATAAAAAAATTGTATTCAAAACTTAAGTTTTAAGGGGGCTCAGGTCCCTTTAAATAGTTAAGGAGTCAATGATGCACATCAGACCAGTTAAAGCATATAAGATGAATGAAGACTTTAAAACTTTTCCCAAGCTCATGTATATGGGGGAATATGATGACGATCGTCATTTAATTAATGTATATGATTCATCAAAGGAAAAATTAACAAAAATTATAGGGACTTATCAATGGATATCGAATTCTACTGGTGAGATTTTTTTTATAGAAGAGGATTATCCTTATCTAGCAAATTAATAAGGCTATGTGAGATGAATACAACATATCCACAAAAGTTAGTTACATTTTATAAATTGGAAAGCCCTGATATTCATAGAGGAGTTTGGGCTAATTATGATAAAAATGGAAATTTTATAAACCTTACGAATTATTATGGTAAGGAGTTAATCCTTCTTGAACAGGATCGTGTAAATATTGATGGAAAAATATGGGTTTGTAAGGAGTCATTCAGATAAATTAAAATAAATACGATCTAAATGATGAGGTATTATTTTAATGTGAACATAAAATTATAATTTTTATTATATAGGTTTTTTATAAAATAAATATATGTCATAAAGTAAAATAAATAAAACGATTGGTCATTAAATAATAAAATATTAAGGAAATATTGGAGAGTTTAATGTATATTTATTTTCTGATGCTGCGAATACAGCGAGTAAAAAATGCTACCAAAACAATTGAAAATACTAAGCACTGTTTTAGCCATTTTGGGTATAGCCGCGTTTTTCATATTTCAGTATGTTATGCAGCCAGAAAAATTAGCTGGTTTTACAGAAGGGACGGAACAATACAATGGTTACCGCTATGCTAAAGACAATCAACTTAAGTCCATAGATCAGTGTGATGATGAAAAAGATGATCCAACAATAAATTTTAATCAAGAATTTTTTGAAGGCTGTAAACAGTACTTTAATCATCAATAAGCCCTTCCAAATAAAAAGGGCTTACTTTTGAATAGTTACTTTAATCTTGAGCGGTAACCCAGTGACTTTTTACTTCTTCAGCGTCTTTATTGAGCATAACTTGATTATTGTTAATCTCATTAACCCATGTAAGGGGAATAAAATGATGATGACCATCTTCATGTCTGGTTAACTTAAGCTGATCTGACCCTTGAAGATGATCTACGGTTCCTACTTTTGTCCCACATAATGCAATAACATCTGCATGTTTAGTAATGTCATTCACATTGATAGTCGTCATGTCATACCTCTCCTATAATAGCGGTAATCTTGCCTATCTAATTTAAGACATTCTGAAATTTTTATCGTATATATATGCAAAAGCAAACAAAACGTTAACTAAGTTTACCTTTATGGATCAGTATCATTTTTAAGCCATTATTTTGGAATGATTGAGGTTGAAATATGAGCTATTCTTTTGCGTATTATTCGTTGTTGCGCTGCTTGAAAATAAAATAGCTTAGAACTGATTGCTAAAGTTTTGCTAATCAATAAATAACATTCTTATCTAATTAAAATAGCAGCTTTTAAATAAGGTTGTACATAAATAAAAGGTCATTAAAATAGATTTTATTGATGAATTTTTTTAGGTACAGCTACATACTCATCTTTCATTGCAACGAAAAATTGAGTTGCTTCACTGGATGTGCAATTTAACCAATCTGTTCTATTTTCTTCAGGGATGACAATAATTGAGCGCTTTTCATGGTTTGGTGCATGGAACTGCTTCATAAAAGGGTGCTGATCGGCATTGATGGTTAACAGACTCATAGATCGAATCGGTTGATTATTGATGACCGCATTTTCATAGATTGCAGCCATAGTGAAGGGTAAGCCATCTTTACGAGAAATTTCATACCAATAAGGTTTTTCATCGATATATTTGGGTTCAAAAATAGCATCGACGGGTATTAGGGCAAATTGATTTTTATGCCATGCATGCCGAAAACTCGGCTTTTCAGCGACAGTTTCAGTTCTGGCATTGTAGGTGTGACGACCATATTTTAACTCTTTAGCCCAAGATGGAATAAGACCAAACTTAGCAAGATCCCATTCTGGCTGATCTGCACCATGTATTAAAATGGGTGCATCATATAAAGGGAAAACATCTTCAGGAAATTCAAATGGAGGTTCAGAAAGACCCAGCAGATATGCTCGATTTCGTTTGATGGCTTTAAAATTTGCACACATCAGCAGCCCCTTTGTTTCTATTCATTCTTATGATTAAAGCAAATAGAATGAATAATGATCATGAATTTTACAAATTTGGTACTTTAAAAATCTTTACTGTATAAGGTTTACGAATATTTTCAGGCTAGAAATTCAATCAGCAAAATAGTTAATCGCAGTAGTTCGAATATGAGTTGTATAGTTGATGATGATTTGAATGAATTTCGACAATTAAACAGACTTAAATAATATTAATAACGAATGATCTAAAGTACAAAACTTGTGTTTCATGCTGTTTTTATGTGTTTATTTTTCATAAAATAACAATGAGTAAATATCTTGAGCTTTTGTAATGTCTATGCAATTAATTTGGTTTCGACAAGATTTACGCATTCAAGACCATGCGGCACTTTGGCATGCCACACAAGCAGGTTCTTGCGTTGCTTTCGTGGCCATATCATTTGGTCAATGGGCTTTACATGATGATGCAGCAATTAAAATAGATTTTTACTTAAGACAACTACAAGAGCTTAAAAAACAGTTAAAAAATTTAAATATTCCATTAGTGATTCAGGAAGTTTCTTGTTGGAAAGATATTCCTGAGGTTATTTCTAAGCTTACACAAAAACTGGATATTGAATGTATACATGCAAATATTGAGGTTGGTGTAAATGAGTTAAATCGAGATGCTGAAGTTCAAAAATTGCTCGAAAAATATAATAAAACATTTGAGTTGTATCATGATCGTACTCTATTTCCTGTAGGGGCTGTTCGCAATAAAACAAAACAACCGTATCAAGTTTTTAGTGCATTTAAGAAACAATGCTATGAACAGCTCAGTTTGAGTTTGCCCCAGTGTTATCCTCAAATTGAAGTACAGGCCGATCTTCCGAATAACGAGGTTTGGGATGAGTCAGCTTTGACTATTACATATGAATATCCAAAATTTATTAAAAAACAACAAGCTCACTGGCCTGTAAGTGAGGAATATGCCTTAACGCTATTAGATGATTTTATCAATCATAAAGTGATTAACTATCATAAAGAACGTGACTTTCCTCATTTAGATTCCACCAGCCAATTATCACCCTATTTAAATTTAGGGATTATTTCCATTCGTCAATGTATTCAAGCTTTATTTCGGCTACAACACGGGCATTTTCAGATAGAGCAATTGGGTCAGCAAACATGGTTAGATGAATTATTATGGCGTGAGTTTTATCAACATACGCTTTTTGATTTTCCGCAACTTTCTAAACATTATCCATTTAAGGCAAATACACAGAAAATCCAATGGCGGGATGCACCCGAAGATTTAGCTGCTTGGCAGCAAGGGCAAACAGGTATTCCTATTGTAGATGCAGGAATGCGCCAGTTGCTAGAAACAGGTTGGATGCATAATCGTGTGCGTATGATCACAGCCATGTTTCTGACTAAAAATTTATTGATAGATTGGCGACTGGGAGAACAATGGTTTATGCAACATTTGGTTGATGGTGACTTAGCAGCAAATAATGGGGGGTGGCAATGGTGTGCCTCTACAGGCATGGATTCAGTACCTTATTTTCGGATATTTAATCCGATCACTCAATCACAAAAATTTGATCATAATGGTGACTATATTCGTCAGTGGGTTCCTGAATTGGCACATTTAGATGCTCAAATAATCCATGAACCTTATAATAAAAATCCCGATCTGAGTTTAAATTATCCTAAACCGATTGCAGACTTGAAACAAACCCGAATTCGAGCAATTGAAGCTTTTAAGGTGTAAGCGTCATTAACTGAAAAATTAACGAGCTTGAAAACGATGAGTGATTATAGAGAGAATGGAAGCTGTAAACATTATGCTTATGCAGCCGAATTTCTTATTGATTTTTATACTTTTAAACAGTGAATAATCATTTTTTTATACTGTGGAAGGTGAGTTAATTCAATAGACAGTCACAGATTAGCAATGATATTGAGCACATCGAGGAGATGACTGATTTCTCATCTTGGATGTAGGAAATAATGAAGTTTGGGCAGAAATAACATTAAAATGAATGATTGAAGCTTTTACACATGTGAAAATTGGTGTAGCTATTTTGTCATATCGGTGATTAGATTGCTTAAATGAACAATAATTCGGCTGAAACGGCATTTTTTTGTCGCGATTAACAAGCCTTTCCCATTTTTCGGTATTATATAAATATTAAAGAATGTAAAAACAACAGGAATTTTCTATATGATGAAAAAACTAGCTGCCTTGGTATTTGGCTCTTTACTTGTGACGGGTTGTGCAACAACGCAAAATGTTGAAAATGTCAGTACGGTAGGGCTTTTAATTTGCAAACCAAATGAATTGTGTCCCATCGTAACCGTCAGCTGGAATGAATCACATAAAGATTTACTGAAATTAAGAATGAGTTTGAATAGTACGAAAAATCAATATGACATTCAGAAAGTGATTTTTGAGAATGGGCAGCAATCTTATTCATTTAGTCCTATAGGTAAGACAGAGCAGGACTTTGTTCTTGGAAATTATCGTTCACGTAACAGTATTATTACACCTGTTAATCTTATGAATAATTTACGTGGCTCCGATCAAATTTTAATGAATATCTATACAGATAAAGGTGTTATTTCACGTTATGTTTATAAAGATGGTCAGGAAGCTTTAATTTATAAAGAATTTAAAAGTGTTTATAAGTAACTGTTAATCCTTAAGAGTTAGTCAGTATATGAAGCCGTTCGAAAGAATGGTTTTTTT
Organism: Acinetobacter sp. ANC 4654; assembly: GCF_002135425.1. Taxonomy (NCBI): domain Bacteria; kingdom Pseudomonadati; phylum Pseudomonadota; class Gammaproteobacteria; order Moraxellales; family Moraxellaceae; genus Acinetobacter; species Acinetobacter sp. ANC 4654. The sequence continues at coordinate 5,174 of NZ_NEGL01000015.1, forward strand.
TTCTTGGAATCATCCATTTTTAAAGAAATAACTACAGAAGAAAAAATCCTCAATAATCAATAATATGTTAGAGAACATAAAGAGTTAAATTATATAATATCTGCTATTTTGTGATATATGTCGCATTTATGTTTAATAAGTTGATGTTTATTGCATATCTATGTAATATTTCAATATTGATTTCTTTTATATTAGAGACGACTATGATTTTTTGGGATGGAGAAAATGTACTTCCTGAACAGGCTGGGAATTTCAAAAAATATTTAAAAAATTACTTGGCTAAGTCAAACTATGAACACCTGCTGGATGACAAAAAATTCAATTACGACAGTACGAGTGATGAGTTTCTGGATGCCGATATCCAAGAGTTCTATCATTTATGGACTATAACTATTGTTTAAAATAAAATTCATTCTAAGAATAAAAAACGTCTAAAAAGGACGTTTTTTTATTCAAAGACATTGAATATAGTATTTTTAAAATCTTGCATTGATAATCAGTTTTTAATGTCTATATTGCTCAATACATGAGTTACTTTATCAAAAATATAAAATAATTTTTTATGTAAATTACTGAAATTTATTGTATTTAATTTAAAAATAAGCAGCGTGTATCAGTTTAGTCCAGTTGTTTTGTGACACTTTTTCATTGAAAATTATTATAGGCTTATTTCACCGAGAATAGACAGGATTTTTATTTTAAACAATTAAGAAATTGATAATTTATCTATTTTTGATATCTTTATATTTTGCTAAGAATTTTTAAATGATGAAAAAAATTGTATTTTTGGGATTGATGATTTCTTCTCTTACAGCATGTTCAGCTATGCAAAACAAAAACACGGATACACCAAAGATCGGTATAGCAAATCCTGCTAGTGAGTATTGTATTAGCCAAGGTGGAAAACTAGAAATCAAAGACGAAGCGAATGGTCAAGTAGGTTATTGCCACTTATCAAATGGTCAAGTTATCGAAGAATGGAAATTTTTCAGAGATAGTCAAAAAGAATGTTTACCTGAAAAGGCTCAGGAGCTAATAGGTCAATCTGCGCTTACGGATGATCAAATTAAACAAAAAACTCAATCTGAAATTATCCGCCGTGTTGCACCCGGTCAGCCAGTGACGATGGACTATCGTTCAAATCGTATTACAGTAACGATTGATCCTGTTTCTAAGAAAATTACACAGGCGAATTGTGGTTAATTTTTTGATGATAATGATTGAAGGATAAAACTAAGAACATAAAACTTTAAAGCTCAACCTCGGTTGGGCTTTCGTTTGATTAGAAATAGGGATGTTAGATCAAGCCTACAATTTTAAAAAATAAAAAAACTTTTATTGAAATGATTTGAGGTCAGTAAAGTTTATTTCTTTTCAAGAAAACCAATCAAATTGATGAATTTCCATTGTTCGTCTTTACCCAAGCGATAAAAAATTTTAGAGATGATCGGAAATCTGCTCAGCCCCAGTGAATTTGTCTTATCGCTGGATCGAATGTATGCACCGTAAAATGTAAGATTATTTTCTAAATGGGTATTTTGTTCTGAACCATAATATCTAGAAATTTTTCTTTAAAATCTGTTGAATATGCCATTTATTTATCGTCTATATTTTTTAGGATTGAGTTATAAAGTAAGTCTAAAGAATAATTTTATGCATTTTTTGCATGCCATAATTAATTTTTGCATTATCGTTTTTTCCAAAAAAAAGTAACACTTGCCGCAGTTAATTGCTTAATCAGTGATTTTGCATCCAGCTCCTAGAACAAAGCCTACATAAATTGATTCACATGGAATGTCATCAATGCCTTGGTATAGAGGCAAGAAACTTGATGCAAAGAAGATTAAAGACGGAACTATTTTTATGAACCAGAAAAAATTGCTCAAATATATTTTGATCGCAATGATATCGGGAATACTCGTTGGTTGGGCCTTTCATAGTACTTTAACGACTGCACAAACAACGGAAATCGCAGCATACTTTAAGATTGTTACAGATGTATTCTTAAGATTAATTAAAATGATTATTGCACCTTTGGTATTTGCAACGATTGTTTCTGGTTTAATCTCAATGGGTAAATCATCTTCTCTGGGATCGATTACCTTAAAGGCGATGAGTTGGTTTATTGGTGCATCGTTTATCTCCCTTTTGCTTGGAATGGGCTTGGCAAATTTATTCCAGCCGGGATCTGGAATGAACCTGAGTATCCCGAAAGAAGCTGTAGATGTGGGTGTAAGTGCCACCAGTCTAAGCTTACAGATATTTATTACGCATATTTTTCCGCGTAGTTTTGCAGAAGCGATGGCAAATAATGAAATATTACAAATCCTCGTTTTTTCAATTTTCTTTGGTTCAGCACTCGCTTATGTTCAGCATCAAAGCGAAGCGACTGTGATTGGCCGAATTATTGATGAGCTTTGCCGAGTCATGTTCCGCATTACAGATTATGTAATGGCCTTTGCACCTATCGCAGTTTTTGCCGCAATTGCGTCTGCCATTACCATTCAAGGGCCTAAGTTACTTCTCGATTACAGTATTTTTATTGGACAGTTCTATGTCGGGTTGCTCATCCTTTGGACAATTTTAATTTCTTTCGGTTATATCTTCTTGAAAAAAGATGTTTTCCGATTGATGCGATTGGTGCGTGAACCGACCATGTTGGCATTTGCCACAGCCAGTAGCGAATCGGCTTACCCAAAAACCATGGAAGCTTTAGATAAATTTGGTGTGCCAAAACGTATTACTAGCTTCGTTCTTCCATTGGGTTATTCGTTTAATCTCGATGGTTCTATGATGTATATGGCATTTGCCGTGTTATTTATTGCACAAGCCTATAACATTGATTTGAGTTTTGCCCAGCAGGTTTTAATCCTACTCACATTAATGATCACCAGTAAAGGAATTGCAGGTGTTTCTCGTGCATCTATCGTGGTTATTGCATCAACGCTTGCTATGTTTAAACTTCCTGAAGCGGGTATTTTATTAATTCTGGCTGTTGATCAATTCTTAGATATGGGACGCACTGCGACCAATGTCATTGGAAATAGTATTGCCACAGCGGTGATTGCCCGTACTGAAGGCAACAAGCATGATCTCCCTGAAGAAGAAGGCGTTGTTGATACAATTGTTCCTGTGAATCGATTAGCTGATAATAGTTAATGTACTTCAGCAAGGTTTATATAAAATCAATGAAGTAACCACTTAAATAATTTAAAAGGTGATTTTTAAAACGATTAGCATAAATTTATATTGCTATACGTTCCTAAAGATCACCTTTTATTATTTTTGTATATACTATGTAAAATCAAAACTTGATATATTTAAACTTAACGATGCATAAATAGAAAAAATAAAGACCTAAAATTATTTAGGTCATTTAAAAAAATAGTATTAATTTTGTGCTGTATATTAAATACACAGAAATATGTATATAACATATAGGTAATGATTAATTAAGTAAACAAAATGTAAATTTATTCAGTCTGTTTTGTTAATGTATTCCAAATATAGTTAATTCTATTTGAAAATGCCATTTCACGCCTAATAATGTAGATATCTTGAAATAAATTATATTGATTACAGTCAACTACTTTTAATTTATTCTCGGAAATCTCTTTTTCAACTAATAATTTAGGTAACCATGCAATACCTAAACCTTGTAAAACCAACTCTTTTAAATCACTAGCATTATCTGTTTCATATAAAGTTCGATAATCTAATTTATTTTCAATTACTTCATCAACACAATTTCTTAAATATGCTTGTTTACTATAAGCCAACAAAGGGAAGGGCTGATCTAATGAATATTTAGGAGTACCATCATTATTTAATGTCGTTACAGGTAATATTTCCATTTCAACAATTTTATGGCATACGAAAAAAGAAAGATCGAGTTGTTGTAACGTTTTTTGATCACAATAACCAATTAAAAAATCACACGAACCATCTTTAAGTAAACGCATCCCTTGTTTGAGATTAGCAGCAATAATTTCTAATTTTAAATCCTCCATGTTGGTTGATAATTCATGAATAAAGCGAGGAAAAAACTGCGTGATTAAGGAGTGCGATACTGAAAATTTGACCGTTAATTCATTATTCTTAACATTCTTTTCTAGATACTTAATGGTTGTAGTGAGTTGATTTTGTATGTTTTTTGAAGATGCTAATAAGACTTGCCCCGCTTCTGTGAAATCAATATTTTTACTATATCGTTTTAAAATTTGGAAACCCAACGCATTTTCAATGTTCTGGATTCTACGCGTAAATGCAGATTGTGTGACGTGTCGTATTTCCGCCGCTTGGGAAATAGATTTTTCTTGCTCTAGTGCAAGCAAATCTTCAATCCATCTAATTTCTAAGGTCATAATTAATCCTTCACGCATACTTTTATAAATTATAATCTATTATGCAAAAAATGCATGCAGTAATATCTTTTTACATTAGAAAAAAAACAGCTTGCGCTCTAATATTAATTTATTGCTACTCAGAGTCTATTTAAATGAACATTAAGATTAATACACGCACTGAAAAAGATTTATTAGGTTATAAAGAAATTCCTGCTCATTGTTATTATGGTGTACAAACTTTAAGAGCAATAGAAAATTTTAATCTAAGTCAAAATAAATTAAGTCAATTTCCTGTTTTTATTAAAGCACTTGCAATGGTTAAATCTGCATGTGCACATGCAAATTTTAAGCTCAATAAAATTGAAGAAAATAAAAATAATGCAATCCAATATGCTTGCCAACAAATTTTAAATAATCAGTATCATGATCAATTTCCAATCGATATGATTCAAGGTGGCGCTGGCACTTCAACCAATATGAATATTAATGAAGTACTTGCGAATATAGGTTTAGAATATTTAGAACATTCAAAAGGTGAGTATCAGTATTTACATCCAAATAATGATGTTAATATGTCACAGTCTACAAATGATGTTTATCCAACAGCAATTAAAGTTGGATTAATCTCTGCAATAGCTCAATTAAATACTCCATTTGAAAATTTAATTCAAAGCTTTAAACATAAGTCAGATGAGTTTTCTGATATTTTAAAAATGGGCCGTACGCAATTACAAGATGCTGTGCCGATGACTTTGGGTCAAGAATTTGGTGCTTTTGGAAATACCTTACAAAGCGATTTGAACAGACTTAATCAAATCATGCCAGATGCTTTAAGTGTGGTGAATTTGGGCGGTACTGCAATTGGAACAGGTATCAATACTGAAGTTAAATACCGTGAGTATGCGATTGCCTCATTATCAGAAATTACGCAGCGAAATATTAGCAGCGCACCTGATTTAATTGAAGCGACTTCAGATATGGGTGATTTCGTTTTATTGTCTAGCTTGTTAAAACGTACAGCAACTAAACTGTCAAAAATTGCGAATGACTTACGTTTACTTTCTAGCGGCCCTCGCGCAGGTTTAAATGAAATTCATTTAGAACCACGTCAACCGGGTAGTTCAATTATGCCAGGTAAAGTTAATCCTGTTATTCCAGAAGCAATGAACTTAGTCTGTTTCCAAATTATTGCTAACGATTTGGCAATTACTTTGGCAGCAGAAGCAGGTCAATTACAATTGAATGCCATGGAGCCTTTAATTGCTTTCAAACTGTTCGAATCTATTGATTTGTTAGGCAAAGCTATGCAAATGTTTCAACATAAATGTATTGAAAATATACGTGCAAATGCTGAACATTGTCAGGCCTTGGTTGAAAATTCAATTGGTATTATTACCGCGTTGAATCCATACTTGGGGTATGAAACGACCACACGTATTGCTAAACAAGCCAATGAGTCAGGTCAAAGTGTTTTGGCTTTAATTAAAGCTGAAAATTTACTTTCGGATCAAATTTTGGCAGATGTTTTAGCTGTCAATAATATGGTACAACCTAAGCAATATGCTTAATCATCCGTTTGAATTAATTGCTGTATAAGTTAAAAGGAACCTATTATTAGGTTCCTTTTTTATCTCTGAAATATTTTATTGATTATGAATAAAGCGCTAAATCAGAAGTAGGCGCAGCACTATCTAGGTTACTGCAAGGAGTTTACTTCTTTTTTAAGAAATTTTTTTGTCCAAGCTGTCTGTACTTGTTCTGCAACTTTTGGATAATTTATAATAAAGCGAGTATGTAATTCTATCCCAGTTTTTAAAGTTCCGTCATCGACTATAAATTGTGGGTTATGGTTGGGGGCTGCTTTTTCCATATCTTGATTGTTCGGTGTTGCACCAATAAAGACAAATAAAGAGGGCATTAACTTGCCATAATATGCAAAATCTTCACTGGCGCTGGCATTATGTTCAAGTACGTGTAATTTAGAGTCGCCTGCTACAGTTGCTAATGTTGGTTGCATCATTTGAGTAAGGGTTTTGTCATTGGTCGTAACTGGAGCATACGGTGCAATTTCGACTTTAGCTGTTATATCATTTGCAAGAGCATTATATTCAACCATCTTGGGTAAATCTTTTAAAATATTTTGACGGATAGCCTCATTGTTGGAACGAATAGTTCCCACCATATTAACTTGGGCTGGAATAACATTGCCCGCAGTACCGCCTTGAATACTCCCAATGCTTATTACTCCCATACCTTGGGTTAAGTCTGCTCTACGACTCAATAAACTTTGCATGTTATTAATAATTTGGGATGAGGCATAAATTGGATCACGTCCTAACCATGGCATAGAACCATGTACCTGTTTACCATTAACTTGAATACGTAAATGGTCTGCGCTGTTGAGAATAGCCCCATCTTTATAGAAAATATTTCCACTTGGTATGCCAGCCATCACATGCATACCAAAAATCACTTCAGGTGTAGGATTATTTAATGCACCATCGGTAATCATTTTTCGTGAACCAATTTGATCCCCTTGAGTAAAGTTGTCGATGTCTGCACCACCTTCTTCTGCGGGTTGGAATACAAAAATGACAGTACCTGAAATTTTATCTTTATTGGCTGCAAGTACTTTAGCTGCACCAAGCAACATTGCAGTGTGGGCATCATGACCACACCCATGCATAACATATGTTTCTTTACCTTGATACATAGCCTTGGTTTTACTTGCAAAGGGTAGTCCCGTTTTTTCTTCTATGGGCAAAGCATCCATATCTGCACGTAATGCCATGACTGGACCTGATTTTTCACCTTTTAAAATACCAATTACGCCTGTTTTAGCAAAACCAGTTTTGACTTCAATGCCATATGATTTTAGTTCTTTTTGAACCAAGGCAGCTGTTTTAAATTCCATATTGCCGAGTTCGGGATGTTGGTGAATGTGTTGACGGAATTTAATGGTATGAGCTTCTACATTTTTAGCAGAATCATTAATCCAATCTGCAAGGCTAAATTGACTGAATAAAGAAAGGGAGATGTATAGTGAAATTTTTTTATACATGTTCATATTTAATAGAGCTCCATACCCAGTTTTACAATTAAATTTCGATCAATTTTTTATCATGTCATATTTCATAAATAAGAACAGAATCATTAAGGTATAGATTTATTTTTTTAGGGTATATATGAACTTAATGATTCGACAGAAAGTTTCGTTAGATTTAAATTATTGTCGATGTTTGGAAATAATGGATAGGTATTTCGATTTTATTCTTTTTTATCGCTTAGAAGTAGACATGAAATTCTGTACGACTTCCAATTTGAACCCCAGTGTTCTTCTTTGTCTTGGTATAAAAATACACCTTGAATAAAAAACTTGACCTCAACTTAACTTGATATTTTATGCTGAATCCAATGTTAATAATCAATTAAATTGTGTATGAATAGCCTAAGTAAAACATTTTTGATTTATGGTGTCAGCAAAGGCCTAGGAAAAGCGATTGCAAAGTTAATACCAAATTCCATAGATATGGTTTATGGGGGTTATCGTTCAGCTCCAGAAGGCATATATAATTTAAATTGGATTTGTACTGATTTATCCAATTCTGAAGATGTCGTTCATAAGGTCAAAAAAATCGTAGGAGAGGAACAAGTCGATATCCTAATTTATAATGTGGGTATATGAGAAAATAATGCTTTTACAGAGAGTTATGACTTTAAAGAGGTTCCATCAATCGAGTTAAATAAAATAATAAACACAAATATAAGCACCTGTATTCAATCACTCCAATCTTTAATAGATAATTTAAAATTATCTGACAATGCTAAAGTCATACTAATAGGTTCAACATGGGGAGTGGATAACCATAATGGTAAAGAACTAATTTTCTCAGCAACTAAATATGCTTTGCGGGGTGTGGCTCAATCATTAATAGAAATACTGTGTGAAGATCTAATAGGAGTAAGCGTTTTAAACTTAGGGTATTTAGCTACAGAGTATGAAATTGATGTTCCAACAGAATTGATTTTAGCGGAAACAAAGCATTCTTTAATCCCTTTATCTGATGTGATTCAAGCAATAAAATTTATCATTTCTACGACTAATGCAACTTACGTGAAGGAAATATTGATGCTGGCTATGAAAGATAGAAATATTTAATTTTTTTAAATAATTAGCATAATGCTAAATGCCAGAATGGGAAGTTGTTGGAAAAAGTCGATGCTAATCAACTTAAACATCGTTATCAATTTGATACATGAGGGAGAGTTGTATTGCGGGTAAATCAGTTTACTGATGGCTCAGATCAATATGAACAAACAACATTTAGTTATGGTTAGACAGGTGGTTAGATCAAGGCAAACTTATTCAAGCCAATACAAAAGAACGGAGACTAAGTTTACATATAATGATTTAGGGGGCGTCAAAAAAATAATAAGGGGCTTAGGATGTTAGAGAATTGTTACGAAGTGGTTTAAGCAAATCGAGGAATAAATTATCATTACGATGATTGAAGCGATATTCTGTTTCTTTAAGATGAAAATAAAACATCTTTTTGTCAATTCCATTAAACTTGATTAGCCCAAATACAATGGGTTTCCCTGATACATCATACCCTCATTTTCCTCAAACACGACGTGCGCCAAAGTACGATTCATCGAGTTCAATTACACCATTGAAAGGAGATATTTCTTCACATTGGGCAGCAATTTTTTTACGTAATTTAATATAATCATATTGATGGAACGTACCGAAATATTGGTGAGTTTAGCGGTATCTGATGCTGTGAAATCCATGGCAAAAAAGTGAATGATCTGCCTGAATTTTACTTCGCTGATTCTTGAATGGGAATAGTATCTATTTTTACTTTCATATGAGGAAGTTACCATACTTTTCATATGCTCAACTTCCTAGACCCTTCTATATATTATAGGTGCAGGCTTATTCGTCTGAGAATTATATTTGTAAATAAATCCTTATTGATAACCCTACGGGACAGGGACATTTTTTCCGCTACTGCGTTATGTTTTACTTATTTAGAATGACTAAATTTTGTAAAACATGCCTTGTATCGTCTAAACACCTTGCGCCGTATACGGCTCATGTCGCAAGCATCTGTGAAATGTCAACAAACCCTATTTATCGCTTATTACAGCTAAATGTAATTGAATTATAATTAAGCTATCAGAATTGGAATTTTAGTCATACAAAAATATAAATACAGTTAAAATATTATTTTGTAATATATTTTAACTGTATTTATCTGTGTTGAATTTGGAGGTATAGACTGTTGATTAATTTCCAGCTTAAAGTTCATTATTCGTTATAGTTGTAAAATAATTCTGTTTGAAAAAAATCATTTTTTAACGTCATAAATCATTATTTATCTCTAAGTAAACTGTTAATAATACTTGAAAAATTAATCGCAGGCTGACAATCAAAGTCAGTTTTAAAAGCAATTCCAAGGCCAATGGTTGAGGTTTGATTGTTTAAATATTTATATTTAATACCTTCAATTTTTAACTGTTTAGTCGATTCAGGAACCAATGAAATTCCTAAATTAGCGGCAACAAGAGACAAGATGGATATAATCTGCGGAGCCTGTTGACCTATCTTAGGGGTAAACCCGTGTTGTTGGCAGGCATTAATGATTGCTGAATATAATCCAGCACTTATATTCGGTGGGGAAACAATAAAACTCTCATTCTTAAATTGATCTAAATCAATGCTATCTTCATTATTTGGATAATTAATCGGTAAAGCAGCAATTAATTTTTCATTAATGAAATTCTTAATTGTGATTGTTTTAGGATAATTCTCTGGTGGTCTTATGATTGCTATATCTAACTCATTGTTTAATATACTTTCAATTAAAATCAGTGAGTTAGCTTCTTTAAGGATTAGGTTAACATCTGGGTAAGCATGTTGAAAAGTCTGAATCGAAGTGGGAATTAAAGGATTTAAAATAGATGTACCTGTAAACCCAAGACGCAATTCTCCACTTTCACCATTAGCAGTATTTCTTGTTAACCTCACAGCATTTTTAAGTTGATTTTGGATAGGGGATACTGCTTTTAGGAATGTTTGCCCAGCAGGAGTAAGCGTAGCCCCTTGAGAATAGCGATGAAATAACTCTACACCTATTTCTTCTTCTAACTTTTTAATTTGCATACTTAAAGGAGGCTGGCTAATGCCTAATCGCAAAGCAGCTTTCGAAAAGTTTTGCTCTTCCGCGACAGCTATAAAATATTGAATATGACGTATGTCCATATGTTTGATATATACCACTATTGATTGATATATATTATATATATAGTCGAGCGGTATTTAAAATTAGGCATCCTTACAAAGAAGTTTTAAATACTGTCATGAGAGTGCATGCTGTCTTAGCTATAAATTCTGGAATGAGTGAATTCAAAAAAGCCGGCTTTGCGCTTTTTTTATTGGGGTTTGCAAGTTTTTCCCTAATATATTGTGTACAGCCATTGCTGCCAGAATTTACCTCGAGTTTTCATATTGCGCCAAGTGCCAGCGCGCTTGCTTTGTCAATGACAACGGGATTTCTGGCATTTTCGATAATGGGATTGCTTACAGAAATCTTTTCTTGGCGAATTTCTATGGCGGTGCTCGGTTTGATATGTTTATTTTGCGCACTGGGTTTTATAAACTACTGCCTGATTCAAGAAATTTTACGCAGCGCAAAGCCATGAGCTTATCTTTCCATTTAAATGCTTGGCTGGGACATCTGAAAAATATTCAATTGGTTCGGATTTACAGTATTGGCTTTTTGATGGCAAGTGTGTTCGTGACATTATTTAATTATGTGACATTTCGTTTTTCATTAGCTCCATATCATTTAAGCCAAACTCAAATCAGTTTAATTTTCCTCTCTTACAGCTTTGGAATAGTTTCATCTTCAATTGCAGGAAACCTTGCTGACAGAGTTGGTCGTAAGCCAATTTTGTATTTTGGCTTTATTTTAATGCTTGTAGGTGTTTGTTTTACCCTAAGTAAGTCACTATTTTATATTGTTTTAGGAATAGCAATTGTGACAACGGGTTTCTTTATTTCACACTCTATTGCCAGCAGCAATGTTGGAGAGTTGGCGCGTGAAAATAAAGGTCATGCTGCATCACTGTATTTGATTTTTTATTATTTAGGTTCAAGTATTGTTGGTTTAATGAGTGGGCTGATTTGGCAAAAACAAGGTTGGAATGGAATTGTGATTCTCGATGTCTGTTTGATTCTTTTAGCATTGGCCATTATTGCTTTTACCCAGCGAGCAAGAGTATTGGATTAGATTTGGAATTTTTTAATAAAGCAGCATTTATTTGTTTACGATATTTCGGGTTCGAATAAGCCTGATGTTTAGATATTGGAAAATATTGGCGAAAAATAGTTTAAGGGGGTCTGTAAATGGTCTTCTGGGGGATGCTAAATAAAAAAGAGTAATTTAGATGTTATAATTTTTAGCTCAGAAAATTTATCTAACTATTGGACAGGTTTAAATGAGTTTAAAGGTGGGGTATATAAAAAAATCAATGCAGAGACCATCTAAGAAAATGGAAATGTCAATTGGTTTATAGCTATGCTTTGAATGATTAATGTTGATTGTAATATAAAACCCAGATATGCAAAAACGAGAGCTAAGCTCTCGTTTTTTAATCTTAAACTACCTTACTGATGTAAGAATAGCTTTAAAATTATAGTGCTACGATGTTTACAGCATTCGGGCCTTTTTGACCTTGAGTGATGCTGAATTCAACTTGTTGACCTTCAGTCAAAGTTTTGAAGCCAGAGTTAGCGATTTCGCTGAAATGAGCAAAAACGTCAGGACCGTTTTCTTGTTGAATAAAACCGAAACCTTTAGTTTCGTTGAACCACTTAACAGTACCTTTAACAGTATTAGACATAATACAATCCTATAAACTTTAATATTTTTTGGTTTACTAAAAAACCGATGTTAACTTGAAAATAAGAATGGAACTTTAAATCTGAAAAAAACGAAGGATTATGACTAAAACTGCGAAATAAGAGAAGATTTACCAGAACAAACTTTTTTCTAGTTGATGAACATAGTATACTTATAAATAAGAATATGCAACTTAATTTATAACTTTTTTTGTTTTTTATGCTTAATATTTTAAATTTATTATTTAAATATTAAAAATCAATAATTTATTTTGGTTTTCTTATTGTCTTAACTTAAGTAGAAGGTCGGTGAATTGAAGTCAACAGATGAGAAATGGGTCGTGAGTTAGAAATACAGTTTAAATTTTCAATTAAAGTTGAATAAAGTTTGCTTTGTTAATCTTTAGGGCGTATAAAGGCACTTCGTTGATGCGGGATGGAGCAGTCTGGTAGCTCGTCGGGCTCATAACCCGAAGGTCGTTGGTTCAAATCCAGCTCCCGCTACCAACGAAAGAATATCAAGTTTATAGCCTAATCTACACAGATTAGGCTTTTTTTATGCCTATACTTTAAGCTTAAACTGGTATTTTTCCTTATATAAAGGCTGAGTGATTTCGTATTTTTATGAACTTTGATTATGATATGAAGAATAGGAGAATGTTCATGAATAAATTATTCACTTTAATTGTATTGGTTGCTTTGGTTGGATGTGCTGAAAAAAAGCCATTAACACTTGAAGAGCAGTGGAAAGGGTATTGTACGAGTGTTGGTAATGCTGCAAATACAATTATGTTTGACCGTCAAAATGCAATTGAAAAGAAAGCTGCATTAGAACACGCGGATAAAATTGAAGATGCGACCACAAAAACATTTATCTTAGATATTATTGAACAAGTTTATGCATTTCCACTTGCTGAAATTGATGCAAATCCAGAAGAAAGCCGTAATCAATTTAAGCAAAAAATTACAGAAAATTGTATTGCGACACCGCATGACAAACTACCTAATTATAAGCCGTTCTAAGGAACGGTTTTTTTATCTGATTAGCATTGAATTATCTAAAATAGCCTAAGCAAACTAAGAATAAATTGTCACATTTCAATTAATCATAATTATAGAAAAGCATATCTGAATAGTGAATAATAAAATGAATAACGAAAAATAAGGAGTGATCAATGGACGTTGTGGGGTATCTACATCATGCAGACTTGCTCTTAGAAGATGAACAAGGCGTTGCCATTATTAGCGGAAATCACTATGTGCTTAGTTTAGGTGATAAAGTTTATATTCAACATATAATTGATCAAGAAACGAAGCTTTATCAAGTTCATATTTCATTTGCCAGCGCAGAGCATGCTATGCTGCATGAAGATGAAATTCAGATTAAATTTGAAGGTTGTCGTGAGAGTTTGCGTGAATATATTCACGCAACGACAGTACACTAAGGTTGAATATTTTTCTTTTTAGAAAAAGGGCAACATTAGGTTGCCCTTTTTATGTATAAATTCTAGTCAAAAGTTAAGTGCTGCCCTATTAAAGGTGTAAATTAGAGTTAAATCGGTCGTGAATTAATCAAAAAAGGCATCATTTAGCTACAAAATAATGAGCATCACGAAGAAACACTGCTACTGCATTAACTTTTAACTAGATTTTTAGTAAAATTTAGTTGTCCATATTACTTGTGAAGCTCGAAAGAAGCTGGAATTCATAAGTAATTTTTTAAAAAAGAGGAATAACACCGTGCTAGAAGCTTACCGCCAACACGTTGAAGAACGTGCCGCACTCGGAGTCCCACCGAAGCCACTTGATGATGCTCAAACAGCTGACTTGGTTGAACTATTAAAAAATCCACCAGCTGGTGAAGAGGCATTTTTAGTTGATTTGCTAGAAAATCGTGTTCCTGCAGGTGTTGACCAAGCTGCTTATGTTAAAGCGGCTTTCTTGGCTGCTTTGGCAAAAGGTGACGCAACTTCTCCTTTAATTTCTAAAGAACGTGCGGTTTACTTACTAGGTACTATGCTTGGTGGTTATAACGTAGCACCTTTAGTTACATTGCTTGATGATGCTGAACTTTCTGAATTAGCTGCTGAAGCGTTGAAAAAAACACTTTTAGTATTTGATGCGTTCCATGACGTAGCAGATAAAGCTAAAGCGGGCAATGTAAATGCTCAGGCAGTTATGCAATCTTGGGCTGATGCTGAATGGTTCACAAGCCGCGCAGACGTTCCAGAAGAAATCAAACTGACTGTATTCAAAGTTACTGGCGAAACGAATACGGATGATTTGTCTCCTGCTCAAGACGCTTGGAGCCGTCCAGACATTCCATTGCATGCAAATGCGATGTTGAAAAACGTACGTGATGGGATTAACCCAGAAGTTCCTGGTGAAGTTGGTCCACTCAACCAAATTAAAGAATTGATCGCGAAAGGCAACCAAGTTGCTTACGTAGGTGACGTTGTTGGTACGGGTTCAAGCCGTAAATCAGCAACTAACTCTGTACTTTGGTTCTTCGGTGACGACATCGCTCACATCCCGAACAAAAAAGACGGTGGTTACTGCTTAGGTTCTAAAATCGCTCCAATTTTCTTCAACACGATGGAAGATGCTGGTGCGTTACCGATTGAGATTGACGTTGCTAACATGAACATGGGCGATGAAATCGTTCTTAAGATTGATCATGCTGCTGCAAAAGTAACTGCATTCAAAGCTGGCGAACAAATCGCTGAATCTGAATTGAAAACGCCTGTTCTTCTTGACGAAGTTCGTGCGGGTGGTCGTATCAACTTAATCGTTGGTCGTGGCTTAACCACTAAAGCGCGTGAAGCTTTAGGTCTTCCAGTTTCTACATTGTTCCGTGTTCCAGTACAACCTGCTGCTACTGGCAAAGGCTTTACTCAAGCACAGAAAATGGTTGGTCGCGCTTGTGGTCTTCCTGAAGGTCAAGGTGTACTTCCGGGTACTTACTGTGAACCTAAGATGACCACTGTTGGTTCGCAAGATACAACAGGTCCTATGACTCGTGACGAACTGAAAGATTTGGCTTGCTTAGGTTTCTCTGCTGACCTCGTTATGCAATCTTTCTGTCATACAGCTGCATATCCAAAACCAATTGATGTTCAAATGCAACACTCGCTTCCTGATTTCATCATGAACCGTGGTGGTGTGTCTTTACGCCCAGGTGACGGTATTATTCACTCTTGGTTAAACCGTATGCTTCTTCCAGATACAGTTGGTACTGGTGGTGACTCACATACGCGTTTCCCAATTGGTATTTCTTTCCCTGCGGGTTCTGGTCTTGTAGCATTTGCTGCGGCGACTGGTGTTATGCCATTAGACATGCCTGAATCTATTCTTGTTAAGTTTAAAGGTAAAATGCAGCCTGGTATCACACTACGTGACCTAGTACATGCAATTCCTTACTACGCGATTCAAGCGGGTGATTTAACTGTAGAGAAGAAAGGTAAGAAAAACATCTTCTCTGGTCGTATCCTTGAGATCGACTTAACAGAAATGGAAACTGACCTCACTGTTGAGCAAGCATTCGAATTATCTGATGCTTCTGCTGAACGTTCTGCTGCTGGTTGTTCTATCACGCTTTCTGAAGAGAAAGTTGCTGAATACCTTCGTTCGAATATCACCATGCTTAAGTGGATGATTTCTGAAGGTTATGGTGATGCGCGTACTATGGCGCGTCGTGTAGAGAACATGGAAAAATGGTTAGCAAATCCATCACTTCTTAAAGCTGATGCTGATGCTGAATACACTAAAGTGTATGAAATTGATCTTGCTGACATTAAAGAACCAGTTCTTTGCTGCCCGAACGATCCAGATGACGCTAAACTTCTTTCTGATGTTCAAGGCGTTAAAATTGACGAAGTATTCGTTGGTTCTTGTATGACAAATATCGGTCACTTCCGTGCGACTGGTAAATTGTTAGAAAAAGTTCCAGGCGGTGTATTGTCAACTCGTTTGTGGATTGCTCCACCGACGCGTATGGACGAACGTCAGTTGATGGAAGAAGGTTTCTATAACATTTATGGTAAAGCTGGCGCGCGTACTGAAATGCCAGGTTGTTCATTATGTATGGGTAACCAAGCACGTGTAGCTCCGAACACGACTTGTGTGTCGACGTCTACGCGTAACTTCCCGAACCGTTTAGGTCAAGGTGCGAACGTTTACTTAGCGTCTGCTGAACTTGCATCTGTTGCTGCTGTACTTGGTAAATTACCAACGCCAGAAGAATACCAACAGTATGCAGCTCAAATTGACAGCATGTCTTCTGACATCTATCAATACTTAAGCTTCGACAAAATGGGCGATTATACTGACGCTGCTGCGAAAGTTGATACCAAGAAAATTGCTGCTGCTCAATTGACTTAATGAGCGAGGATAAAGGAAGCACTGCTTCCTCCGAGCGCAAGAGTAAAGCTATGCTTTACTTTGAAAATTAAGTAATAAGCGGTATAAGATGAGGGCTGATTAATCAGCCCTTATTTTTTTGGCGGCAACCCATGTCAGGATTAGATAGAAACCGAATTACTTTATAAAGATGATAGTATTTTTGTCAGTGAAAAATTGAATTTGAAGAGCCCAGGGCTTTGTTGCACAGAAATTTAAAAATTAAAGCGGCCTAATTCCGTAAATTTATTTAATACTGCCACACGTACATGAATTTCATTGACTTGGTTTTGGAGGTTCCTTGCACTGAGTTTATCTCCCAATAATTTGATGCAATGCATCTTGGTTTCTACCAAACTTCGACGATCATAGCCCGACCATTTTTTCAGATTGTTCTTCCTAGACGTTTGACCATTTTCAGTAATTTATTTCTCTCCACTGATCTCGCTCTTTTGTCTTTCCATGGCTTAGCATTTCTTCTAGGTGGAATGACTGCATGTGCTTGCAGATCCTGCAATAACTTCTCGGCAGTATTTCGTGTCATAAGCTCCATCTGTATACACGGAATCAATTCGCTCATCTTTAGGGATTTACTTGAGTAAATCACCTAGCATCTGAGAATCGCTCACATTGTTTGTGGTAAGTTGAACAGCTCGTATTTGAAGGGTTTTCAACATCTATACCAATATGTAATGCCATTGTCGACGATATTCAGGTTGATGTTTTTTACGTTTCCACTCACCTAAAAACCTCAATCTGATACTGTAAATAAGTAGATGGAGACTGCCACTACTTTTTTGATATCGAATCGTAATGTCAATATGTCTTTGTCTTCTACAAATTGTTGTTTACGAATATCACCGATATTCGGAGCTGTCCAATCTAAACCACAAAGTTTAATGAGGCTCTGCTGCACAAATTGACTCTGATACCTCCAAAAAATGATCATCCGAGCGATTAATATTGTCTTTGGCTGTATTGATAGCATTGATCTTTTCCTGATCATAAAAATCATCTTCATAGTCCATGTTTCTCCTTAAATCTCACTACCCAATTTTTTCTCAATGTGGCACTTCACAATAGCTTCAATGGCGGTATCTGCTGTTTGCTCAACTTCTTTGCTATCAGCACGTGGACCAACATAAAATACTATCTATCTTGAATACGATCTTATCAAACTGATTTTTCTTTTTTAATCAGCTTTCAGCATAATTCCCCAGTCTAGCACTGGCACATTTTTAACTTTCAGAGCGCTAGCTAAGACAGTCGGTAATTGCTCATAAGTCATCTCAGATACTTTCATTATTTATTTCCAATTTTTTGAGTTATGAATTTTAAAAGATCAACCGCTTTCACAGTGTGTTCAATGTAGAAGTAGAGCCAAGTATTCATATTTTATTAAAAGATATTAAATGTATAGCAGAGTATTATGGGTTCTTGAAAAAGAGTGGTTTTTGAGCAGTATACAAATTTTGTAATAATTTAGATTGGAAAGATTTGTATACTCATTTGTATACAGTTGAACTGCAAATGAGTACTTTTAAGTACAAACCTATACAACTCTTTATTTTATTAACTCTTTGAAAATACAACTGATTACAATCATATGCTCTCCCTACCTATTCATCACCGCCTTGCAGGATTCTACTTTTTCTACTACTCGATAGTAGGAACCTTCATGCCATTTTGGAGCCTTTATCTAGAAGATCAGGGTTTTAATTATCAAGAAATAGGGCTTTTATCTTCTATAGCCATTGTGACACGTTTTTTTGCGCCATTTATTTGGGGTTGGATAGCGGATAAGTCTGGCAAAAGAATGTTGTTGGTACGTATTGCGACTTGGGTTGAAGCTTGTATTTGGTTCATGATTTTTCTCATTCCAAATACATTTCAATCGGTTGCATTACTGATGCTTATTTTTAGCTTTTTTCAAAATGCCATTTTAGCGCAATTTGAAGGGGTGACTTTATTTTGGTTAGCTGAAAAACGCACCCAACTTTATGGAAAAGTCCGAAAATGGGGTTCTATCGGTTTTATTGTTGCTGTTTTTGGCATAGGGGCTTTACTTGAAATCGTGCCAATTTCGATGCTGCCTATTATGTTGCTATGTATTGCATTTTTGGCATTTATTTGGTCTTTCACGATCAAAGAGCCGACTACAGCACCTCAATCACAGCAGCAGTTAGAGCCATTGTTACCAATCTTAAAAAGACCTGTTGTTGCTGCATTTTTTGCAATTGAATTTGTTTTATTGTTTTCTCACGCGCCATTTTATAGTTTTTATAGTAACTATTTACACCAAGTTGGCTTTAGCACCACTGAAATCGGTTTTTTGTGGTCGGTTGGGGTGGTTGCTGAAATTATCATGTTCTCTTTTGCACATGTTTTTTTAACCCGATTCTCTTGGCGCTATTTAGTGAGTCTTTGTTTGGTGTTGACTGGCATCAGATGGATGATTGTTGGGCTATTGCCGAACTCATTTGTTGCTCAGTTTTTAGCACAAACCATTCATGCTTTTAGTTTTGGCTTATTTCATATGATTGCCATGCGTGTTGTGTTCCAAAATTTTTCTATAGGGCAGCAAGGACGTGGGCAAGCCATGTACAGCACGATGTGGGGCTTAGGTGTGGCTTTAGGGAGTATCTTAGCAG
This sequence comes from Acinetobacter sp. ANC 4654, assembly GCF_002135425.1. Lineage (NCBI taxonomy): Bacteria > Pseudomonadati > Pseudomonadota > Gammaproteobacteria > Moraxellales > Moraxellaceae > Acinetobacter > Acinetobacter sp. ANC 4654. The sequence goes on from NZ_NEGL01000015.1 coordinate 24,478, forward strand.
GCCGATATTGGCAACTTATCTCTGGGGAAGTGATTTTTATTATTGCTGGCTTTGCAACTTTTATCGGCTTGTTGTTTGTTCGCTGGCTTCCAAAACATATCCAACAAGCCTAAAAAGCTTAATAACGTAAATATAGTGTGACTATTTTTTAGAGTTGAATTTGACTATAACGATTAAACCACGGCTGTGCTTGTTCAAGTTGAGCTGCCAGTTGTAGTAATACATCTTCTCGGGCAAAAGGTGCAATAAATTGCGAACCTAAAGGTAGGTTGTCTGCATTCCAATACAGTGGAACAGACATTGCTGGCAGACCAGTGATATTAGCTAATTGTGTAAAAGGAACCCATGTTAAATTTTCTTTTACAATTCGATCTACCAATTTTCCTTGAGCCAATAAATGTGCCTTGCCTAATTTTAATAAACTTTTCAAAATGGGTTTTTGCCAGTGAGGTAATTTAATTTCACCGTTTTTAGGTGCAACAGACGCGGTTGCTGGTGTTAAGTACAAATCATATTGATCAAAAAAATGATTCATTTTTGTCGCATACACGCCCCAGTTGTTGAGATTGTGAATATATTCAAGCGCTGTCGTTTGTTTTCCAAATGCTGCAAGTGCCAATGAATCCAGTTCAAAATCACTATTTTTCGCTTGATGTTGTTGCTTAATTTTTTCAAGAACATAAGAAAATTGACTGAACCACGTGGTAATAAAATCTTTGGCTAGTGCCATACCATCAATAGGTGGTGTATCTTCCACCACAGTATGCCCTAATGACTCTAATAATTTCGCTGTATGTTGAACTGCTGCAATTGCATCTTTGGAAATAGGCGTACCGATAGGTGAGTGAGTACTAAAAGCAATTTTTAATGGTTTAGGTGGCTGTTGAATGATGTCTAAATAAGGACTTTGAGGATGTTCAATTTTAAACAAGGAGCTATGTTCTGCGCCGTGTGTCGCATCCAGCATGGCTGCACTATCTCGAACTGTTTTGGTCAGCACATGTTGAACTGCCGCCCCATGCATCGCTTCACTCATGTGTGGGCCCCAAGGCGTTCGACCACGGCTCGGTTTTAATCCAAATAAGCCACAGTAAGATGCAGGAATACGAATAGAACCACCACCATCTCCAGCGCCAGCAATGGGAACAATACCACCAGCAACTGCGGAAGCCGATCCGCCTGAAGATCCACCACTATTGTGTCTTAAATTCCAAGGGTTATGACACGTTCCCCAAGCATCTGGTTCAGTAATTCCTTTAATTCCAAATTCTGGCGTGTTGGTTCGACCAAGGGTCACAATCCCTGTATTTTCCCAGCGATTGACAATTTCAGAATTTTGTTCAGCAATATGATGAATTCGTTTTAAGCCCTTACAGCCATATGAAGTAGGATAACCTGCATATTCTTGAAATAAATCTTTCACTAAAAAAGGTACACCAGCAAATGGACCCGTTAATTGTTGTTTGGTTCTTTGCTCTGCATAGTCATACATCGGAATAATAATGGCATTTAATTGGGGATTCGTGTCTGCGGCACGCTCCAATGCCAAATTGAGTAATTCTGAAGCTAAAACTTCTTTATTTGCCACCAATTCGGCCAATCCTAGCCCATCATATTTTAGATATTCAGAAAGTTGCATTACTAGCCCTTGTTTTATTTTAATATAAGTCTCTGTTGTTGTAAGCGATTTTATATGAAGAAGCAAGATAGATCGGATGAGCCTTAGAAGGCCTTTGATTGTAGATAGCTTCATCAGCATGGTTGATTTAATAATGGTACTGATTCAGCAGAGAATCGAATTCGTTTAGCTCTCTAGTTTTGATATTTTTTTGAATTTAATTTTGAGTTGAAAAGAATAAATTTATGGACGTATTGCGCTAAAATTTCCTTTGCCCAGCACAGACTAAAATCGATTTAAAGGCATGGCTAAAACATAAATATATTGTTGTAATATGGTTGATAAATACTGGGTTTTCATAAAAACATGCTAAGTTGTATTTAGAAATTTTATCATTGAACTTATGATGTATGAAAAAAACATATCTTACGATTTTTCTCATATTGTGCTCATCTGTAGTGATGGCAAATGAGAACAAAGCAGTTGTTGCAACAGAAGAAATGGATCGAGTTGAAGATTCGAATCCTATTCGTATTGTAACGCGTCCCGAAATTGTTGGTTTGTGGGGCATGCAAATAGCAAATAATAAGAAATGTATTGAATATTATAATTTTAAAAGTAATAACAATGTGGTGATCAAGAGTGGACAAGAATGGTCATCGGGTATTTATGACTATCAATCATCCCAAGAAGAACGTAGTGCGTTACCAGCGCTGATATTACAAGTAAAATACGATAACAATGAAGTTGATTGTTCTGGTTATAACGAAGACCAAACAGGTGAAATTTCTCAATATTTCGTGCAGTGGAAAAATCCATCAACCATTAATTTTTGTAGCAGTGAAAAAGCAGATCAATGTTTTGCTACATTACGCCGTATTTTACCTTAGTTGCTGTAAGCATATAAAAAAACCGCTCTTAAAGAGCGGTTTTTTTATAGCAAAGAAGGTTAAGTTAAGATCCTTCTTTAACATGACCTTCTAATTTCTGAAGCAAATGTTTTTCTAGATAATGAATATCCATTGCTTGAGAACAGAAATTTTCATCTTCTAAAATCAGATCTTTATGCAAAGGAATGTTGGTCTTAATTCCAGTCAAGATCATTTCTTCTAATGCTTGTTTCATCCGCGCAATACACGTTTTGCGGTCTTTACCATGAGCAATGAGTTTAGCAATCATTGAGTCATAGTAAGGTGGAATACTATAGCCTTGATAGATATGCGAATCTAAACGAATACCTGCACCGCCCGGTGTATAGAAATGTTCAATTTTACCTGGTGATGGTAAGAAGGTCGTTGGATCTTCTGCATTGATACGGCATTCCATGGCATGACCATTACATTCAACATCTTCTTGTTGAATATTAAGACCAAGACCACCTGCAATGAGAAGCTGTTGCTCGATAATATCGATACCAGTGACCATTTCAGTGACTGGATGCTCAACTTGAACACGCGTATTCATTTCAATAAAGAAAAATTCATCATCTTCAAATAAGAATTCGAATGTGCCTGCACCACGGTATTGCATTAGTTTACATGCATTTACACAAGCTTCTAAAATATCAGCACGTGCTTGTTCAGGTAAGCCGGGTGCTGGCGCTTCTTCAAGCACTTTTTGATGACGACGTTGTAAAGAGCAGTCACGATCAAATAAGTGAATGGCATGACCATTACCATCCGCTAGAATCTGAACTTCTACATGGCGTGGTTTTTGGAGGAAGCGTTCCATGTAAACAGTATCATCACCAAACCACATTTCCGCATCACGCTGTGCTGCTTGAACTGATTCAAGTAATGTATCAACCCGTTCAACAATACGCATACCACGACCACCACCACCTGAAGCGGCTTTGACAATCAGCGGGAAGCCAATTTCTTTTGCTTCAGCCAATGCATTGTGGATTGTTACGGCATGCGCTGAACCCGGAACAGTTGGAACACCCGCTTTACGCATTGCTGTAATGGCAGAAACTTTGTTCCCCATTAAGCGAATGTGTTCAGGGCGAGGGCCAATGAAGATAAAGCCTGAGCTTTCTACAATTTCCGCAAATTCAGCATTTTCAGACAAGAACCCATAACCTGGATGGATTGCATCTGCACCAGTGATTTCAGCAGCAGTAATAATTGCTGGGATGTTTAAATAGCTTTCACTACTTGCACCCGGACCAATACATACTGCTTCATCAACAAAACGAAGGTGCATGAGGTCTTTATCGGCATCGGAATAAATACCAACGGTTTTAATTCCTAAAGTTTTGCAAGCTCGGGTAATGCGTAAAGCGATTTCACCCCGGTTTGCAATTAATACCTTTTGCAACATTATAAATCCCCGTGGTTTTACGCGCGATAGCGGAAAAGTGCTTGACCGAATTGAATCACTTCACCATTTTTCACTAAAATTTCTTCAACAACACCGCTCTGGGTTGCTTCAATTGGATTCATGATTTTCATGGCTTCAATGATCCCTAAAGTTTCACCCGCAGAAATGGTTTGACCCACTTTAACAAATGGCGCTTCACCTGGGCTTTGTGCAGAATAGAACACACCGACCATCGGTGAAGTTTCTACAGCGCCACGCGGCGTTTTAGCTACAGGAGCTGCAACAGCCGTAGGCATGGCTTGAACACCTGCCGCAACCACAGGATTACGACGAGTTAATGCGATGGATTGATCACCTTCTTTAACTTCTATCGCTTGTAAGTCAGATTCAATCATCAGGTCGATGAGTTTCTTGATTTTACGAATATCCATGAGACAGTATTCCTAATTATGATTGCGTAGTAGGTTGAATTTTTTCGATGGCATAATCGAGTGCAGCGGAATAACCTTTTGCACCTAAACCGCAAATTATGCCAACAGCTTTATCGGATAGATATGAATGATGTCTAAATGCTTCACGAGCATGAACATTAGACAAATGAACTTCAATAAATGGTATTGCTACACCAAGAAGGGCATCGCGTATTGCAACAGACGTATGTGTCAATGCTGCTGGATTAATAATGATAAATTGCACGCCGTGTTGCCCGGCTTGATGAATTTGGTCAACAATTGCACCTTCCCAATTACTTTGGAAAGTGTCTAACGAAATAGATGATTTTTGAGCTTGTGTAATGAGCTGCTGATTTATGTCCTCAAGGGTGAGATGTCCATAAACCTCAGGTTCACGCTTGCCTAGTAAATTAAGATTCGGTCCGTGAATGACCAAAATGGTCGAACTCATTCAGCTTGCTCCATTTCTAAGTTGCAATAATACTTTGCAAGATGTCTGCAAAGTTGCCTCATTATGGCACAAAATCCTACATTTTTTTTATAATTTCGTTAAAATGAAGTAGAGGATATGTGTCATATCAGCGCTATATATTGAGAACTTTGCAAGGAAATGGCAATGTTAAAAAATGACAATTTTTATGATTATTCTTTGTTTTTATATTCTAAACCGAATTGACCAAAACAGTTCATGTAAATTGTGTAACAGCTATTACTCGGTTATCAAAGGTTTGAATGTCTTCTCAGTCGGTAGCAATTGATCTTACTGCATCATTTTCCATAGTTGATGGTTGCCGTGGTAAATACTTATATGCAATTTAAGATAAAGAGATGTTTTATTTTAATCAGCTTTTATTCAGTCATTATGCTATTGGCGACGTTTTCATGTCTAGTATAAGTCATAAGCATTGTGTTGTTCTGGTTGCTTAGGTTAAAGAGCAAAGATACGACCTTTATGTTAAATAATTTTTAATTTTTTAAAATAAAACATATGCTTATTGTAGTTTTTTTGGTTTTGATTTATGTGCGTTATAAGCTGTGTGTTTAAGTTTTAAGGGGTAAGAAATACTGTCTTTGTAGTGGGCGATTTCGTATTCTTTTCTAAAGAAATATCGACATATGCAAAAAGTGATTGTTGTGCGATTAAATGCTAAATATGCGCTGTTTATATGAAAATGCAGGTTTATTTTATAATCATCTTTGTATGCAAAATAAACGTAAAAGGTCTAGATGAAAAGGATTCTTTTGAAGGAATATGGCTATCTTGAGGAACAATGGATTGACCTTTTAGTTCATGAATAGCATGCACATGGTGATTGAAAATGATTGCATGAGATGATGTTCATTGGCAAAAGTTATGTTATCGCTATTATAAAGTTCATTATTGGGCAATTGTTCGCTGATTTTACGATCAATTCATTTAAAAGTTCCTTTTTAATTCAGTCAAAAGAAACCGTCATACCTATTTTTAAGCTTTTGGCTTTGTTACTCAGATATACAGAGTCACCTTTATTATTGTGTGAGATAGAGGGCTATTGCTTTGTACAAAAATTAACATTGCTTAAATTCAAGTATGATCTCTCTATTTTTTGGCTTCTTGAATTTGTAACTTTTTCAAAAAAGGAAGAGTGAAAGCCTAACAAAGCGCTTAGTTGATCATTCGGATAATCAAATGGGTATAATTGACGATCTTTAAAGTCGTATAGGCTTGAGTAGTTACAGTTAATCGTATCTCGAGAGTAGATGGGGTGTTTACTGAAAGAGAATCAATCGGCTATAAAATATGGGTATGGCTAATGAAATTAACATTACTAAACAATGTGGTAAAACAGTAGTCCAAACAACTTAATCGGCATCAAAACTCAAAAGACGAATTTTATTCATACAATTTCATTATCTCAGTTTTTTTAAAATACAGGTCACAACGCCCCAAATAATTAATTGTTCTTCATCGCGTAAATAAATATCAGGATAATCAGGATTTTCTGCTTTTAACCAAATCTTGGTTTGGGCACGTTGTTGTTTTTCTTTCATCAGCCGTTTCAAGGTAAATTCATTATGAATTAATGCCAGAACAATATCGCCGTGTCCTGCGGTTAAGCTACGATCAATCAGGACTTGATCATCTAGGTCTATACCTGCATTTTTCATGGACAGTGAGTTTACCCGTAATACAAATGTACTTAATGGGTTATGCACCAAATATTCATTTAAATCGATAAAGTCTTCTGTGTAATCTTGAGCTGTTGAGGAGAAATCATCAATAGAAGGGTAAGGAATATTTAATGCTGTTTGATTTCGAATTGCTTGCAGCTCAATTTTCTGACTCAAATCATCTTCAGGTTTTGGCTTGAGCCATGCTTTTATTTCTAAAACTTTGGACTCTGGCACACGCATAACCACTGTTTTTTCTTGGTAGTGAGTTTTGCGTCCTGCATTTTTGCGCTTACCGCCGTGTTGATGTTCTATTATGCCTGAATCTTCTACTTTCATTTTTAGTCTTGAATTTGTAACTTTTTCAAGACTAGCAAAAAACCATGCAAATAAAAAGATTGCCAACACATTTATAATCTAGGATAAAATGCAGCATTCAGCTTTATGTAGCAAGGTATAAGCAATGATCCAGAAATCTCCTTTAGAAGAACTCATCGCAGAACAAAAGTTATTGTGTGAGGAGTTTGATTCTGCCTATATTAAAGTGAGTGGTGATGATGTTGTTGCAGTTGCTGTAGAAACATTAAATCAAGAACCGATTGTTGGTATTCGTAAAAAGCCTGAAACAGAAGAAAATGTTGCTTGGTTTATTTATGGTGGGGAACTTGGAGACGGTGAGGATTTTTTCCAAACCATGACCGTTCGAGAGCTTCAAGATATTTTGCCTGAAGTGTTACCGTACTTAGCTTTGGCTGAAGGTTTTCGTTTTATGATTGACCGTGAAGATTATGAAGATGTCTGGAAAGAAGATTAAGTCTAAAATTTTGGTCTCGATATTTTCCAGAGTGTACTGAGGTTAATTTTTTAGATAGTTCTTTATTTTTAGCCACTAAATAAGTGGCTTTTCTTTTTTTAAGAATCTGAGTTAGATCTCACAATTTTACTTAAACAACATGATTAAATAGCGAATTTATCCAGTCAGCCGTTACATTTCTGTGTTGGTGTATAAATAGACAATTATTTGCACTGTGCTAATATAAGATGGAAATATGAATTGTGTAACGGGAGTTGTTTTATGACAGCTTATTACAGCCTTATGAAGGCAAGCAAATATGAGGATGATATGATTCCTAAACTTGCCATACATGCCTTTCGTCATGCCTTTAACAAAGCATGTTCGGTTGCGACCGTCGTTTACGCAAAAGAGCAACAACTTGTACAACGTGAAGTAAATGGAGTTGAGACTGTTCTTCAAGACTTATCTCAATGCTATGTCACGGTTGATCATCTTCCTAAAATATTAAAACGTAAGAAAAAACAAGAGGCTGCTGTATAACTTAATGCCTCAACCAAGAATAAGAATGTTTGCTGGTCCTAATGGGTCTGGAAAAAGCACAGTCAAAGAATATTTATTGCCCCATCATATTGGGGCTTATTTAAATGCTGATGAATTAGAACAAATGCTGAATACGACTCATCAATTAAATTTGATGGTTTATCATTCTGCGTTAAAAGCACAAGATTTGATGGCTTTTTTAAAGCAAAAAAAGCGTCCTCAAACTCAAATTGGGGATTTCATTCCTTTATTGAAACTCGATCCTATTTTATTGGATGACTACAACATTCAATTCGCTAGCACAGAAATAGATTCTTATCTCTGTGCGCGTATCATTGATTATATTCGCTTAGAATTTTTACGCTTAAAGATTAGTTTTACTTTTGAAACAGTGATGTCACATATTTCTAAAGTAGAGTTTCTACAAGAGGCGCAGCGCCAAGGCTTTAAAACCTATTTGTATTATGTATCGACTGTCGATCCACTGATTAATATTGCTCGAGTTCAGTATCGAGTGAGTGTAGGTGGTCATCCTGTGCCTGAAAAAAAGATTGTAGAACGCTATTACCGTAGTATGGATTTATTAATGCAAGCAGTAGATGCCAGTGATCGAGCGTATTTATTTGATAATTCTTCAAATGGCGAAAAAGCTGCATTTATTGCCGAGATTCAATCAGCAGAAACCTTGAAAATGAACCCAGATATTCTGCATTTACCGTGGTGGTTTGCAGAAAAAGTACTTAAAGAATTCATAGACGAATAAAAAATATCTTTAAAGACAAATAACATTGGGTATATTATAAAATATGGTTCATAAAACTAAATAATAACTACGAAATCAATAACTAAGGGTTAGATAAAATGACAAATATTCAGTCTTCTGAAAAGATAGAAATTATGGATGATCTTGATGTGAAAGAGATTGAGCAAGAGCAACAAGGCAAGAATAACAATACAGATGTTACTTCAGGATTAGATGTATTTGATTTAGCAGAATTAGGCAGTGATTTAATTGATGTATTAGGAGACTTAGTCAGTGGCATCAGTCTGGATTTCTAAACGGTCTTCAATACATTAAACAAAATTTAACCATACTTTGTATTGTATATGCCGCGTACATATTAAAATAATTTAAGTATAAAAGCGTTGGCTAATATAGCTTCTTTCTAATGAGGTAAATCAACCAAACTTCTAAAAGATGTCAATAAAATAAACTTCTCAATCCATGATCCATAAAGTTACGGCACTTGATATATTTTTAAATATATTATATAAATATATAATGTTTTGGAGCACTCTATCATGCACGACTTCCTACTCGCATTTTTAGGTGGAACACTTTTAGGTCTCTCTGTTGTGGGCTATTTATATGTAAATGGTCGTATAGCAGGGGTTAGTGGTTTAATTGCTCAAGTGTTAAATTTGCAAACGATATTTAAGACGCCTGCACTGTGGTTTTTATTGGGCTTATTTGTAGTGCCATTTTTTTATGGCATGGTACAAACGCCAAATATTGAACTCAATGCAAGCCCATTGATGATGATTGTTGCAGGATTATTGGTGGGGTTTGGTACGCGTATGGGTTCTGGATGTACCAGCGGACATGGTATTTGTGGAATAAGTCGACTCTCTAAACGCTCTATGATTGCAACCATGACTTTTATGTTTGCTGGATTTGTTACGGTTTATCTCATTCGTCATATCATTGGAGCATTCTAAAATGAAAAACATATTGGCTTTTGTGTTTGGCGGATTATTTTCAATAGGTTTAATTCTTTCAGGCATGTCTAACCCTGAAAAAGTATTAAATTTCCTTGATATATTCGGTCAGTGGGATCCAAGTCTTGCATTTGTGATGCTAGGGGCGATTGCTGTCGCATTTATTCCATTTCAAAAAGTGGTACATCAGAATAAACCCAAAACATTATATGGCGAGGCGATTGATTTACCTAAAAATAATACAATCGATTCTAACTTGCTGATAGGGAGTTCAATTTTTGGAATCGGGTGGGGGATTGCGGGTATTTGCCCAGCACCAAGTTTAACTTTAATTGGTCTAGGCTACTATCAGGCGATTTATTTTATTATCGCGATGTTCGCGGGTTTATTGATTCATCATAAATGGACAGGGAGAAATTCATGACACAACATCCTCTGGTACAGCATTTTTTTGATGAGCAGACCAATACCTTTAGTTATGTCGTGGTTGATCCTATCAGTCGAAAATGCGCCGTGATAGATAGTGTTTTAGATTATGATGCTGCATCTGCAACAACGAAAACCACAAGTGCTGATTTGGTTGTTAATTATATTCAAGAAAATAGCCTAAGCGTAGAATGGATTTTAGAAACACACGTCCATGCAGATCATTTAACCGCATCACAATATTTAAAAGAGCGTTTAGGTGGTCAAATTGCGATGAGTAAGAAAATTGCTATTGTACAAGAGACTTTTAGTTCAATTTATAATTTAGACATTAAGCACTTCAACGCCCAGCAAGCATTTGATCATTTATTTGCAGATCATGAACAGTTCAAAATTGGTGAATTAATTGCATATAACATACCAACGCCTGGGCACACGCCTGCATGTTTAAGTTATGTGATTGGTGATGCTGTATTTGTTGGTGATACCTTATTTATGCCTGACTATGGAACAGCACGGTGCGATTTTCCGAAGGGCAGTGCTTCAGTTTTATTTGATTCGGTCAAAATGCTTTATCAGTTAGCTGATAATATTCGTGTTTTTCTTTGTCATGATTATTTACCTGAAGGGCGACATCAATATCGCTGTGAAAGTAGTATTCAAGCGCAGAGGGGCAAAAATATTCATATTAATGATCAAACAACAAAAGCTGAATTTGTAGCAATGCGTAATCGCCGTGATGCCACACTTGCAATGCCTAAACTGATTTTACCTGCCATTCAGATTAATATGAATGGCGGAAAATTCCCTGAACCAGAAGGCAATGGAATTCGTTATTTAAAACTACCATTTAATTATTTTAAATAACGAATATTTCTAATTTTTTGAAATGAGAAGCTGCTCATTTGACTTATTAAATTACGGTGCTGATTAGATAAACCAACTATTTTTTATAAATATTTTAAATATGCTACAAAATAGCCTAAGCAAAAATAATATTTTTTAAAAAATAGCAATTGATTAAATTCCTATTATCATCAAATATAAATCAACCTTAAATTGTTAAAAGAAATTTATGCTTTTAAATTATCAAATTCATTCCAATGAAATAGCAACCGAAAAAACACCTATTGTATTTATTCATGGTCTTTTTGGTAGTTTAAGTAATTTAGCGATGCTTGCGCGCGAATTTTATAACTCTCATCCCGTCATTCAAATAGATGTCCGTAATCATGGGCTTTCAACGCATTCAGATGAAATGAATTATGCCGTAATGGCACAAGATATTTTAGATACACTTGATTCCATCAATATTGAAAAATTTTCTGTCATTGGTCATTCAATGGGTGGCAAAATTGCGATGCAATTGGTTCATCAAGCAGGTGAGAGGATTGAGCAATTGGTTATCTTGGATATAGCACCATTTGCCTACACTCAAAACCACCATGACCAAATTTTTAAAGCATTATTTGCAGTACACAATGCAAAAGTTGAAAATCGTCTACAAGCAAGCCAAATCATGCGTGAATATTTACATGAAGAAATGGTTGTTCAATTTTTAATGAAATCTTTTGCTCAAGGTCGGTGGCTTTTTAATGTCGATGCCTTATTTAACCATTATTCTGATATTTTACATTGGGATACTATCCAACCATACGACAAAGAAACACTCTTCATTCGAGGTGGAGAATCTGCATATATCAGTACAACTAAACATTTTGCAGCAATTGAACAACAATTTCCAAAAGCTAAAATTCAAGTTGTAGCAGATGCAGGGCATTGGTTACATGCAGAAAAGACCCAACAAGTACTTGATCAAATCAAAGAATATTTAAATTAAATTTTAAGTGGCAGCTTTATTTTAATTGAGCTGCTGCTCTTAAATTAAGGAATATCATGAGTCAGCAGTTGACCTTCTGAAGTTAACTGCTCGGCCATTTCAGCTGTTTTTCTTAGTCCGGGCATACGATATTCAGTATGACCATAATCTTGAATGGACTTCCAGCGACCACCCCAAGTTAAACCCACAGATTCAGCAACTTCACCATATAATTGGTAGCCCTTCATAACGTCTGGATCACGTTCCGAAATAACCACTTTACCATTACGCTTGAATGCAATATCGGCAGCCAAACCAAATTGATGATAACTCTGGAAACCTTTTGCACGGGTAATATGACGATTACCCGCCAATAAATTTTGACGTTCTGGACTGCGATAACCCTCTAATAAAACCATTTCATAACCATGACGTTCTTGCATAATTTTAAAGACCATGAGTAAACGCTGTTTATAACGCGGATTCATTTTATGCCATTTACGATCAGCAGAAGCAATATCACTGTGTAAATGTTGAATATGCAGATCTTCAATATTGGGATTAAATGTTTCAGCCTGCACACTATATTGTGTATCAAGCTGGCTTTCAGCCAGAATTGCTTCTTCAATTAACGATGCATTTACCTCCGCTGGGGGAGACAACATTTGTCCATCAAGCAAGCTATAAATTTGAGGATCAACGTCTCTTAAATAGTCTGCTTCAATTTTGGTGGGATTAATGGGTCGTGTAAAAGCAAAAATTAAGATACTGCTAAATAACAAAAATCCAGAAATAAGAACCCACCATTGCTGTAAATGCCAGTGCGATTGAACTTGCTCAGGTGCAGCTGCATCATTGAGTTGTTGGATAAACTGTTTGGAAAAATGAAGCTGCTTTTTACTTTGTGGAATAAGAATGACAAAAAAATCTTGTACTTTATGACGTAATTCATAAGAAAATAATAAGGCCAAACTGCTTGAAACAAAAATAAAACCAATAAAAATAGCAATAATCATGGAGACACGGCGGTTTCTTTCGAGACGATTGGTGTTCTCGTTACTGTGATTTGTACAGAAGCTTGAGGGGGTTCATTTACAGCAATAGTATTTTCTTTAAGTAAGTTACTTTCTTTTTCCCTGTTTTGTGTTGTTAATACTTTATTCGCTGATGTCAATTTAGCTGTTTCTGTTTTTAATGCTACCTTGGGATCAGCAATATTTTTCGCAGTAATTTGATGTTCTTTAACCGTGTCCTTTAAATTATTTAAATTTGAAGTTATTTTTTTCGAATCACGATGATGTGAAAAAGCCTGCTTCAAATCCATATTTTGAGGCTGTGGAAACTCAGCAGTATGCTTAATATTTTCATCTTTAAGAAATGAATCATTATGGATAATCTCCTGTTGAGTTGAATCTTTTTCTAAAACGCTAGCAATAGAATCATCATGTTCCTCTAAAACTTTTTGCTCAGAAGGATGTGTATTAATTACTGCTAAAGGTTTCTGAATTTCATGACTATTTAAATAAATATAACCAGTAATTAAGCTAAAAATAGCACCAATAAAGAAGCCTGAAACTGCATACCAAACGAGTAAATTATTTCTCTTTTTTACAGGTTGTAATAGTCTTAAAGACCTTTGTTTCTTGTTTGCCATTTTTTATTTTCTTTATGGTAAATGGATGGTGATATAGGCTTGTTCTATAGGTGGGCTAATAATATTTTGATATTTAGAAAGTGCCTGATCATTTTGCTTTAAAAGCATAAAATTTAAGCCAATAAATGACAACAAAGCAAAAAGGATCAAAAATATTAAAATCCAAAAAAAGGGTAATTCACGATGAATAATATGTTTAATATGATCAGGTAAGGCTGAAAATGGCGAGAAAGAAGTTTTTTTACCTTTTAAAAAGTCAATTTCATCACTTACACGGATCACCAGATGATTTAGATTTTCTATAGACTCTATGCGGAATTTCCCATAAAAGCCAAGCAACATACAGTAATGAAAAACCTCTAAAGCGGCTAGTCGATCTTTACCTTGGCTACGAAGAAATTCTAAGATTTCAAAAAAACGATAGCCTGCAAGTTGTGAACCAAAAAGACTTAATTGTAATGGACTAATCATCCAATTATTTTGTAGATCAAAGAATTGAGCACTTTGTTGAGTAACGATTGTTTCATCAAGTAAGGCACAGTAGGCATATTTTGCATCATGAATATCATCAGCCGAAAATTGTAACTTCCGTGCTTGATTTTCAAAATGATTTAATAAGTTTGAAATTTTATCCCGAAATTCATCAACATTAGACGGAATATATTGCTGCTTCAATAAAAAAACAATATAGAAACCATCATGTAATAAATCAATAAGATTGGTTGCACTACTCATTTTTGATTGTGCCAATGCAGGGTTTAGGCCTATACCAATCAATCCATCTTCAAAAAGCGAATGTACCGTATTATTTATATTCATTGCCTGCTTCCTTAGCTATTCATTACCGCAATAAGTTCAATTGAAATATCTTGGAAACCTGCGGGGATATAAATACAAATCGATTGAGCATCGAGCATTCGTTGATACAACTCATTATTGGGTTCAATTTCAAAGTAGCTCACACCAGAACGGATCGGAATTGCGGTAGGAACTTGCATTAAGTGCTGTAAAGGAATTACAGGAAGTGCCGCAACAACACGTTGTTCAACATCCACGGAGTTTCCCACTTTAAAGCGAAGAGGAACCAATTGAATAAGGTCATGAAACTTCATCATGCCACTTGAAACTGCAATATAAAGTCGTGTGTCTCGTGTAATTTTGTCTGATTCTAGACTTCCTAGCCAATAAGATGGTTTAACTTCTTTTAAAGCAATACTGATATAGCGATTTGAAATAATCGTATCGAGTAAATCCCGTAAAATAAGATCTAATTGTGAAAAGCTTTCTTGTAAATAATGGTGCTTATAAACAGGGAGTTGGTCGACTTCATAGGCAGTAGAAAAGGTAAGCAGAGATCCCGTCAAACGTAATAATTCAAAAAATAAGCGTTCTGGATGAATATGTGGATATTGCAAAAGATGATTCAATGTTGCATGTGCCGTATTCAAGGCATTGACTAACCAAAAAGAAACAATATCTCCTGAGCGAAATTCAATGATTTTTTGTTCATTCTCACGATTATTGGTTTGAATGGTTTTAATTTTTGCCTTAATTATATTTAAAGTGCGTTTTAACGCTGAAATGAGCGTTTCACATGCTTCAATATGCAAGATCGGCGGAATAAATTTATGGTCTAATTCAAAACTGCCTGAACTTTGACGTTTCACTTTAGCCACTGGCAAATATAAGAAACCAGCTAGTTCATGATTCGGTTCAATACTGGATTCAAAGATTTTAAATTCTGCACGGCGCCTTAATAAGGTGATATCCGCTACTGTAGCATCAGTAAATAAATCATGAGTTTCTGTTAAATGTGAGTGATAACGGCTCGGTTGAGCACTTTCATCATAAGAAATATTTTTTTTGTGAGGTTGAATAATTGGTAAAGCCAAATAAACCGTCATTTCACCACGTAGATTTAAATCATCAAGCTGAATTGGTTTGGGTAATAAATCACGTGCAGGTGCTTGGTAAATCTCGCCATCTTGCCAAATCATCTCCACTTTTTCTAAAGCCAAAACATGGGTGTTTAATTGTACTTCATCAAATGCAATGGATTGCACACCATACGAAAATGGAATGGTTGCACGAATGATATGATTCAAGCGCTGTTCATGATAGGCATCTTGTAATTGAAAATGTTGTGGACGTAAAAATAAACCTTCGCCCCAAAGAATTTTTTCTGCTTTAAACATTAAATTTACCCATCGTTATTTGTATCATTCATATTTTTTTGTACACCCAAAAGCTCATTTACCATTTCTAAAGGATTTTCATTTTTAATCACTTGAGCTAGCCATTCATGCAGTGGTAACTGACTCCATTGAATGGTTTTTTGTAGCATGTAGCTCACAGGGCTATGAGGTTCATTAACTTTGAAATAATCGGCAATCTCTTGTAAAACATGCATAGCTTGTTCACGATTTTTCAAATGATTTTGAGCCTGTGGTTGAAAGTTTTGTGGTTTCGTTGTGGCTACTTGATCAAAAGGTGTTTGAATCGTTTCGGTCGATATGGCTGTTGTAAGAACAGGCGTAGACTGATTTGGCACAATTTCTTGTAAACCAATCACATCCGTTTTATATATTTTTTTTAAACTGCTATGGATTGATTCCAATTGTGAGTCTATGGATGCAAAACTGGGTGCATCTATATTCATTAAGCCATTCAGTACATTTTTTAAAATGTCCCACTGGTTTAAAATTGCTAAAAAATCTTGATAACTTTGATATTGAAAGGATTTTGACGTATTAATCAGAGCTTGTTCAAATTGCTCAATTGATGCATTCGCTTGGACTTGATTATGATCTTCAGTCTGTTTACGGCATAAATTTTGTTGATGTAATAAGCTGTCATAATCAATTAAAGAATAAAAAGGCAAAGCATTTGAAATTGGAATACTCTTAATTAGTATCGGTAATTGATTAATTAACCCTTGTAGCAATCCTAGACGTTGATCTAAATCTTGATCTTCAATTTCTGGATGTAATAACGCCCAAAAACTACTTAAGCTAAGATGGGTAAGTTCTAGACCTTTAGCTATGCCTGCAAAACCGTATAGATTTGACCATGCTTCAATTAACCAACTGTATAACCGAATATCTTTGGTTTTCTCAGTTAATAGCTCAATGGATTTCGCATTGACAAACTGCCAATCGGCCAGTTTCGGTTCCGCAATCCAATCACCTTGATCTAGCAAAGGATCATCTTGAGATTTTGCTTTTTTTATCGCATGAAATTCATTTGAAAATGAACAATCCATCCCGCAAGGGGCTTCATCTGAGATGACTTTTAATAATGGTTCGAGCTTTAAACTCATATTATGCCTTTATACTATTTTATAAATTTTAATTTATGCTTCTATAGCTTTACTTTTATTAGTACTACGTTTTTTTATGGTTTTCATGACAGGATCGAGTTGATAGACAATTTCATCGGCCTGAACATCAATAAATATTTGTTTTGGTAATTTTTGTTCTGCTAAGCAAACTAAAATTCTCGTTGCCAAAGCAGGTAATACTGAAGCATTCAGAATATGGTCTACATTACGTGCACCACTATCAACTTCAGTACAACGGCTGAGCAGTAATTCAATCAATTCTTCACTGTAAGTGACTTTGCTGGCATATTGTTTTTCTAAACGAACGGTAATTTTAGCTAATTTATGCTGAATAATACGTACCAGTAAATCATCATACAAAGGGAAGTAAGGCACGACACGCATACGACCTAAAAATGCAGGTTTAAATTTTTGATATAAAATCGGTTTCAATTGATCAATTAATACTTCTGCTGTTGGCCACTCCTGAACAGGTAAGTTTAAACAAGCCTGCATAATTGCACTTGAGCCGACATTAGAGGTTAAAAGAATGGTGGTATTTTTAAAGTCGATTAAACGACCTTCACCATCTTCAAGCATGCCTTTATCGAAAACTTGATAAAATAATTCTTGAACATCACTATGCGCTTTTTCAATTTCATCTAACAATACAACACTATATGGATTACGACGAACAGCTTCTGTTAAAATACCGCCTTGACCATAACCAATATAACCCGGAGGCGCTCCCTTTAATGCAGAGACCGTATGTGCTTCCTGATATTCAGACATATTGATCGTAATTAAATGAGATTCTCCACCATATAATTCCTCGGCAAGTGCTAGAGCTGTTTCTGTTTTACCTACGCCACTCGGTCCAACCAATAAAAATACGCCTTGTGGTTTATTCGGGTCTTCAAGTTTTGCTTTAGATGTTTGAATACCTTGTACAAGTTGATGTAAAGCATAATTTTGTCCCATTACACGTTCAGCAAGTTTATCTTGCAAAGTTAAAATTTTCTTGATTTCATCACTGACCATTTTTCCTATAGGAATACCCGTCCAATCTGAAATAATTTCATTAATAATCTGTGCATTAACTCGTTCAAATACCAGTGCTGTTGTTCCTTGTAGAACAGCCAATTGTTGACGAAGGGCACTGATCGCTTCCTTGTTATGATTTAAGTATTTAGGAGACTGTTTTTGTTGTTCTATAGCTTGAATCTGTTGAACAAGTTTAAGTTCGGCTTTCCATTGTTGTTCAGTATTGGTAATTTCAGTATCTAAATCCCCAATTTTCTGACCTAATTCTGCTAAACGCTCATCATGAATGGGACGATTTTTATGTTCATTTTGCAGAATTTCACGTTCAAGATGTAAGTTATATCGTTGTGCTTGCAGTTGATCTAACTTTACGGGTTGCGCATTCTGCGTTAATGCAACACGTGCAGCTGCTGTATCAAGTACGCTAATGGCTTTATCTGGCAGTTGACGTCCACTTATATACCGATGAGATGATTGTACGGCTGTAACAATCGCTTGATCATCAATTTGTAAATTAAAATGACTTGTCATGACAGGAATCATTGCCCGTAACATATCAATGGCAACAGCTTCAGTTGGCTCTTCAACCTTAACGACTTGAAAACGCCTGCTTAATGCCGCATCTTTTTCAAAATATTGCTTATATTCAGCCCATGTGGTTGCAGCAATGGTACGTAATTCACCGCGTGCTAGAGCAGGTTTTAGTAAGTTTGCAGCATCATTTTGTCCAGTTTGCCCACCTGCACCAATTAAGGTATGCGCTTCATCAATAAATAAAATAATAGGATGAATTGAATTTTGAACTTCTCTAATCACTTGTTTTAAACGATTTTCAAATTCGCCTTTAACACTGGCACCTGCTTGTAACAAGCCCATATCGAGAACATGTAAATGTACATTTTTTAAAGCATCTGGAACTTGATTATTGGCAATTTTAAGCGCTAAACCTTCAACAACTGCGGTTTTTCCTACACCAGGTTCACCCGTTAGAATAGGATTATTTTGACGACGGCGCATTAAAATGTCGAGCAGCAAGCGAATTTCAAATTCACGACCAATCACGGGATCAATTTCACCATTTTTGGCTTTTTCAGTTAAATTACTGGTAAATTGATCTAGAGCTGGCGTTTGTTTTAGAGTTTGCTCAGGTTGATTATTGTCTTTTATTGGATGATTATTACTTAAATCTTGTTCAGATAAATGTTCAATACTGTGTGAACATATCTCTAAAAAATGATGTTTCATTCGATCAATAGGGAACAGGTCAAACAAACTTGAAGCACGCACTGCAATTTGATAAAGATCAGAAGCTATTAATAAAACAATCAGTAAATGCCCACTTCGAATCACTGGTTTTTGTTCAGCTGAAGCCAATAACCAAGCTTGTTCGAATAAATGAATGATTGATTTTGCAAAGATTGGGGTACGGCTATTGCCTTTCGGTAATTGCGAAATACTTTGTTTCAAGTCATCGATTAAATCATTTGTCGAAATTTGGTATTTTTCTAAAAGAAGTTGCAAATCATTTTTTGCAGTTTGCTGTAGTAATTCTAAAAAGAAATGTTCAATTTCGATTTCATAATTGTGTTGAGCTATACAGCTGTTGGCTGATTTTTCCAGTGCTATACGGGCACTAGAAGATAATTTTGTAATCAAAATTTTTAAATTATTCATATGACACTCAATTTTATAAAATCACAATTAATTTTTATTGTATTTTCATCACGTAATCAGTTTTAATTTAATTTTTATTAAAAACAATAATTTATATTTTTATGTGTGAAAGCATTTGGCGTATTCTACACATTTTTTTGAAAAATCAAAAAATATATATGATTTATTTTGCTATTTTACACAAAAAAATTATAAAAAATGTCAAATATTGACAGTTATTGTTAATATTTTTGTTGACTTAGTATCACTATTTTTTGTTAAATTCGCAGCGTTGATTTGAAATTATAAAAATTGAAATAAAACTGGGGAAATCATGAAAGTGATTTTGCTCATACTAATAATTAAATTTTAAACTTAGAATAATTAGAGTAGAGGCAGACTTTGAATAAAAGTATATTTTTTATATCCCTAGTTGTCATGATCATGGTGAGTCAATTCACATTCGCGGATGATCATCGAATTGAACTTAAAAAAGGATGTATTCAAGATTATCCTTTGGTTATTGATGAAACAGATCCAGACTTACTCAATATTTATAGTCAAATTTGTGATAAAAAGAATAAGAAAAACATTGAATTAAAGAATGAGTTGTCTATTCAAGCCGCACAAAAATTTCAGCAACTGGGCAAAAATTTAAAAGCATTACAACTGGTAGACAGTTTACACAAGCAAAATATTCAGCATACTGCACTTACAGATGTCTCTTTTCTTGCAGGAGTAGGCATTGCACAAAGTTCTTTACAGCATATGCGTAATCATGAATTGCGTTATTTAAGTCCTGAAATGACCTATCCAGCAGCAAAACAATTATCAGAGAGTATTCGTACATCGCTAGGAATACTCGATGCTTCAGCATCTAAAGTTGAGATGCAAAGTATAGCAAAGAATAAAAAATCAATAAAAGAAGCGTCCAAAAAGCTTTCTTCATCTCATTATTCGAACAATAAGAAACCGCAGCTTAGTCGAGCAAAAAGTATAAATATATCTCCAGTAAAAACATCGGTGAAAGCCTCTACCACAGCAATAAAAGCACAAAATACAAATTCAACAGCTTCGGGTTCAAGCCCATTTTCTTCATTTAAAAATAACTAAAATAGGAGCATATTCATGGCTAAACGTGAAAGTGTGCAAAAAAAATTACAACGAATCCGTCCACCTCGTGTACAACTAACCTACGATGTTGAAGTTGGGGATGCTAAAGAAATTAAGGAGTTACCCTTTGTTATTGGAGTGTTGGGTGATTTTTCTGCGGCTTCTGAGTTAGAAAAAACCAAATTAAAAGATAAAAAATTTATCAATGTAGATTTGGATAACATTGATGAGGTCATGACCTCTCTTGCGCCACGTGCAGCTTTCCAAGTAGAAAATATGCTTAGTGAAGAACAGGGGGGTCTAGCAATAAATTTAACCTTTAATGGCATGCAAGATTTTCGTCCAGAAAATGTGGTCTTACAGGTTGATCCTTTGCGAAAATTAGTTGAAGCACGTGAACGATTAACAGATTTGCGTAATAAAATTTCAAATAATGAACGTCTTGAAGACTTGCTTGATGAAGTTTTACAAAATACCGATCAAGTGCGTAAGTTAAGCGTGGAGGCAGAATATGAATAATGTTCATGCTGCAACTGCGACCTATATCAATGACAAAGAATTAACTTTACTTGACAGCATTGTGGAACAAAGTCGTATTGCACGTAATGATGAAGAGCATCATCGGGCAAAAAGTTTAATCGCAGAATTAGCCAAAGAAGTGATGGATGGAACTATTGTTATTTCTGAAAATATGACCCTATCTATTGATAAACGAATTGCAGAAATTGATGCTTTAATTTCTAACCAATTAAGCAAAATCATTCATCATGAGCAATTTCAAAAAATTGAATCGACATGGCGTGGTTTATACTATTTCTGCCAAGAAACGCCATCACACGCTTTAATTAAAATTCGTATGTTAAATACGACTAAAAAAGAGCTGACTAAAGATTTTCAGGGTGCGACAGATTTTGACCAAAGTACTTTATTTAAAAAAATCTATGAGCAAGAGTATGGTTCATTTGGGGGTGCACCATATGCCACTTTAATTGGTGATTTTGAATTTGATCGTACGCCATCAGATATGTATT
This sequence comes from Acinetobacter sp. ANC 4654, assembly GCF_002135425.1. NCBI lineage: Bacteria > Pseudomonadati > Pseudomonadota > Gammaproteobacteria > Moraxellales > Moraxellaceae > Acinetobacter > Acinetobacter sp. ANC 4654. The sequence continues at coordinate 46,135 of NZ_NEGL01000015.1, forward strand.
TATTGGAACAAATTTCTCATGTTGCTGCCGCAGCACATGCACCTTTTATTTCTGCGACAAGTCCCAATATGCTTGGACTAGCGTCATTTACTGATATTGATCGACCACGTGATGTTTCAAAAATATTTGAAACGGCAGAATACGTGCAATGGCGTTCATTTCGTGAAAGTGATGATGCCCGTTATGTCGCATTAACCATGCCACGGGTATTAGGACGTCTGCCATATCATCCTAAAGATGGTACGCCGACGGAAGGATTTAACTTTGTTGAAGCTGTTTCAGGTCAAAACCATGATGAATATTTATGGATGAATGCGGCTTATGCCTTTGCAACACGTTTAACCAATGCCTTTGATATGCATGGTTGGTGTGCGGCCATTCGTGGTGTAGAAGGTGGTGGGTTGGTTGAAGGTTTACCTGTACATACATTTAAAACCAATGATGGGGAAGTGGTCTTTAAATGTCCAACTGAAATTGCCATTACTGATCGTCGAGAAAAAGAACTCAGTGACTTAGGTTTTATTCCATTGGTTCATTGCAAAAATACCGATTATGCAGCGTTCTTTGGTGCCCAATCGACACAGAAACCGAAGAAATATGATAGTGATACAGCAAATGCCAATTCTGCTTTATCCAGTCAAATTCAATATATTATGGCTGTTTCTCGTATTGCCCATTATTTAAAAGCCATGATGCGAGATAAAGTGGGCAGTTTTGCTTCTGCTGGGAATATTGAAACGTTTCTAAATGAATGGTTATCACAATATATTTTGCTAGATGATGGAGCCTCTCAGGAAGCAAAAGCACAATATCCACTTCGTGAAGCTTCTGTCAAAGTTGTAGAAAACCCAGCTCAACCTGGGCATTACAAGTCAGTGGTCTTTCTTAGACCACATTTTCAATTGGATGAGTTATCCGTTTCTTTACGACTCGTTACTGAGTTACCTCAGTCCTCTCATTAAGAAGAGTGCAATTTTATAATAACTTTAAATTAAAATAGGAAAACTTAAAAAATGAAAGACATATATGTACAATTTCGAGGAAAGTATAAAGTTGATGGCGAGTCTCGTGATACGGAGCACAAAGATTGGTTAGAAGTGAACTCTTGGGCACACAATATGCGTCAACCAAAATCAGCAACCTCATCAAGTGTAGGTGGTCATACTGCTGAACGTGTTGAGCATTCAGATATGATTTTTGTCAAAGATTTAGATGCAACAAGCCCAAAACTTTGGGAGGCATGTTCGGCTGGTTATACCTTTGATGAAGTTCAAATCGATTTTTACCGTGCGAATGGTGATAAGCGGATTAAATATCTTCAAATTAAATTGAAACATGTGCTTGTTTCTAATGTTATACCGACTGTAAGTCAAGAAGGTGTACCCACTGAATCATTTGGTTTGAAATATGCGGCAGTAGAATGGACTTATAACCAACAAGATATTAATGGTACGCAAAAAGGTGCTGTGACTAAAAAGTGGTCACTTTCTAATAATACTGCGTCATACGCTGCATAATTTTTGTGACAAAAACAGTGTGAAAAAAATAGTGGTTAACAGCGCTTAGCCACTGTTTTTTATCTTTGATCTTAAAATAAGTAAAATATGAATTTAGACCAATTATATCCTTACGGCTTTAGAACAACACTATTTGACCGTTTATTACCTGAAACTGATCATCATGATAGAGGACTTTATCTTCAAGAGTTACGAGAATCCATAGCCTCGGATTTAGAGGATTTACTGAATAGTCGAATGGCTAAATTGGACCACTTAATTGATCAGTTTCCTTTGGCGAAACAATCCATTTTACAATTTGGAATTATTGATTTTGTTGGGCTATCGACTGCCAATCCAAACGATCGGGACAAAATTTGTCAATCCATTGAGCAGTCGATTGCTGCACATGAACCAAGGCTTAGGCAAATTAAAGTCGAAATGTTACTCGATGGTCAAAACATGGGAGCCTTATATTTAAGCATCCACGCATACTTAAATATTCATCCTTTATTTGAACCCGTTATTTTTGATGCTTTATTAAAACCAACAACACAACAATATGTTATTTCGGCACGATCTTAAGTGGGTTTTCTGTGATTGAAGAACTGTTACCGTATTATGAAAAACAATTACAAGAATTTGGGCAGCAATCGCGTGAATTTGCACAAAAATATCCAAAAATTGCGCAGCGCTTATCGCTTAATCAGGAACAAATTGATGATCCACACATTGAACGTTTGATTCAAGCTTTTTCATTGGTAGCGGCTCGTATTGATAAAAAACTTGCTGATAGCTACGAGGTCTTCACGCGTTCATTATTTGAGGTGATGTTTCCTCAATATCTCAAACCTTTTCCAGCATGTTCAGTCGTAAGTTTTGAAGATATTAATAAAGTTAAAAAACTTAACCAAGTACATGAGATTCCTCAATCTACAACATTGAAGTCGCGTAGTTTTAAAGGAGTACAATGTGAATTTACCACGACACGCGCTGTTCGATTACTACCGATTCTATTAAGCCAGTTAAATTTTAAGACCAATCCCAGTGCTTATATGCACTTGAATCAAAATGCGACCTTGAGTTTAAGCTTTGAAATTTTCAATCAAAGTCATAAACATTTAATATATGAAAAGTTACCTATTTATTTGGATGCGATTTCTAATTTTCCTTTACAAGTTTTAGATAGCATTTTTTATAAAAGTACAAGTTTTTCATTAAAAATGGGCAACCAGATTATTGAAATTAATAACCCATTTGAAATGATTGGTTTTACGGAACAAGAGAGTTTATTACCCATCGATCAGCACAGCCATCATGCTTATCGCTTATTAATGGAATATTTTTGTTTTGCTGAAAAATTTAATTATCTCAATCTGAATTTAAGTTTTTTAAAGCACTTAAAACAAGAGCAAAATGAATTTGAACTATTGATTCATTTAAAGTTGAATTTAAATGATCAAGCCTGTATTCAAAATTATACAGAATTAAATATTGCGAATTTTAAATTGTTTTCAACCCCCATCGTTAATTTATTTCATAAGCAAGCCGAACCACAAAAAATTAATCATAAACAATTGGAATATCCATTAATCACGGACATACATCATCCAGAATTTTATCAAGTCTATTCTATTATTCAAATGAATATGATTCGAGAAAAAAGTAATCAAGATCAGGTGGTTTTTCCTATTTTACCATTCTTTGCGATGAGTCATTATCAGCAAGATGATGTCCAATTTTTTTATAGTCTGAATTCAACCCAATTACCCAATAAACTGCTTGAAACTGGCTATTCCATTATTTCTAAACATTTGTTACCACACAGTACCAAATCTGATTTTATGAGTTCTCGGCTCTTATGTTCCAATCGAAATTTACCACATGAGGTACTCAGTCAAGCTAATAATACGCTTAACTTAAATGATAGTAATTTGGCACGGCATGCTCTTATTTTAAAAAGACCAACTGCATCTTATTCTTTTGATCAAAATAAAAAGGAGCAATGGCGCATTATTTCTCATCTTTCATTAAATACTTTATCGTTAATGAAAGGAGATGCTATCAGTCATATTAAGGAGCTTTTAGAACTCTATAATTTGCCTAAATTAAAAGAAAACCACCTCATTATTGATTCTATTAAAAAAATTGATTTTTCGTTGACACAAAAGTTGGTTGAAGCGAAACCTTTTCCTTTGTTTGTACGTGGTGTAAAGGTAAGTTTATTTATTGATTCACACATTTTTAGGGGGCACAGTCTATATGTTTTCACACAACTTTTAAGTCATGTTTTTAGTTTAAAAGTTCAAATGAATAGCTATGTCGATCTGGTCGTAACGGATTCAAATACACAACAGGAGTTATACCAATGCGTGCAGAACGTTGGTGGCAAGAAGCTTCTGTAATTGATGATTTAATTACAAGACCTACATCTTATGAGTTTATTCAGGCGACACGTTTGTTGCGACACAGACCTGATTCACCGAAAATACAATATTGGGCGAATGATTTTAAATTCTATAGTTCTTTAAATCTTAATTTTCCTGTTTCTGAAATTGAAACACTTAAGTTTGAAAATGAACGTATCCATTTAACCAATTTAATGGTCGGTTTAACTGGAATGCAAGGTGCTTTACCTTATACCTATACCCATAAAATTAAACAAAGTAGTCGTCAACAAAAAGTAGAAACCATTAACTTTCTAGGTTTATTTAATCACAAATTGACAGCGCAATATGTAGATGCAAGCTTGGCATATCATTTGCCTATGCGTTATGAAATAGAAGCAGAAAATGATTATCTTGATATTTTACATGCCTTAAATGGCTATATAAGTTTACAACAAGAACACGCTGAATTAGACGATTATTTCGCAGAATTTTCAGGGCTAATGCAAGGTCAAAATAATACGGCTTATGCTTTAATGACTATGTTGAGTTGTATTTTTAAAACTAATTTCACAATAAAAGAGTTTGTTGAGGAAAAATTTAAATTAGCAGATGAACAAAAAACAATGCTAGGCGGCTTGAATGCCAGTCTATTGGGCGTGAATAGTTTTTGTGGTGAAAATATTCGACAAATTGATGGGAAAATTGAAATACAAGTCGGCCCATTATCTAGAAAAGACTATCTTAGCTTTTTACCGAAACAAAAAATGAGTCATAAACTAAAAAAAATACTATCCACTTGGTGTAGTCCAACGTTAATGGTCGATGTACGGTTAATTCTAAAAAAAGAACAGATACAGCCACTGTGCTTAGCTTCTAAATCAGAAATTGGTTTAATGCAGGGGGCTTTTTTAATGCCAAAACATGCTGCTGAACATAACTCAGAAACGTGTTATGCATTATTGGGGGGTATTTTATGATTAAACTCTTGATCGGAACTTTTAGTGGTATCTTTATCTGCGTAAGCATGGCCATTATTTATTATTGGCGGGATATTCAATACGACCCATCAAGTATTGATTTAATCGTGTATTTTATTTTATTACCCGCAGTATTATCTCTAATAATGCTTTCACCATATTTAACTTATCAAGTTTATCAACATCAAAAAAAACGTAAAGAAACACAACAACAAATGCAATTACAACAGCAAAAATTGAATCACCTTGAACAAGAAAAAAATAATATAAAGGCAGAAACGATTCAATGGCTTACTTTAAAGATTTTTTCTTCCTTTGCTGTGAGTGCATTGGGTGAAAATGAGACCATTCTTGAGCAGATGAAAAAATTTAGAAGTCCAGAGTTGGATGCTAATTTGACCAATGCTTATGGCTTACCTGTTCTATCCTACAGAATTACAGCGATTGATGATGATTTGCAACAATCACAATATGACGATGATATTGATTTAGACAATGCACGTATACAGCGAATAAAAGCTTTAATTCAGCAGCAATTAGAGCAACAAACTGAAGTTCTATGGCAGGTGGCTGAGCATTTAAAAAGATCTGCTCTTTTTTATGATGCGGAATTTGCCTATCAGTATCGTATACATCCTGCTTGGGATACTTTAAATGATGAAAAAATTGATCAATATGAAGATTTTGAACCGTTGGTTGAACCAGTTTCACGTTTAAATTACTTGAATATCCATGTCTTATTAGCAGACAGCTTATTAGATATATGGGATGAATCAGCTAGCCGTGAGATGTTGCTTCAATTTATGCAATCATTGGGCATTCTTTCGCAGCAAATTCAGATTAAATATCATTTTATTGCTCAACAAAGTTCATATCAGGATTGGTTGAATTTATTGGGCCAGATAGCAACCCAACCTGATGAAATATCGTTGGTGATGAATGTCGACTCTGAAATTGATCAAGCATGGCTTGATGAACAAATGTGGGGAACCGAACATTATTTAGCGGCAGAATTTGCCTCAAGTTGGTGTGTCTCGGCTCAAGATACACAAATAAATCATATAGAAGTCACTAGGATGCTGAAAGTTGTATTAAATGCTGATGATTTATCAAGTTTTTTCCATCAGATGATAACCAATCATGTAACGCAAACAGAGCAGTCTGATCCTTTTGTTTTGATATTAGATGATGCAACAGATCTTAAAGCCATCAAAAAAACCACCCAAATCTTTGCACAGACGTCGGTGGATACACATCATTTTTTATATCCCAAACAAAGTTTTGGACATACACAATCATTAGCAAAAATTTTTAGCTTTATGCTAGGTATGCATTTACCAGAGGAGTTTACTGCAATGATATATAGTGCCGATCAAGCTTCAACGCATGCTTTTTTTCAAGCTGATACTGAATTAAATTAAAAATAACTTACTTAAAATATTCATAAAAATTAAGAAAATAACGAGAATCACATGTTTTATACCATTTTAGGTTATGTCTGGCAGTATGTAACGAATCCTAAAGCCATTATTGCACTGTCTTTTTTAATCGCATTGATTTCCTCATACAATATTATTCCCCGAAATGTTTTTTGGGCTTTGCTCACAGCCTACATTTTGGCTTTAATTGGCTATGCTATGTATTGGTTAATGCAAAAATATCATCATGCTAAACAAGGTGAAGTACTTGCGGAAGCCATTGAAAATAATATACAGATAGAATATGTTCAGCAAAAAGACAAAGATGAATTACAACAGATAAACCAACAAATTAGACAATCTATCCAATTGATTCGTAAGTCGAAATTGGGCGATAAAAAGGGCAATGCTGCCTTATATGAATTACCTTGGTATATGGTAATTGGTAATCCTGCTGCGGGTAAAAGTTCCGCTATTTATCATTCAGGGCTAAAATTTCCATTTGAAGAATCACATCAAAAAATGGTGTCATCTGGATTAAGTGGCACGCGAAATTGTGATTGGTTTTTCTCAACTGAAGGGGTTTTACTGGATACAGCGGGACGTTATTCAGTTTATGCAGAAGATCGCTCAGAGTGGTTAGGATTCTTGGGTTTATTAAAGAAAGGGCGTCCTAAAGTACCCGTGAATGGCTTAATTGTGATCGTTAGTATTGCAGAGCTGATTAGCCAAAGTCCTGAAAAATCACTTAAATTGGCTAAAAATTTAAGAGCACGTATTCAAGACTTAACCGAACATTTAGAAATTTTTGTACCTGTTTATTTGGTCTTTTCCAAAATGGATTTAATTGCAGGATTTACTGAGTTTTTTGAATGTTACGAAGCAAATGAATTTGATCAAGTTTGGGGAACAACATTAACCTATGATCCAGACGCTGCAAATAATGCGGTAGAGCTGTTTGAACAACACTATTCTGCTTTATATGATGGTCTAAAAGGGGTGAGTAGTACTCACTTGAGTCGACGTTATACTCAAAATATTTCACCCAGTGTAATGACATTTCCTTTAGAATTTAAGAGCTTAAAGCCCGCACTTAAAACATTTATTGGCACATTATTTGAAGAAAATCCATATCAGTTCAAGCCTGTATTTCGTGGTTTCTATTTTACCAGTGCATTACAAGAAGGTGTCATTGAAAGCCCAATGACTGAACAAATTGCGCAGGATTTTCATTTATCCAAGAGTGTGACTAATGAAAATGGTATTCCAGCCAATTCTATTTCACAGAATCATGGTTATTTTCTTAAAGGTTTATTTTCAGAGGTGATTCTAAAAGATAAAAATTTAGTCAAACAACATATTAATCCTAGACGCAAAAAACAACGTTACCTTGCATTTATGACGGCATTGTTAGCTGTATCCATTATTTTAAGTATATGGGTATGGTCATATCGTAACAATCAACAGTTGATTGCTGATGTTCAAGCAGATTTAGACAAAGTCGTACAATTAGAAAAACAATCAGGACAAGAATTATCAACACAACTAAATGCCTTGTTGATTTTACAAGACCGAATGCAGCAACTGGATCAATTTTCTGAAAATCGGCCAATTAAATTTGGCTTTGGTTTATATCAAGGCAATGAACTACGCGAAAAATTAAAAGTGGAATATTTAAAAGGGGTGAAGCAAGTTATTTTACAACCCGCCCAAAAAAATATTGCCCTATATTTACAACATATCAAAAATAATGAAGCGACGTTAAAAGCCAATCATGTCAATGTGGAAATTAAAAAAGTTTCTAAAAATCAACAATATTTAGAGCCATCTGAAACCAGCCCACACGATGCTTATAATGCTTTAAAAGCCTATTTGATGATGAGTAATCCACAATATATGGATTCAAGTCATTTAAGTGATCAAGTGACACGTTTTTGGCGTTCTTGGTTAGATTCTAATCGTGGACAAATGCCACGTGGCGAAATGCTGCAAAAAGCAGAGCAAATTCTATCCTATGCAATGACTTTAGCCAATAATCGTCAGTTTCCATTACTTGAGTCGGATACATTGCTTGTCGATCAAACTCGTCAAGTTCTATTGTCTATTATTCAAGGCATACCTGCACGTGACCGTGTTTATAATGAAATTAAAATGCGTGCAGCAGTTCGATTTCCTGCGCTTACTATAAAACAACTGGTCGGTCAAAATAACCAGAACACCGTACTTGGTAGTTATGCCTTGCCCGGTATATTTACCTATAAAGCATGGTCTGAACATGTAGAAAAAGCTATTGATGAGGCGGCGAATCGCCCAACAGATAGCAAAGATTGGGTTTTAAACAGCACACAATCGGATGACCTCACTTTTAGTGGTAGCCCAAACCAAATTCGTAAGCAATTAACCCAATTGTATAAGCAAGAATATATAGCGGAATGGCGTAAATTTTTAAATGGCATTCATTATGCAAAAACCAATGATTTCAAACAACAAGCGAACAATATTGACATTTTAGGCGAACCTGAAAATTCGCCTATTCGTTCTGTTATGAATCGTATTGCTAAGGAAACAAGCTGGGATAATCCTATCGTTCAAGCAGAGTTAGCTGCTCCTCAAACAGGCTTTGTGGCATGGTTTAAACGTAAAGTATTAAATAGCGATGAATCTAAAACTACCCAACAAGCCTCAAATCAAGTACAGGGGGTGATTTCAACAGAATTCCAAATGTTCTACCAAATGGTTCGTAAGCGAGATGATCAACAGAATAAATCATTGCTCGATGAATACATGCAATCCATTGCACAGGTTCGTAGCAAGTTCAATGATTTAAAAAGTATAGGGGATATTGGTCCTACAGCCATGACTTTGGTTAAGCAAACGATTAATGAGCAAAATTCTGTTTTTAATGGCACACAAAAATTAATTGATGAAAAAATGTCTGTTGGATTGAATGAAATTGATCAACAGTTATTACAAAAATTATTGATGAGTCCACTCACCCAATCATTCAATAGTCTATTAATTCCAACACAGGATGAAATCAATAAATTATGGACAATACAAGCCAATCAGCCATTTACACATAATTTAGGTCAAAAATATCCATTTAATTCTTCTGCGACATTACAAGCAACGAGCAATGAAATTGGGCAAATTTTTGGTGAAAATGGCAGTATTGCACGTTTTGCCAAAGATTATCTTGATCCATTGGTGGTCCGTCGCGGATATATCTTAACGTCTAAAACATGGAAGGATTTAGGAATTAGCTTGAACCCTCAATTTGTTATGAATTTCAAAAGTTATGTTGCACCCATCAATGGAATGGCAACTGGAGAGCTAAACCAAGCAGCTGTTCCAACAGCAGTCAATCAGTCAAATTTCCAGTTTTATCCATTAGAAAATGCTCAATTACTTTCTTATACCATTGATATTGATGGTCAACGTATGGTCTATGAAAATGGAGTGCAACAATGGGTAAATTTTGTGTGGCCAAATCAAGGATCTATTCCGGGTGCACGTATTACCGTCATCGATTTAGAAGGGCAGACACACACGATTTTTGATGAACCGGGTGAGTATGGAATTAACCGTTTAATTGATAATGCACAGCGCACTCAACACAGTGGTTATTTTGAAATGATTTGGAAAAATCAACAAAACCCTAACTTGGCTGTAAAAGTAAATTTCCGTTTAATCAGTGGAGCTTCGGATCATATTGGCTCTAGTCGTGGCTATATTGGAATGCTGTTGGTCGATCAAGTGGTAAATAATAATTCGGTTCGTGTCGTAGCAGCACAAGCAGCACCTATGCCTGCTACAGCAGTTAAAACAAATGCGACCTCTGTATTCGCTGATCTAAATGGAACTCGCCCATGATCTATAAAAAAATACGGAATAGGGCAACAAAAAAGCGGGAGAGTTATTATGTATAAAATAAAAACTTTTCCACTTTATTATGGGAAATGTCCTGCACATGGAGATTTTTTAAAGACACGGGGGCAGTCGACTTTAATTCAATTAATGGATCAATGGATGACTGAAGCACTCGAATATGCCATGCAATCGCCAGATTTCAGTCGTATTTATCCAAAACTCCCTGCATTAGATTTTTTCATTGCCAACCCTCAAGAAACCAAGTTTCTGGTAGCAAACTTAATTAGTAGCAAAGATAGTTCAGGACGTCTATTTCCGATGCTACTGAGTCATTTATTAGAGGTAGATACGCCATATGAACATATTTTGTATGCACCCTATAGCTACAAACAGACCTTGATCAATTTATTGCAAAAAAATCAGGTGATACATTCAATACATGATCCTGATATTTTGCTAGATAAATTGAGTAAATTAAGTAATGAAATTCAAATATTTACGCATATAGAAAGCGCTAAATTTTATGAATATCATACGATTCATTCATTTTCTCAATTGATGAAAATAACTGCTTATGAACTTTCTCAAACTATAATTGGATTAGGTTTGTTGCTACAACCTGTTATTCAACAAGGTACCAGTCGACTAAAAAAAGTCCTTATTTTACCGATTAATAATCCAAGCTATTGCTATGAAATAGCCGCGTTTTGGGTCAATTTAATTAGTTATTTTATTGCTAAGCAAAATGTAGAATTGCTCATTGGAATTTTACATAGCCATTCACCTGTTTTGTTATTTGGATTTCAAGGTGCTGATATTATTGCATTAAGTGAAATATTTACTCAAAAAATGGATTCAGAGCATTGGGTTTCATTAGCAAAAGCAGACTGGATTGATCCTTATTTAGAACAAAATGCAGGACTCGCGGCCTTAGAACAGTCCTTGTGTGAGCGCCATCTAAGTTTAAATCAAGGTATTAAACTTTTTAGACAAACATTTATAGCTGATTAAAAATGATTAAATTACAAATAATTAGAAAAAAAATTAAAATCCTGATTTTATTGACTCTTGTATCCTTAAGTTCTTTGGTACTGGCCGAACCCATTGTGGTTGAAGGTGTTGTACCAAATGAAAGCAGTAAACAAGCAATTTTAGCCAAAATGTATAGTGTTTATGGATCGTATCAAGTCATTGATAAAATTAAAGTAAAACCAGTTTCCGCACCCAATGGCTGGAGTGATTCAGTAACCAAAATCATTACAGCAGATTTAAAGAAAGTTAAACAAGGGAAATTATCTGTGCGTGGTACAGAGGTTGAATTAACGGGGAAAATGTTAAATCAAAATGATATTCAGCCAACCACAGTGAATTTTCAAAATATGATTCAAATACCATATCGCTTAAATATACAGTTGTCTGTGAATCAAGCAGAGCAGCAAATTATTGATGATGCTTTAAAAAATAGAATTATCGAGTTTGAATCTGGAAGTGCAATATTAGTCGCATCAGGAACCAAAATTTTGGATGAAATGGCAGTTGCATTAAATAAAGTCGCTGGCAAGAAAGTTAAAGTTATTGGTCATACGGATAGTTCAGGTAGTCCAGCTAAAAATTTAATCCTTAGTCAGGAACGCGCAGCCACCGTTAAAAAGTATTTAACAGAAAAAAATGTGCCAACAGATTATTTAACGGTGGAAGGATTGGGTTCAACTCAACCCGTTGCTGATAACACAACCATTGATGGTCGTAAGAAAAACCGTAGAATTGAATTTGAAGTTCAATAAGTCTTGTTATTCAAAATCTTAAATGTCCTGTTTTTAACTATAAGCGTTAAGAACAGGACTTAAAAAATTGTTCAATGATTACTTTTTGAGTTTTATGAATTGGCGTACTGTTCTTGAGATCAAATGAGGCATGATTATTAGATAATGCTTTTTTCCAAAGAGAGCGATTGGCGCATTTTTTCTAGCAATTGTTCAACCCTCGTAAGGTTTTACAATCAACATTAAGTATAAGCTCTACAGCATTTATATATACTACACGAATCAATTTTTGTAGAACATTTGCAGTAGAGGTAGTGTATTTGATATTAGTTATTACACTTCATATTATCTGATTTCACACAGCACAAGCGTTGAACAAATATCTAAATGACATTACGTAATTCACGTGCCGTTTCAAGAAGCAAAGGCATAATTTGCTGAACTAGATATTCTTTCGTCGTTTTTGTCGTAGGCGAAACAATATTTAATGCTGCAACGACATTGCCTTTCGGTCCATATATGGGCACAGCAAGCGCATGTACCCCCAGCTCATGTTCTTCGCTTGAATAACACCAATCTTGCTCCTTAATTTCCTCTAAAATTTTTAGAAAGGTATTATTGTCTGTGCAGCTAAATTTGGTTAGTCGCTTCAATGGATATTTTTCTAACCATTTTTTTTGCTCATCTAAATCTAGATATGCCAATAAAATTTTACCTGCTGATGTTGCATGTGCCGGCAAACGATTCCCTAAATGGAGTCCATAAGGATTGACCCGATCTGTTTGTTGGTGGGCCGCACTTCGAGCAATGGTAATTGCTTCATAACCATCTAAGACCATTACTGAATAAATAAGCGATGTTTGAGTGGTGAGTAAGTTTAATAGGGGTTGGCAAATTTTTGGCAGTTGTGAACCACTTAGGTAAGCACCTGAAAATTTTAATATTTTAGGTGCTAAATAATAATAATGCCCATCAAATTCTAAATATCCCAAATACTCAAGTGTGAGTAAATGTCTACGCGCTGCTGCACGCGTCATACCTGTTTTTTCAGCGGCAATACTGATATTTAAGCGATGACGTTCAGATCCAAAACAATCTAAAATAGCCATACCTTTGCTAATACCCGCGATAAAATCTTCATGTCGAATATTTTTTTGGTTATCTGGGTTTTGCAAAATCTTCTTATCTTCTAATTTAGCCTCATGCATAAGTTAACCTTTATTGAGCTGATCAAACAAAATTGAGAGTAATTGAATATGCATCTAGTATATTCAAAAATTAGAATAATTGTTCGATCATCGAACCTAAATACTGCGGATCGAACAAAATTACTGTTTTATAGTAGATGTTCAATTAAAAAAAATGAAAAATAAACAAAAGGAATTCTAATGAAAACACTCGGGATTGAGTGATTCAATTTTGAGCTTATCTATTCATCCTAAGCATTAGTTTTCATCCTTATTTATGCAGCGTACAGACGGAGTTGTCTAATGATTGATAAAAGTGCTCACTCATTAACCGAAGCCTTATCCCAAATTAAAGATGGCTCCACCATCATGATTGGTGGTTTTGGTACAGCAGGTCAGCCTGCTGAACTGATTGATGGCTTAATTGAGCTGGGTACTCAAGACTTAGTCATCGTGAACAACAACGCAGGCAATGGCGATTATGGCTTGGCCAAACTGTTAAAAACCGGTGCTGTGCGTAAAATCATTTGTTCTTTCCCACGCCAATCCG